>JBAUIH010000136.1:0-5448 GCA_049682755.1 Candidatus Aminicenantales bacterium | reverse complement strand
GGTCGTGAGAGAGGTTCTATGAAATATCGGTGGATATGTTGTCGCCCACTCGTCCTCGCTGTTTTTCTGACGGTTACACCGTTGACTTTTGGACAGGCCCGCCCCCCCGCGGACGCCTCAGCCTTCCGTCCGGGGCTGGAATTCGAGTACGGCTCCCGGACTGTCGGTTGGACTGAAGACGGCCAGGACGCAATCTCCAAAGCATCATTCTGGCTGGCCAGTGTCGTCTTCGAATACAGGATTCAACCGGGATTCTCCCTGGCCGCCCGGATCGGTTACAGCTCGACGTCATTCGAAGAGCTGGCCTTCCGTCAGATCCCTCTTTCTATCGAGCTCGAAGCTGGAGGATTGGGCGGGCTGCTGCTCGGCGCCGAGGTCGAGAAGTCCCTGTACTCGGGGGAGTCCTATGGGTTGGATATCATCGGTCAGTTTCTCGCCTCTCTTGGCCTCAATAAGACATGGAATATCCCCGGGCTGGCCGTCGAGGGCTCGGTCCAGGGAAAGCCGACCTGGATGAGAGCGTCCCTCGGCCCCGTCCTTACCTTCCGGGGTTGGGAGGGAGTCACCCCGTTCCTCTTCCCCCGCCTGGATTATTTCTGGGGACAGTTCAAGCTTGACGAGACCGTCCAGGAGCTTCAGGGGAGTGAACAGAAGGACCTCAAGGGGAAGGCTATCATCGGTCTCGCTCTGGGAGCCGACCTCAAACTTTCGCCCCGCCTCCATCTCCGCTGCGAAGGCGCCCTCTATCCACGAGAGGGCGGAACCGATTATTCGTTCATGGTCCGGACGCTTTACTCGTTTTAGTCATTCTGGAGGAAAACATGGGCATTTTTAAGAGAAAAAGAATCGCGGTTCTATTCCTTATCCTCGGCCTCTTCGCCTCTGCCTACGGCCTTCAAAGGTTCCGGGAGGAGAGGACCGGAAACCGGGAGACGCCCCGGGATCACCAGGAGATCCGGCGATTCAAAGGCGGACTCTCTTTGCAAGCTGAAGGCCCCCGCTTCGTTCCGGGCCAGGTCCTGATCAGGTTCAAACCGAGCCTTGGAACCCAGCTCATCGAGGGAACCCTGGCTCTCTACGGAGCCGAGACGATCAAAAGGATCCCCCCACTCAATATCTATCAGGTCAGGATCCATGCCGGGATATCCGTTGAAGAAATGACCTCTGCTCTCAGCCGGAATCCCGATGTGGAATCCGCCTGTCCCAACTACATCGTACGGATCACCGTTACTCCCAACGATACCCTTTTCCGCTACCAGTATGCCTTGAACAACACGGGCCAAGATTTCGGTGCTCCAGGAAGTCCCACCGGAAAAGCCAAGGCCGACATCCGGGCGACCGCCGGCTGGGAGGAGACCAATGGAGATGCGGCGACGATCATCGCCGTCATCGATACCGGCATCGATTTTGGCCATCCCGAGCTCAAGAACAAGATTGTCTCCGGCGGAAGGGACTTTTGTAACGACGACTGGGACGCAACCGATGATCAAGGCCACGGGACCTTCGTCGCCGGGATCGCCGCCGCCGATACCAACAACGACGAAGGCATGGCCGGAGTGGCCTGGAACTGCAAGATTCTTCCTGTCAAGGTTATAGGGGCAGATGGTTTCGGCGAATATATCGATGTCATCGATGGGATCATCTGGGCCGCAGACAACGGTGCCCAGGTCATCAATCTCAGTCTGGGGCTTCTGGATGTTGAACCCCCCGATGAATCGCTGCGCGATGCCCTCCGCTATGCCTATGAGAAAGAAGTGGTTGTCGTCGCCGCAGCCGGCAACTACGGTGCCGGTACGGGCACGGACAACCCCGCCGTTCAATACCCTGCGGCCTACGACGCTTACTGCCTGGCTGTCGCCGCGACCGATTACAATGACAACCGGACATCCTGGTCCTGCTTTGGACCCGAAGTGGACGTAGCGGCTCCTGGAGACTTGGTCCTCAGCATCGTCCCGACCTGGTACTGGGGCCCGGATTACCTTCCTTACGCCTTCGGAGACGGAACCTCGGCCTCGGCTCCCCACGTGGCCGGGTTGGCGGCGCTAATCAAGAGCCTCAAGCCCTGGCTTTCGGTCGACGACATTATGAACGTCATCCGCTTCTCTGCGGATGACATCAATTCAATGGATTATCCTGGCAAAGACGACTACGTCGGCTACGGGCGGATCAACCTGGACAAGGCGCTCGTCCCGATCAAGATCACTCGATAACAGGGGATGCTCGGCTCTCTCCGTATCAGGAACCTGGCCACCATCGAAGACCTGGAGGTCCGTTTTGAGGACGGCTTCTCAATCCTCAGCGGAGAGACCGGGGCCGGGAAATCAATCATCATCGACGGCCTCCGCCTGATCCTCGGGGACAAGGCCTCTCCCGAAATCATTCGGACGGGAAAGACTGAGGCCGTGGTCGAGGCCGTCTTCAGGCTTCAGACGATTGAGGGATGTCCCGACGGCCTCCCGGCAAACGACGAAGGGGAAGTCTTCATCCAGCGGCAGATCGTTCAACAGGGGACGGGAAAGGCCTATCTCAACGGTGTGCTCATCCCCGTCCGGAAACTCAGAGAGATCGGACCTTTTCTGGTTGATGTTTACGGTCAGAACGACCATATCTTCCTTCTCCAGGTCGAGAGCCATCTTCTCTATCTCGATGATTTTCTCGGCCTGGGCGACCGTCGGCAAGAAGTGAGCCGGCTGGCCCAGGAAGTCCGCCGGCTGGCCCGTCAAAAAGAGGAATTGGAGATCCAAACCCGGGAGAGAGCGCAGCGCCTGGATTTCCTGAGCTTTCAGATCAAGGAGATCGAAGCCGCCAAGCTTCGGCCCGGAGAATGGGAGGAACTTCTGGCCGAGCGGAACATCCTCAAGAACGCAGAGAAGATTGCGCTTCTCGTCGAGGACGGCTTGGATTGTATCTCTGGCGAGGAGCATTCCGTCCTGTCCGGCCTGGCCAAGCTGAAGGAGGTCGTGGGCGAGCTCTCCAAGTTCGATCCCGGGATCCGGATCTACAGCGAACCGCTCGAGCAGGCCTCGATCGCGGGAGGCGAGCTGGCCGACGCCTTGACCCGGTTCAAGGACCGGGAGACCTTCGGGCCCGACCGGCTGGAAAAGCTGGAGGAGAGGTTGAGCACGCTCGAGAAGCTCCGGCGCAAGTACGGCGAGACGATCGAAGACATCCTCGATCATCTCGACAAGGTGAAGCGGGAAGCCGCCGAGTTGGCCGGAAGCGAGGAGAAGCGAGCCGGCCTCGAGGCCGAGATCAAGCGCGTTCTCGGCGAGTACAGAAATCGCGCGGAAGCACTCTCCCGCCAGAGAAAGGCTGGCTGTCCCAAGCTCGAAGCCCAGGTGGAAAAGGAGATCGCCCTCCTGGGAATGAAGAAGGCCGGGTTCCGGGTCAAGCTGGAAACGACGCCCGCAGATGAGGGAGAGCCCACCCACGCCCGGGAGCTGGGGCTCGACGAGGCCGAATTCCTGATCAGCCCCAATCCCGGGGAGGACCTGAGGCCTCTCCGCAAGATCGCCTCGGGAGGGGAGCTCAGTCGGATCATGTTGGCCATCAAGACGATCGGCAAGGATAAGGGAGAACCCAGGACGCTCATCTTTGACGAGATCGACTCCGGGATCGGCGGCAAGACGGCCGAAATGATCGCCGCGAAACTGCGCGACCTCTCCCGGCGCCACCAGGTCATCTGCATCACTCATCTTCCCCAGATCGCGTCATTCGCGCCGCACCATTTCCGGATCGAGAAAATGGTCGCCAAGGAACGCACGTTCACCACCGTCCAGGCGCTGGGATTCGAGGACAGGGTCGTGGAGATTTCACGCCTCCTCTCCGGCAGCCGGACGACACCGGCATCTCTTCAGAACGCCAGAGAAATGCTTCTCCTCAACCTGGCCAGGAAAAAAACCGGGGGGGAAAGTCGATGAGTCGAACCAAGGATGCCGTTCGGAACCTCCAAGAAGGAATTGTATAATACCTTCCTCCATGGGCGCACATAACCGCGAATTTCGCTATTTCATCCGCACCTTCGGCTGCCAGATGAACGAGAGCGACTCGGAGAAGGTCGCCGGCCTGCTCGCAGAGACGGGGGGGGTGCGAACCGGACGCCCCGAGGAAGCCGATCTGATCGTCGTCAACACCTGCGCCGTCCGGGAGAAATCGGAAGACAAACTTTTCTCCTACCTTGGTCGCCTGGCCCAGATCAAGAAAAAAAGTCCGGTCCGAATCGCCGTCGTCGGCTGTGTCGCCCAGATAAGAGGCCCGAAACTCCTGGAAAACCTGCCGGCCGTCGATTACGTCCTGGGGACGGACAAGGCCGCCGAGCTTCCGGCCCTGATGCGGGAAGAAGAATCCAGGAAATACATCTCAACGTCCCGGTCCAAAGAATGGTTCGAAACCCCGCCCGATCTCATCCTTCGCGACAGCCCGGTCAGCGCTTTTCTCCCGGTGATGGAAGGATGCGACAATTTCTGCGCCTATTGCATCGTTCCTTTCGCCCGGGGCCGGGAGAAATACCGGCCGCTCTCTTCCGTTCTCGGAGAAACACGCGAGTTGGCCCGAAGGGGCTTCCTGGAAATTCAGCTTTTGGGGCAAAACGTCAATTCTTACCGCGATCCCGACTCGGGCCGGCCCTTCTCCGGACTCTTGAAGGAGGTCGCCGCCGTTAACGGCTTCAAGTGGATTCGCTTCCTCACCTCCCATCCCAAGGACCTCTCTCCCGAGATCGCCGAGACTATGGCCGCGCACGCGTCCATCTGCAAGCAGCTCCACCTCCCCCTCCAGTCCGGCTCGAGCCCCGTCCTCGAGAGGATGAAAAGAGGCTATTCCAAAGAGGGCTATCTGAACATCGTCTCTTTGCTCCGGGGGCTGATGCCCCAGATCAGCCTGAGCACGGATATCATCGTCGGCTTCCCCGGCGAGAACGAAAAGGACTTCGAGGAGACGCTCGCGGTCGTCCGGGAGGTCCGCTTCACCAACATCTTTTCCTTTCGCTATTCGCCGCGGCCCCGGACGGCGGCCGCAAAGATGGAGGAGACGGTCTCCTCAAAAGAAAAGCAGCGCCGGCTCGAGGAAGTCCAGCGGCTCCAGAAAAACATCCAGCTCGAAAGTCACGGCCGGCAGGTCGGCGAAACCAGGAAGGTCCTTTGCTCAGGGCGCGGGCGGAAGACGCCGCATCTCTTCTCGGGTCGGAACGAAGCCTATCAAGTGGTCAATTTCAGGGCGGATGAAGACTGCAGTGCCCGTTTTGTCGACGTCCGCATCACCGGCTTCGGCCCCTACAGTCTCCTCGGCGAACACGTCCACGACCGCTAGAATCCGAGTCTTCCTTTTCACCGACATCCCCGAGGCAACAAGGTCACCGGAATCTTATCGCCCGCGGCGGCCGGGAAGCACATTTTCTAATCGGGCCCCCGGGAGGCATTTACAGATCAGTGATTTCATACTGGTTGCAGG
>JBAUIH010000135.1:0-5800 GCA_049682755.1 Candidatus Aminicenantales bacterium | reverse complement strand
GGGCCAGATTCTCGTCTTAACCCACATCGATACAGTCTGGCCTGTCGGCAAGCTCGCCAAAATGCCTTTCTATATTTCCCAAAAAAAGGTCTTCGGGCCCGGCGTGCTGGATATGAAGGCAGGCCTGGTGGAAGCGATCTTTGCCCTGAAGGCCCTCCATCAATTCAATCTCCGGCCGGCCCGGAGGATCGCCGTTTTCATCAATTCCGCCGAAGAAATCGGCAGCGAAGCCGCTCACGAAATGATCGTCCTCCTGGCCAGAAAGTCACGACTCGTCCTTTGCCTCGAGCCTGCCCTCCCCGGAGGGGCTCTGAAAACCCAGCGCAAGGGACGGCTGGTCGTCCGGCTGGAGGTCAAGGGCAAGGCCGCCCACGCCGGGACCCCGGAAAAAGGGATCAATGCCATCGAAGAGCTGATCTTTCAACTCCATCGCTTAAAAAAATTGGCGACCGGAGGCGCAACCATCAGCGTCGACCAGATTGGAGGCGGGGAAAAGGCCAACATCGTTGCCGAGTCGGCCTGGGGAGTCATGGACGTCCGCTTCTGGACGACTGTTCAAAAGGAGAGAATCCTGAAAGCGCTCAAAAGAATGACGCCGGCTCGACCCGGGGCCAAGCTCAAGTTCAGCTTGGACAGTCTGACGCCCCCGATGGAAAAGACGGAAGCGTCCGGCCAACTCTTCAGGAGAGCCCAGGAAATAGCCGTGGCGATGGGCGTCCGGCTGACGCAGGGACGTTCGGGCGGAGGATCGGATGCCTCGATCGCCTCGAGCATGGGTGTATCCACCCTGGACGGTCTGGGTCCCGACGGCGACGGTATCCACGCCGAGAATGAACACCTCCTCCTCCCCTCTCTTGTCCAAAGGACGGCTCTTTTGACGGAGCTTTTGCGCCAACTGTAGGGCATCAGGGGAAAGGCCCTGGAACGCTCCTTTCATTGACTCTGCCGGGCGTTTCTGGTAACGTGAAATGGATTATTTTTATTTATCTTTTTCTTATTTATAAGGAGGCCTCTTGTGATAAAAAAATATTATCTTCTCTCCCCCGGTCCGACCCCTATTCCTGATGAGGTTCTGGCCGTCGCCGCCCAGCCCATCATCCATCACCGGACGCCGGAATTCAGCGAGATTTTCATGCAGGTTACGGAAGGACTCAAATATGTCTTTCAGACCAAGGAGGACGTTTTCATCCTGACTTCCTCAGGCAGCGGCGCCATGGAAGCGGCGATCGTCAACACGTTGAGCCCCGGTGATATCGTTATTTCCATCAACGGCGGCAAGTTCGGCGAACGATGGGGACAGATCTGCCGGACCTACGGAGTGAACGTCCGAGAGATCGTGCTCGAGTGGGGGGCCGATTTCAGCCCGGAGCAACTGGCCGCCGAGCTCAAGGCCAATCCCGGAGTGAAAGCCGTTCTTTCAACTCTCTCGGAAACCTCGAGCGGGGCGATCTATGACATCAAGGGCTACGGAGAGGTCGTCTCCCGGACAGAGGCCATTCTCGTCGTCGACGGCATCTCAGGCTTGGGGGCGACGCCGTGCCCTATGGACGAATGGAAGGTTGATATTATGGTCTCCGGGTCCCAGAAATCGTTCATGATTCCGCCCGGCCTGGCCTATATCGCCTTCAGCCCCAAGGCCTGGAAGTGCGTCGAGACGGCCAAGCTCCCCCGGTTCTATTTTGATGCCAAGAAGTCCAAGAAGAACTTGGAAAAGAAGACCACTCCCTGGACGCCCGGAGTGTCGCTCATCATCCAACAGAAGAAAGCCCTGGACATTATCAGGGGCCAGGGTCTCGAAGGCCTCCTGGAGCATCACCGGATTCTCGGTGAGGCTACCCGCGCCGGCGTCAAGGCGCTTGGGCTCGAGCTTCTGGCCAAGAATCCCGGGAACATCCTGACGGCGGCCAAAGTGCCGGCCGGGATCGACGGCGTTCAGCTGGTCAAGACGATGCAGGGAAAGTACAGAGCCTATATCGCCGGCGCTCAGGATCCCAACAAAGGCAAATTCTTCCGGATCGCCCACCTCGGTTATATGGGCGGTTTCGATATCATCACCTCACTCTCCGCCTTGGAACTGACGCTGGCCGATCTCGGTTTCTCATTCGAAAAAGGCCGTTCCGTCGGAGCGGCGGAAAACGTCTTATGGGAGAACTGGAAATGAAGAAAATCCTTCTCGCCGATTCTCTGGACAAGGAGGCCACCGAGAAGATCCGGTCCATTCCCGGCTTCGAGGTGACGATCAAGACAGGGATGGACGAGGCCGAGCTCATGCGGACCATCCCCGGCTACAATGCCGTCGTCGTGCGGAGCGCCACCAAAGTGACGCGGAAAGTGATCGAGGCGGCCAGCGGGCTGGAGATCATCGTCCGGGCCGGCATCGGGCTGGACAACGTCGATGCCGGGGCCGCCAAGGAAAAAGGCATCAAGGTGGCCAACACTCCGGCGGCGACGACGATTTGTGTAGCCGAGCTGACATTGGGTCTGATGCTCGGAGCCGTCCGCCAGCTCGGCCGGGCCAATCTCTCGATGAAGGAACACAAATGGGAGAAAAAGGCCTTCTCCGGGACCGAACTTTACGGGAAGACTTTGGGGATTATCGGGGGCGGCCGGATCGGTCTGGCCGTCGCGGAGCGGGCCTTGGCTTTCGGCATGAAGATCCTTGTCTATGACGTCATCCGGGTCGAGACGAAGCTCAGTGTCAATCAGGTCGAGATGGAAGAACTCCTGTCTCGATCCGACATCATCACCCTGCATACTCCCAAGCAGGCCAAGCCTTTGCTCGGCCGCGAGGAGTTTCAGAAGATGAAAGACGGCGTCATCCTGGTCAACGCGGCCCGCGGCGGTGTCGTGGACGAGACCGCGCTCTTGGAAGCCCTCAACTCCGGCAAGGTTCGGGCCGCGGCTCTCGACGTCTTCGAGAAGGAGCCGCCGACGGATTTTGCGCTGATCGACCATCCTAACGTGCTGGTTGCACCCCACATCGGGGCGGCTGCCCAGGAGGGTCAGAAACGGGCCGGCCTGGAGGTCGTCAGGATCTTGGAGGCAAATCTGGCCTAATCGCGGCTGAACGGGCCGGCCGATGTCTGAGTTCGTGATACGGATGGATGTGATCTACCTCGATAACAACGCGACCACTCCCGTCGATCCGGCGGTTGCGGAAAAAATGTGCGCGTTCCTCAAGGACCACTTCGGAAATCCTTCTTCTCTCTATCCCATCGGCCGTACGGTCAAAGAGATCATCACTCAGGCCCGCGAATCGGTTGCCAAGGCCATCGGCGCTCAGCGAAGCGAGGTCTTTTTTGCGGGGTCCGGCACCGAGTCGGACAACTGGGCCATCCGTGGAGTCCTCGATGCGTGCCCCGACAAGAGAGAGCTCGTTATCTCGGCGATCGAACATCCAGCCGTCCTCCGGATGGCCAACGATCTCGAGAAGCAAAACTACAAAGTGACTTATATCCCGGTGGACAGTGACGGAGTCGTGAACCTCGACTTCCTCCGCCAGGCCGTCACGCCCCAGACCGCCCTTATCTCCATCATGCAGGCCAACAACGAAATCGGGACGATCCAGCCGATCGAGGAGATCGTCGGCCTGGCCCGGGAAAAAGGCGTTCCCGTTCACACAGATGCCGTCCAGTCGTTCGGCAAGATAGACATCGACGTGGTCAAACTGGGTGTTGACTTCTTGACCATTTCCGCCCACAAGATCTACGGTCCCAAAGGAGTCGGGGCTCTGTACATCCGCAAGGGAGTGGATATCCGCCCGTTCATTCACGGAGGTCACCAGGAGCGGGGGCTCCGCGGCGGAACAGAAAATACGGTCGGAATCGTGGGTTTCGGAGAAGCGGCCAGAATCCTCATGGAGCGCGGAAAGAAAGACAGGGAGAGAATCGCCAGGCTCACAGATACCTTGAAAAAAGGCATCGAGGACAAAATTCCCAAGGTCAAGTTCAACGGCCATCCGGAAAAACGGGTCAAGAACACGCTGAACATCGCCTTCCCCGGCCTGGAGGGAGAAGCCATCCTCCTGGCCCTGGCCACGAAGGGAATTTGCGTCTCGACCGGCTCCGCCTGCAGCTCGGAATCCGAGGATGTTTCGCACGTTCTTCTGTCCATCGGGCTGAAGCCCGAGATCGCCCGTTCCTGCCTTCGCATTTCCCTGGGGCGCTTCAACACGGAAGAGGACGTTCAGGGTACCCTCGAAGTCCTTCCCGAGATCATCAGTAGACTCCGTCAGATCTCGGCCTTTGAGCCCGAGGAATAGACGCGGCGCCGCAGTCCCTTCGGCCGGCAGACACAACCGTTGTCATCGGCGACGGCTTGAATTCGTGTCTCCCCTCTCTGTATACGGCCCCTTTATGGAGAAAGACGAGTCCCGTTTCACCGGTTCGGCCTTAAAAGACTTGGAAGATCAGACCGCCCAGAAGAGACAGGCCGCCCAGGTTGACCTCTCTCTGGATATAGGGGCCCCACTCGGTGACGATGCTTTCATACCGCAGCCATAAATGGACGGCCAGCCTCGGGACGATGGCGTATTCTATGCCCGCCGAGACAAAAGGCTTGGCTGTGCTGCCCTCATGGAGCAGGTCCACATCTTCCCACTCCTCCCTGTAAGAATGAAAGCTGATCCCAGCGGCCCCGCGGAGTGATATCCCTTGTCCCAACGAAACGAGGAAATACCCGGAGAGCGGGTAGGAAATCATCCGGAAACGGAGGGGGAAGTCGAGATCGCCCTGGTTGATATTGAGCGCTGCGCCGCTAGCGGAAAGGTACTCGATGCCCGCGGCCAGGCCAAAGGACCGGCTGATCCCCACCCTGATCTCCAGTGCCAGCGGCGTGCTCCGGCCATAGATATCCCGGTAGATTTTCTCTTTCGGGAAATGAACGCCGGACGAAAGCGAGAGGTTGATGACTTGTGCGGAGGACGTCAGTCCAAGAAGCAGAACCGCTGCCGCGCCGAGGAGGATTTTTCCCCTCATCTCGGCATGCCCCGAAAGTCGAATACCCCCTCGGCCTGGATTTGCACCGAGGAGGAAATCTCGGGCCAGGCCGGCGCCTGCTGCGAATAGTTGCTCTCTCTCCCATCCGGGCCTACGGTCGTGACGACGTAGAAATAAGAGTTATCGGTCCGGAGATAGCGGTCCAGATAGGCCGTCGAAGCGACTAGAGAGGAGTTCAACTTTTGATAATCCTGGTGGGGGATGCAGGACCTGTAGACGTTATAGCCGGCAGCGCCGGGGCGGGACGCCCAGGAGAGTCGGATGTTCCTGAAAGAGTTGAACAGGGAGCTGTAAGAATAGGAGGCCGCTCTCAACTCGTCCGGAGCGACCGGGTATCCGGCCCTGACCGGCTGGGCCAGCTCGGCGAGCAGGGCCAGTGCCGCCCGGGCCGATTCCCGGAAGAAGCCGAAATCCAGCGTGTCTATGGTATCGGTGGTGTGATGATAGTAGGGATTTTGGACGGGATAGTCTTCGATGGCCAATAGGGCCGCGTATCCCAAGTCCCAGAAAGGCGAATGGTCCGAATAGATGATCGACGCATCGACGACTCGGTTGACGTCGACGAGGCCATAGGATTCACAAACACCGAGGAACCGGGCGGCCAGCCATTCTGAGGCCGGGTTGACGATGATCTCCAGGTCCTCGGGAAGGCCGTCCGGGTAGGCGATCATGTCGAGATTGATGACGCCGATAATGTTTTCGTTGTGGGCCCTGGCCTCCGCCGCGTGAACGCGGCTCCCGACGAGGCCGATCTCTTCGGCCGTGAAGGCGATGAACCGGACGGTGAAATCCACGGGGTGGGC
>JBAUIH010000134.1:0-11095 GCA_049682755.1 Candidatus Aminicenantales bacterium | reverse complement strand
GCCGCCTGGACAATAGGCTTCCCTGGGACTTTGAGCGAAAAACGTTCTATTCTGAAGAATTCTATCGGTCGGTCGATATTGTCCGCAATGGCCGGCTGGAATTCGAATTCAAAAGGTCTTCCGGCGAGATCTTGCGGGCCGTTTTCGCCTCGGGATCCACTGTTACAAAAAAGATCCCCCAACGAGATACCTCGAAACTGGTGAGATATATAGACCAAGAGAAAATTCTTTATATCCGTGTTCCAACCATGGATCCCCAGGACCTGGAGTTTTACATTTCCGGCATCCAAATGGAGGCGAAAAAGGGGCAGCTCAGGGCCGTAGTCATCGATATCCGAAACAACGGAGGGGGAAGCGACACGGTCTGGCGGACGATCCTCGCCCATGTCTTGGGCCAGCCGATCGAGTACCAGGGAAGGCTCGGAATCAAAAATAGTCCGATAAATATGCGTTATTTGCCTCGGCATCCGTTCGGCAAGGTGATTCTGTCAGACTGCCGACCCGAGAAAATTCTATTTCTGGACGAGGAAGAGTTCCTCCTCTATTCATATTCCTCCAGGCTCGAACCGGCCCAAGAAACGCTCGGGTTTGGAGGCCCCATCTTCGTCCTCTCGGAAAAAGTCTATTCGGCGGCTGGGAGCTTGGTCACACTTGCCGCGCAAGCCAAAAATATCGTCTCGATAGGCCTCCGGAATCCCTATATTTTGGGCATCGGGATTGATCCTTACTATTTCTCCCTGCCGAACTCAAAATTCATCTTTACTATCGAACCAGTCATCGACTTGACGAACTGCCAAGCAGCTGAAGACGTATTCCATACAGCCGTAGAAATCGAGCTCGAGCCAACTCTGGAAGAGATGCTGCGCTTCCATAATTTCGAGAACGGGATCCCGTTGGAAAATTTTCTCCGTAAACACGATCCGTTTTTCAGGAAGGTGCTCGAGGTGCTATCGGGAAATAAAACGGATAGATCAGCCGGGCAAAAACTTGCCGAGGGAACAGCCCCGCGTCGATCTTTTGCAGACCGTTCTTCAGGAAGGAGTTTTTTCCATGGCCGCTAACAGACGATATCCCTCGTTCGTTGTCCTGGTCCTTTTGGGAGGATTCCTGCCGGGAGCCTGGGCTCAGGGCCCCAAAAAGGAGTATTTCTACAATGCCGCGATGGAGCTGACTTGGGCGAAAGGCGAGATCTATCAGGCCGGAGGATCCAAATTGAAGATTTCGTTCCTGCCTGTGATTTCGCAAAGGGCGCCCCTCGGGACCGATAATTACAGCCGGGACATAGCGGTTGATGCTCCTCTGGTGTTTATCGGAAACGGCATCGTCAAAGACGATGAATGGAACTCCTATCGAGGACGGCGGCTCGACTACACGACGGGGGATATCGATGTCTCGGGGAAGGCCGTCATCTTTTGTTATGACTTCCCGGACAAACTGGAAGAAAAGCTTAAAGCAGAATTCATTCTAGAAAAAAGAATCGCCGAAGCAGCGCAAAGAAAGGCCGCGGCCGTCATTCTATTTTCGGCCCAAGAAGAATTTCCATTTTTGGTCGCCCGTTTTCCCCAAGGCGCAGAAATCCCCCAGATCCCGGCGATCACCGTGACGAAATCTTCCGTTCACGATTTCTTTCTCGGCAATGTCGACGTCGGTGATGCCTCACTCCTCCAAAAATGGCGGGAATCCGGCGTCCCTCCGGAACCCGTCGAACTCAACTCCAGGGTCCGCCTGAGAATCGACGGAGCCTTCCCTAAAGTTGAAACTGAGAATTTTCTTCTTCGGGCCCGCTCCCCGGAAGTACCGGGAGACAGTCTGGAAAAAATCGCCGGTGTGAATGAGCTGGCTCTCAAAGGACTGAGGGAATGTTTCCGTGACGATCAAGGTCTGAAATGGAAAAAATCCCTGGTTGTCTATTTCCGGGATTACGATTCGAAAGTCTTCTACACGCACCACTGGGGACGCGGCCTGAGCTCCGATGAGGGAAGCTACATGATCCATTCGGGAGGAATTCCCGACATCGGTCTCGCGGCGCACGAGAACGCGCATATGCTCATCGGTTCCAACTGGGGGGAATCCACATCGTTTCTGTCCGAAGGGATCGGCCGGTACGCGGAAGCGCAGGCCTCGAAAAAGGATATGAACGACCAAAGAGTCGTCCAATTTCTGAGATCCGGCGAGCTATTTCCTCTCGAGGATATGTTGACGTTCCTGATCGGCACGGGCGGACTCAAAACGGAGGTGGGATATCCGGCCTCCGGCTCCTTCGTGGATTTCCTGATTCAGAAATACGGCCTGAATGCGCTCAAGGAGGCCTACGCGCTCGAACGCCGGACAGAAGAAGAAAAAGAAAAGGACGATACCTGGCGGCGGGTTTTCGGGAAATCCATCCAAGATCTGGAAAAGGATTGGCTAATGGAGCTGAAGACGAAATATAGGATTCCCGACGAGGTCATAACAACTCACCTCAAGAAGTCAGCTGCTCCCAAGACGGTTTACACCGTCGACATCAAGGTCCTGGACAGCTTGACCGGACAATATGCCGTCTCCGGAGGAATGGTGCTCACCGTTTCCAGCGAAAACGGCCAGCTTTTCCTTGGCGTCCCGAATATGGGCAAGCTGGCCCTTACGCCAGAATCGGAGATGATGTTTTCCGTCCAGGGAATGGATGCGACGGCGACGTTCATCAAGGACGAAAAGGGCGATGTCACTCAACTGATTTTCCATACGCCGGCTGGCGACCTCCTGGCGAAAAGAACAGATCGTCTTAAACCTGGGGGCCGAAGAGCGTAAACTTCGACACACTTTTTTTCCGACCCTAAATTTTTAGGGCCCTATTTTTCATGCCTTAACACAGTGCGCTTTTCTTTGTTTCACGCGTTACGGCAGTCCGGACCGACTGTCGAACGCGCGAATTACCCCGTGAATCTCAATGCGCGCGGCTGATTTTGCGGGAGGTACGGTCAGTAACCCAAACTCTGAACTTCCGGACGAAGGAAACCGCGAGGCGCATTCATAGGAACGAAATCCATGATTTGGGTTTCTCTGCAAAAGGACGGATGGCGATGAAAACGGTTTTAAAAGCGTGCATGGTTTCGTTCTTAATTTACCTGATATCCGTGCCCGGATTGAGTTGTTTGGCGAAAAATTTTCCTGCTTTCCGGGCGTTTGGGAGCGGAATTTTAATTTATGCAGGAAGGCTCCTCATACTGATAACCGGTGTTTTTATTTTCTACACGCATAAGTTCAGCACAGTGTTTTCCTTTCTCGGAATGAAAAAATTATCCATTAAGACACTTCTTGCAGGATTCATTCCTGCCCTCCCTTTTATCGTTTCCTGGCTTGGCGGAAGTATCGCTTTTGACATATCTATCCGGATATCCGCTAATTCGCTGCTCATGCTCTTTTTGGCATTTATCGGTCCTGGTCTTTTTGAGGAAGGACTTTTCAGGGGGATATTATTCAAAGAGATCTCACGCATTCACAAATGGCAACGCGCTGCTCTGTACACGGGGATTTTTTTTGGTCCCGCCCATCTGGCCAATCTTTTAGTCGGACATAATATCCGGGAAATAATCATATCCACGGCGGCGGGGTTTGTTATGTCCTTTCCGATCGGCTATATTTTCTTCAAGATGAGGGGGAATTTGTGGCCGTGCGTCTTTTTCCATTTTTTCGTGGCGGGATCCATGGATGCGCTGATCTCAGAAGAGCTAGTCAAGGCCCAGCTCGGAGCTATTTCCGTGGTCGCCACGACGGGGCTTGTTTTGAGTCTCATCCTGGTCTTTATTCTCTTCAAAAACAAACGGTTCGTCGGTTTTCTTTTAAGTTAACCAGGTTTTCGGGAATCGAGTGGAAAGACACCTACTATCGGATGCAGTGCGTGACTGTGCCGTTCCTGGCCCATCTTCGATTTCCCGTCTGATGGGCATGGCCTGAGATCGTGATTCTCCGGAGCGCATTATTGGCGTCCCGACAAGAGAAATCGAGCTGAAGGAAACGAGACCCTTAAGAGCGCTGGCATTTTCTCCTCCGCTTTTTTTCTGGGCTCGTCAGCACCGGCGCTTTAGAAATTCATCCCGGACGAAGAAACCGCCGTCCTCACCGGGCTGGCAGAGAACGTTGGCATAAAAAATCGCGATACCTCTCTCCCTGCCGTTTTTGACGAGTTTGGCATCCAGATGAAGGTCATCTGCACTTTGCAATGTCCTTACGGCTGCCACCCAAGGATCAACGCCGCGAACTGCCCCCCTGGTCCAATTATCGGGGGGCAGTTCGGCCTTGTATCTTCTTCCCGAGGAAGAGGCGAGATATGTGTCCATCCTGATCCGGCCGGACGATATCCCTCAGACGCTCGCTATGATAAAGAGCCGATGGAGCGATATGACTCCGAGCCAATCCTTCGACTATTATTTCCTGGACGATCATTTTGATGGTCTTTACAAGGCTGAAGAAAAGGTCGGGCAGCTATTCTCGGCTTTTGCGTCCCTCGCCGTTCTGGTCGCATGCTTGGGCCTTTTCGGGCTGGCCTCCTTCACGGCAGAACAGAGAACCAAGGAAATCGGCATCCGCAAGGTTCTCGGAGCCCGTATCCACCACATCATAGCCCTCCTCACCAAGGAATTCTCCAGATGGATCCTCTTGGCCAATTTCATCGCCTGGCCCATCGCTTATCTGGCCATGAATCGCTGGCTCCAAAACTTCGCTTACCACATCAGCATCGGGCTCTGGACATTCCTTCTGGCAGCTTTCATGACATTTTTTGTGGCGTCGGTCACGGTCAGCTACCAGACGCTGAGATCCGCCGCGGCCAACCCCGTGGATTCCCTCAAGCACGAATAGACAACCCGGAGGTAAAATCGTAGTGAAACCATTCGGAAAATTTCTTTTGCTCGGATTGCTTTTTTCAGCCGCTTTTCTTTCTGCTGGTTCCGCAGAGGGACTAGAAATCAAAATCCAGGCGGTTGCCGGCGTTCCGACGAAAGAATATCTGGACACCTGTGTTGGAACAGGATTCGGATTCGCCATTCCCTTAGAACGGGGGCTGTCGCTGTCCTTCGATGCCGGATGCTGGAAAAGCAACCTCGGGGAAGCACCGGCGCCGTTCTATGACGGCCGCCTGAGGGCATTTCCCTTGTCGGCTTCTCTCTATTTTTTCCCTTTGTGCCAAAAAGCCATCAACCCCTGTGTTTTCCTGGGTGGCAGTTATGTTTTCTCCTCCTTTACGATGCAGGACATCATCACCATCCCTGAAATCACTATAGATCAGAGTATCAAGAACGGCCTGTGCTTCCGGGCCGGTTTCGGAATCGATGCCCGCATCTCACGAGTCCTCGGAATCTTTATGGAAACCGGCTATTTTTATAGAGAAACGAAAGGGATAGCCACGATTGCCGACTTGAATTTCGGGACGAGCACTCAGGAAATTCCACTCGACCTCAGCGCCCTGATATTTCAGATCGGAATCAAATATTTCATTGAATAGCCGGGGATCGGATCCGCTTTGAGGAAAATGAGCTCGAACGCGAATTTCCAGGGCGAGCGCAAAACGGGGGGAAGCCTGGGCCTGGCGGCATGGCAAATCATCTGCTTGGCGTTTGGAGCCAATGCGCAGGAATTCAAGGCCTCGCCGATCGGCGACGAAGCGCTCATCATAACGGCCCGTTTCGCCTGGTGGGAAGTGAACATGGCGGTGCCGGCCGCGGGCGATGGCCTCGTTGTCGTCGACACGCTTTATCATCCGGCGGCCGCCCGCCGGGCGAGAGAACTGATCAGAACGTGGAGCGATCGGCCCATTCGCTATGTCATCAACACGCATCACCACGCCGACCACGCCTTCGGAAACAACGAGTTCCGAGAAGCATTGATCATCGGCCACAGCCGTTGTCCGGCCGGCATGAAATCAGAGATGGCGCGGCAGCTCCAAAGCTGCCGGCGGCTTCTCCCGGAGCTGGAAGGGTAGTTGGAGCGACTCTCCCCGGGGAACGGCGCTCAGGCCGGAATGCTCAGGGACAGGTTGAGCTATCTCAAGAGCATCGAGCGCCTTGCGGCTGAAGGGTTCCACCCCACCCCTCCCTCGCTGGCTCTGGAATGCGGAGCAGAGATCGAAATCGGAGGCCATAAAATCATCATCATGAATCTGGGCTCTTTTCATTCCGAAAGCGATTTGATGGTTTATGTCCCGGGATCCCGGCTGATCTTGATGGGCGATCTCTACAATCGTCACAATCTCCCTTTCATCAATGTCGCGCTGGTCGAGGATCCCGAAAACATGATTGCCGTCTATGACAGGTTGATTTCCTTAGGAAGCCGCGTGGATCATTACGTCCCCGGACATGGGCCGGTCGCCGACGCTGCGTTCTTGACCAGACACCGTGACTATCTTGAAAGACTTATCGAATCCGTCAGGGCAACGAAGGGAGACGGATTGACCCTGGACCAAGCCAAAGCCGAAATCGTCCTTAACGAATACCGGGATTACGACAACTTCGAACAGATCAACGCCGCCAACATCGAGAATTGTTGGGAGAGCGTGCATCTGGCGCCAAGGGGGGTACGCGGACAGGGACGCGCGAGGTGATGTTGTGGTTTTGGCCGTCCCATTATCCATATGATACAACTTGCGGCAGAGAAAAGTTGCTTTCTTCGGGGAACGCTATTCCCGTTCCCTCCCGGATCATGGAACAGATTGTCTCGCGATTTCTTCTCCGATGATTTTCAATCCTCTTTCTATGCTCTCTTCATCTTCCAGCGAAAATTGCAGCCGCATCCGGTCGTGGCCTTGATCGTCCAGGTAAAACAAGTGGCCGGGGCTGAACGTGACCCCCCTTTTTTGTGACCGCTCCAAGAGTTCCTCGAGATCTATGGGCTCAGGAAGAATCACCCAGAGATAAATTCCCCCTTCCGGCCTATAGAATATCGTCTCCGGGGGGAAGTATTGACGGACAGCCTTAATAATAACCTGCAAACGCCGCAAGTATTGACGTTTCAAGAATCGCAGGTGAGAGGCCATGTATCCCCGTTCATGGAATTCGGCAATGACACTTTGAGTAAATGGGCTTGTGCAAAGATCGCTTAGCCTTTTGAGTTCTGATAAGGGCCCGACAATATCCTGAGACGCAGCTATCCAGCCCACCCGGAGACCGGGAATCAGGACTTTTGAAAATGTTCCGACGTAGATCACCTGGTCAGACGAATTCAGCGCTTTCAGGGCAGGAGCCTCCAGCCCCGAGTAGCGTAATTCGCTGGCATAGTCATCTTCAATAACGGGAATCCTGTACTTCAAGGCGACAGAAACAAGCTGCTCCCTGCGGTCTTTCCGCATTGTCGTCCCCGTAGGATTGTGAAAAGTCGGGTTGGTAAAAATGAATTTCGGATGATATTTCTTTATGATCTCCTCTAGAAGGTCGACTTTCATTCCCCATTCGTCCACCGGTATTCCGATAATCCGAGCCTGGAGAAACTGGAAAGAACTCAAAGCTCCTGTATAAGTGGGGTTCTCAACGACTACGGTATCGCCGGGCTCAAGAAACAATCTCGCCAAGAGATCTATGCCTTGCTGAGCGCCGCTCACGACCAGAATGTTTTCCGGCAAAACCCTGATTCCCTTTATCCTCATCCGGTTGCTGATGATCAGCCGGAGATCAAAATCGCCCATGGGATCCGAATAGTTGAAAATAGAGTTCCTCTTGTTCCTAAGCACGCTGTTCATAGCTCGCTGGATTTTCTGAGCGGGAAAATCGAGAAGGCTTCTCTGGTTCCAAACAAATGATATGGCCGCTTTGGACATATTGGTCTGGTACAGGGCTAATAGTTTTGGAGAAATCCTCAGTTTCAGTTTATCTGAAATCTGCTGGGACCAGTCGAACATGTTATGGAAAGCAATCCTGTCATCAACCGATGTCTTTTCGGGCGCAACAATGAAAGTCCCCCGGCCGACATGGGAGTAGGCATAGCCTTCGGCTTCAAGCGTTTTGTACGCCGAGATGATGGTATTCCGATGAACTCCCAATTTTTCCGACAAAGCCCTCGTCGGCGGGAGGGGATCCCTGTTTCTGAGGGTTCTGTCAGCAATGAGCTCTTTGATCTTTTCTTTTATCTGAAGATAAACGGGCGTGGATGATTCCTTATCAATGGATATGTTCATCTTGTTCCTCCTCGGGAGGTGTGCCAATTTAAGATAAATACACTAGACCAATCGAATATATTCCCTAAGAAATACGAACTATCTCTCAATTGCTCGCGTATATTATAAAGTCTAAGCGATTGTATATCGAATTATATGAAATGTAAATGTGCCAATTTTGTGACGGGCCATACCTTAAGCGGGGCAAAATAAAAGGACAAGGATTGGGAAATGCCTGTGGACAATATCGAAATCTATAAGAGCAACGACAGCGGATTATGCTCCTCAAACCAAAGCGATAAGGGGGAATCCTGATGGGCTTCAACATTCACAGATTGCCTGGAATCATGGCCGGAGGGCTGATAATCCTGATGACTTCTCTCTGGACATATTGGGGAATGGCGGAAATTTATTATGAAGGCTGGGGACTCCCCTTCCCTCAAGTGCTGCGCTATTTGACAGTCGCCACTCTCTTTCTCGTTTTTTCACTTCTGGCATTAACATGGCCAAAGATAGGCGGGATGGCCATCCTTATTATTGGAGGCGCATTCTCTGTTTTCTGGACGGTCACCGCTGCCCGCCGCGGACTGTTGTCCTCAAAATGGGCTCTGCACTATCTCTTTCCTCTAAGCAGCTTCTTCGTCCTCGTCGGCGCACTCCTCCTCCTTGAAGGCCGTTTCCTTAGGCGGCAAGACGACCAAGCCCATATTCCACACAAGAAGAGCGTGATCCGCCGGAAATTTCTCCATATCCTGGCCGTCGGAATGCCGCTCTTAGTGGCCCTATCAACCTCGATCTACTACCTTCCCCTTATCAGATCCCGCCAGGACAGCGGCGAGAGGGGAGCCTGCCTTGTCCAAGGCAACGGCGTGAGGCTCATCTGGGCCCCGAAGGGTCCGGGATGGAACTGGAAGCAACCCTGGGGAGGATATCCTTCCTGGGACCAAATCGCCCTCTATGGTGTCCCGCCAGCAGGATTGGGAGACAAGCCCGGCTTCGAGAACCGACACGCAACGGCAAAGGATATGGAAGAGACCTGTATTTGTCGGTATCTCAGTGAAGACGGAAGAATCCTGATGGACCAACCCCAGAATATCTGGCGTATGCCCTTCACGGAGGAAATCGTTCGCTCGCTTGTCGGAGGAGGATATAACGCGGGATGTACCTGGGACAGAAAGTCCGGAAAGGCCGACTGTGTCCGACAGCCTAATAAAGACAGTCCCCTCTGGGCTCCGGATGAAGAACCCATCTATTATTGGTCGGCTGATGAATACGATGAGAAGTCCGCTTGGTCTGTGCCTTACACCGGCGGCGTCCGTTATGGCGGCGTGATCAGCCACAGGCCGAAGGATTGGGGGAATCCCCGTCATGGGTACCGTTGTGTCCGTGAGCCTCAAACCCACAAAGAAGTCCCTAGGCAGCAGGGAACAGATAAAAATCTCCATGATTCTAAAAAGGATTCATGTGTATCTTGGCAATATGCTTACATTATTGCCGGTCGAAAACATAGAGCCCAATGCATCATTCGATTGGAGGAATCTCATGAACAAATTTAAGATTTTATGGATTGCCGCGTTCTTAATATTTTCACTATTCAACTGTCGTAAAGTCAAAGAAGAAATCAAAATGGGCGAAAATTACCCTTTTGATTTTACGCGGTATGAAGCTCTCCGTTTTTCAGGCGGACAAGAAATATTTTCACCTGATAAAATAGTTGCTGCGGATAACAACTGGGAAATATTGCTTTCATGCTTGGGTGGGAAAACTAGAGAGGAACTTCAGGAAAAAGGAATTGGCTTCACTGAAAGCCAGTTGATGCTTTTAAAAGCCATGGGATTTTTGGATTGCGTCAAGGATACCAAGCCGGAAAAATTGATCACGGCTCTGCCCATTCTCGGTTTTTCCCAAAAACAGGCGCTTATTCAAAAAGTGAGAAATTTGGCCGGCGAGATCGAGCCTGAACTCAGAGATGAGATAAAAAAGCTCAAGGAAGCTCTGGGAAAAACCGGATATCAGGACTACCTCTACAGTATCTTCTTTTCAGCTGTCGCGGATGGAATCGTGTGGTTTCCCTTCAGAGCTCAAGGTTTTGTGAAGGAGTTCGCGCTCGACCAGGATAGGCCTCTTTTCGATGGGGTTTTCTGGACCTACTATCCGAAGCGGGACTTCCGGTGCGGCACAAATATCGCATTGGGAAATGATGTGTTTATGATGCTGAACTGGAGCGACGGCCCGATGGAGAAGATACAAGAAGTTTTCCACTGGGATAATTTATACACCCTCCGTGATGAATTCGTTGAACATGGGAGGGTCGTTGATGAGGAGCTCATATCGGAGCTCATACCGTACGGAGTTGTGGATAATAACGGAGACTTTACTGTTCCGATAATCAAGATGGAAACGGATGATCAAATCTTTTTGATTTGCCGGTCATTGGCAGCAAAAATCGTCGGGTTTATGGGCCAAAAGCTGGACCTTGACAAGCTGCAAGAAGAATTTGGATTCGCGGATAAGGAAAAAGCGTTTGTCGTTGCTTACCATGAATGGATGTGGGAACTCATGGAGTATCTGGATAAACAGGGGCTTATCAGGAAGCCTTTGGCGTTTGCCGATCCAGGGAAGGCCGGCCCGAGGGACATCGGAAAATTGTTTTTTATCGTGAAGGGGTCGTTCATTCAGTGATGAGTCATCCCCGGATTCTGACTGTTCTTTTATTTTCAGCGTTATCTGTTTTTTTGTTCTTGTACGGACAGAAGGAGACGGATTTTAAAGTCATCGAAGAAGAGGGGATTCCTGTAGCCATAAATCCAGACCATCCCATTCCTGTGAAGGACAGCCCTAAGGAAATCTTGTTCGAAGAAGAATTCAAGATCGGCTCAACAGAGGGAGATCCGAATTATATCTTTGGGGCATTCATCAGTTTTACAGTCGACGATCATGGTCATGTTTATGTTTTGGATTGGAGGGAAAAAACGG
>JBAUIH010000133.1:0-15870 GCA_049682755.1 Candidatus Aminicenantales bacterium | reverse complement strand
GTGCTGATCATCGGCTCAGCCGGGGAAGCCGAGATCGCCTCGGCCATCGTCTCTTCCCTGGACAAAAAACCGTCCGTTCTCACCGGCCGGACGACGCTCCCCCAGCTCCTCGGCCTGATCAGCCTGGCCTCGCTCTTCATCACCAATGACACCGGCCCGATGCACCTGGCCAACGCATTGCGCGTCCCCGTCGTGGCCATCTTCGGCCCCACCGACCCGGAGGTGACCGGCCCGTTCGAGCAGCCGGCGGCGGTCCTCAAAAAGGATGTTCCCTGCTGGCCATGTCGCTATCGGGCGTGTCCGTACGACCACCGCTGCATGACGCAGATCGATCCCGAAGAGGTTTATCAGGCAGCGCAGAAGATGGGGCGGCCATGAAAAAAGCCGTTTTCCTCGACCGTGACGGGACGCTCAACGTCGACGTGGGCTATCCGTCCCGGTACGATCAAATTGATATCTACCCGCAGAGCTTCGAGGCCGTGAGAAAATTCAACCGCGAGGGGTTGCTGGTCGTCGTTATCACCAATCAATCGGGGGTCGGCCGGGGGCTCCTGACCGAAGACGACCTTCAGGATATCCACGCCCGCCTGAGCGCGGCCTTCAGTCAACACGATGCCCGCATTGACGCCATCTATTACTGCCCTCATTACGCACTCTCCGCGGATCCCCGTTATCGGAAAGAATGCGATTGCCGGAAACCTCGGCCCGGTCTCGCCCGGCGCGCCGCCGCCGACCTCGGGATCGACCTGGGGAGCTCCTACATGATCGGAGATAAAACCGAGGATGTCCTGTTGGGAATGAACATCGGAGCCGTTTCCGTTCTCGTCCTGACGGGCTCCGGCCGGGAATCGCTGTCCCAACTCCGGGAGCAGAAGATCAATCCATCCCATGTCGCTTCGGACATCCTCGAAGCGGCCGATTGGATCCTGGACGAGGAGAAGCGCCGCATCCGATGATCCGTTTCGACGATATTCTCGACAAGGTCGCCTCTTCCTATACCGAGAAGGAGACCATCCAGCTCAAAAAAGCCTACGTTTTCGCCGCCCGGGCTCATAAAGGACAGACCCGCCGCTCCGGCGAGCCCTATCTCAGCCATCCCCTGGAGGTCGCTAATTTTCTGGCCGACATGGGGCTGGACATCACGACCCTCATCGCCGGCCTTCTCCATGACGTCCTGGAGGACACCGAAGTCACCCCCGCCGACCTGCGGGAGGACTTCGGCCAGGAGGTGGCCGACCTGGTCGAGGGCGTCACCAAGATGAGCCGGGTCCAGGAAGCGTCCCCCGAGGTCCGCCAGGCCGAGACGATCCGCAAGATCATCCTGACCATGATCAACGACCTGCGGGTAATTTTTATCAAGCTGGCCGACCGCATCCACAACCTGAAAACCCTCAAGTTTCTGCCCGAGGACAAGCAAAAACAGATCGCCAAGGAAACCCTGGACATCTACGCGCCGATCGCCAACCGCCTGGGCATGGGCCGCATCAAAGCCGAGCTCGAGGACCTTTCTTTCCGCTACGTCAATCCCGACGACTATTTCCGGATCGCCTCGCTGGTCGCGCCGCAGAGGAAGAAGGCGGAGGAGGAGCTGGCCCGGTTCGCCCAGGTCCTGGGCAAGCTGCTCAAGGAGAACGGCATCCCCGCGGTGATCGAATCCCGGATCAAACGCCACTACAGCATCTTTGACAAGATGAAGCGCCGGGATATCGATTTCGACCAGGTCTACGATTTCAAAGCGCTGCGCATCATCACCGATTCGGTCAAGAACTGCTATGCGGCCCTGGGGATTATCCATCAAAAATGGCCGCCGCTGCCGAACCGCTTCCGGGATTTCATCGCCATGCCCAAGCCCAACCTCTACCAGGCCCTGCACACGACCATCATCACCAAAGTCAAGCAGACCTTCGAGATCCAGATCCGGACGCAGGACATGCACGTCCTGGCCGAGAACGGGATCGCCGCCCACTGGAGGTACAAGGAGCAGGATCCCTCGAATCTTATTCGCGAAGACAAGCGGCTGGAGTGGCTCCGGGAAATGGTCGAACTCTACAAAGAGCAGAAAAGCCCTCGCGAGTTTCTGAAAAACCTCAAGACCGATCTTATCCCGGAAGAGGTGTACGCTTTCACGCCGAAAGGGAAAGTCATCACTCTGCCTCTGGGGGGATCAGCGCTCGATTTCGCTTTCAAGGTCCACTCCGAGATCGGGCTCCAGGCCGCCGGCGCGATCATCAACAGCCGGGTCGCCGCGCTGAAAAGCATCCTCAAGACGGGTGACATCGTCGAGATCCTCACCTCCCCCGAAAAATCCCCCCGCCGCAACTGGTTGAACATCGTCTTCACCTCCGGAGCCCGGCAACAGATCAAACGCTGGCTCAACCAGCAAGAAAAATCCAAGAGCGTCTCTCTGGGCAAGAAGATTTGGGAGAGAGAAGCGCACCGTTACTCCCTCCCGGCGGGCCTCCTCAAAGAAGAAAATCTGCTCCCCCGACTGGCCGAAGTGCTGCCCTTCAAGCTCAAAGATCTGGACGCCTTTTACGGCCTCGTCGGGCTGGGCCGTGTCGTCGTCAACAAAAGATTCATGGCCAAACTCAGCCCCGAAGGGGAGCCGGCCGAGCGCAAACGGCCTTTGCTCCGAAAATTCGTGGACAGGGTCAGCGGCCGGTCGCACGGCGGCCTCCCGGTCGTGGAGAGGGATGGGGAGGTCGTCCACTTCGCGGGCTGTTGCTCTCCCATCAAGGGAGAGCCCATCGTCGGCTACCTGACCTCCGGCAAGGGCGTCACCATCCACGCCACCCGCTGCCCCCTGGTCAGCAAGGAGATCCTGAACAGCGAGCGCATGGTCGAGGTCTCCTGGGATGCCGCTTCCGTGGGGCCTTACAAGAGCCGGGTGCTGATCCAGGCCGACGACTCACCGGGCGTTCTGGGAAAGGTCGCCACCAGCATCGCCCATTTGGACGGCAACATCACCAAGGCCGAAGTCACGACCACCGCCGACCGCAAAGCCCAGATCAAACTCAGCCTGGTCATCCGGGACCTGAAACATCTCGAAAACATCATCAAGAAGATTTCAGGATTCAAGGAGATCGTTTCAGTGGAAAGAATCTGAGAGGGCCTTCAGACGGCCTTGGCCACTTTCCCGGAACGCAGGCAGCGCGTGCACACCCAGATCTTGCGTGTTCCGGCCGCGGTCTTTGCCTTGACCTGTTGGAGATTCGGCTTCCACTTTTTCGGCGAGGCCTTATGAGAATGGCTCACGCTGTGGCCGAAGACCGGGCCCTTGCCGCAGATTTCGCATACTTTCGGCATGATCGTTGCTCTCTTTTGTGATCGAGTGAGAATTTACACCACAAACGGCCGAATCCCGCAATATCAGGCGCCGGCCCGGCGTCTCTCGAAGGCGGTGAGGGTGTTCCTCATCAACATGGCAATCGTCAGGGGGCCGACTCCTCCGGGCACGGGCGTCATCGCACCGGCGCGCTCGGAGGCCGCGGGGTGGACGTCGCCGACAAGGGTATAGCCTTTGGTCTGGAGGTCCTTCCGGCGCTTTTCGTCGTCCCCGAAGTAGGCCCTGACGCGGTCCTGGTCGCTCACCGAATTGATGCCGACATCGATGACCGTGGCCCCGGGCTTGACGAACTCCGGTTTGACGAAAGCCTCCTTCCCCATGGCGGCAATGAGAATGTCCGCCCGGCTGCAGACCGTGTCCAAATCGCGCGTTTTAGAGTGACAGACGGTGACCGTGGCGTTTTCGTTGGTCAGCATGGCGGCCAACGATTTCCCGACGAGGAGGCTGCGGCCGATGACCACCACATCCCGGCCTTCGATCGGGACGTTGTATTCCTTGAGCATTTCAATCACCCCCAGGGGAGTGCAGGGCCTGAATCCGGGCTTATTGGCCAGGATGGTTCCCAGATTGAAAGGATGGAGGCCGTCGACATCCTTGTCGGGTGAGAGGGCGCAGATGACGGCAAAGGGATCGATCTGCGCGGGCAGGGGAAGCTGAACCAGGATGCCGTCGATCTCCGCCCGGCTGTTCAGCTCGTCGATTTTCTGGAGCAAGAGAGCCTGGCTGATATCGCCGGTAAATGTCTGGACTTCGGAAAACAACCCGAGCTCCTGGCAGGCCTTCTCCTTGGAGCGAACATAGACCTGGGACGACCTGTTCTCGCCGACCAGGACGGCGGCCAGGCCCGGCACCTGACCTGTCCTCTCCCGGTAATGAGCTGTTTTTTGCTTCACTTCTTCCTTGATCTTATCAGCCAGTGTCTTGCCTTCGAGCCGGATCGCCATCTGGACTCCTTTCTGTGTGTGGTCGCCATTATACCTGGGCCCTCCACTCAAGACAACATCTGTCATCGAGAGATGAAGCCCTGTTCCTAAATCAGCCGCCGGGTTCACCACCGCCTACGAATACATCACCTGCGAGTATAATCCCTCCATGGAAAGCGACATCGCCTGGTCCCCGGATGGGGAGTCCAGCTTCTCTTCCTGGGCCTGCCTGTGCATATCGAAGGGATCAAGAGACTGGGCTGGACGGGCTTTTCCGATCTCTTGAACTTCCGCCGTCTCAGCTCGTTTGAGACCAACTTCTGGCTCGGCCTCGACTTTTGATTTTGCCTCTTGAAATCGGTTTTTTAGAGTGCTATGATTCTCCCTGCCTTCGCGGAAGTCCCATCAACACACCTGGAGGGTTTTCCACAGCTGTGGAATTTTCTGTGGAAATATGAAACGCCGCTATGCAAGATAAAGAAAAATCGAACTCTTGGCTGCAAATCCTTCAAACGGTCAAGAAAAAGGTCGACCAGAACAGCTTCGAAACCTGGTTTGACCCGACCCTTTACATCGGCCAGGAGAAGGATGTTCTCTACATCAAGGTGCCCAACTCGTACTTTCGCGATTGGCTCTCCTTTCACTATTCTTCTGTGATCTCCGAGGCCTCCGAGGGCCTCTTCGGCAAGGCCTTTGATATCAAGTATATCTTCGATGAAACACCCAGCCCGTTCATCCGCCGCTCGCCCGAGGAGAGGCGCGCCGAGCACGGCCCTTTGCTAAGCCCCAACCTCAATCCGAACTACAGTTTTGAGACCTTTGTTGTCGGCGGGTGCAATCAATTCGCCCACGCGGCCGCCCTGGCCGTTTCCAAAAGTCCGGCCAAATCCTACAATCCCCTCTATATCTACGGCGGCGCCGGCCTCGGAAAGACACACTTGATGAATGCCATCGGCCATTACGCCCTCGCCAAGCATCACCGGCTGAAGATTCTCTATGTCACGACAGAAAAATTCATGAATGAACTGATCAACCATATTCAATACGGCAAGATTCTTGACTTCCGCCAGAAGTACCGGAGCATCGACGTTCTCCTGATGGATGATATCCACTATCTCTCCGGCCGAGAGCGCACCAAGGAGGAATTTTTCCATACCTTCAATCACCTTTACGAGAACCAGAAACAAATCGTCATCTCCAGCGACTGCCCACCCAAGGAAATTCCACAACTCGAAGAGCGTTTTAGCTCCCGTTTTGAATGGGGCCTGATCGCCGACCTCAAGGCCCCAGATATCGAGACCCGGATTGCCATCATCAAGAAAAAAGCCGAGGTTGAAGGCGTCGATCTCCCCGAGCCCGTCGCCCTTTTTATCGCCGACAAGGTTCACTCCAATATCCGCGAACTCGAAGGCTATCTGCGCCGCGTCATCGCCTATGCTTCGCTCAAAGGAGTGAACGTTGATCTTGAAATCGCCAAGGAAGCTCTGAAAAGCCTCCTCGACTCCATGTCCTCCGTCATCTCTGTGGAAAAAATCCAGAAACTGGTCGCCCATCAGTTCAAACTCAAGCCCTCTCAGCTCAAGTCCAAGAACAATTCCCCCAAGGTGGCTTTTCCCCGGCAAATCGCTATGTACCTCTGCAAGGAAATCGGTAAGGCCAGCCTGCCTGAAATCGGAAAAAAGTTCGGCGGAAAACATCATACGACAGTCTTGTATAGCGTGCGGAAAATCCATAAGCTACGACGCAAAAATCCTGAATTCAACAAAGAAATCAACAATCTGATAGGTCTGATTTAACAGGCCTATCAATGAGTTAATGATGATTTGCACATTTCCAATTGATTTTCTTCTTCTTCTTCAATAGAGTATCTATATTAATAGTAAAAGAAAGATAAGAGAACCATGAGAAAGGTGCAAAAATGAAGTTTTCCATCACCAAAGAGACCATTCTTGATGAACTTCAATTATTGCAGGGGATCGTTGAGAAAAGAAACACGATGCCGATCCTGGCGAATATCCTTATCCAGGTGACTCCCGGCAAGGTTGAGATGACCGGCACGGACCTTGAAGTCGGCTTGAAGACTCATTTTGAGGCGAATGTCGAAGAGCCGGGAGCGGTCACGGTTTCGGGGAAGAAAATATTTGAAATCGTCAAATCCTTGCCTGATGAACAGACGATCGTCTTCGAGGAAAACGACGATTTGATGATGGAAATCAGTTCCGGAAGGAGTCAGTTCAGGGTTTTGTGCCTTCCCAAAGAGGATTTCCCTCAGGTGCCGCAGGGAACGTTTGAAAAGAAAATCAACATAGCGGGGGATTTGTTCCGGGAGATGATCGACCGGGTATATTTTGCGATCGCTCAGGAGCAGAGATATTATTTGAACGGGGCTCTACTGATCTTGAAAAACAATACGATGGAAATGGTCAGCACGGATGGTCACCGTCTTTCTTACGCCTCTGCGTTTGTTGAGGACCTCAGCCTGGAAGAGGAAATCCGGGTCATCGTCGCCAAAAAATCCCTGGGCGAGCTCAGAAAGATGACCGGCGAGGCGATTGAGTTTGATAAGGATGAGAACAACCTGTTCTTTCGAGCCGGAAACAGGATGCTCATTTCGAGAATCATAGAAAGCAAGTTCCCGAATTTTGAGGCGGTCATTCCGAAAGACAATCCCCATGTCCTGCAGGTGTTGAACGAAGAATTCAGCAAGGCTATCCGGCGGGTTTCTCTCCTGTCGACGGAGAGATCGCGGGCGATAAAATTCTCGATCGGCCAAAAAAATCTCAAATTGTTTTCATCAAACCCGGAAATCGGTGAGGCCCGGGACGACCTGGAAGTCAGCTACGAAGGGGAGGATATCGAGGTCGGGTTCAACTCCCAATATCTGCTGGATTTCCTGATGTCGGTCCATACCGAAAGGGTTCGCCTGGAGCTCAAGGACGAGAACAGCGCCGCGGTCATGAAGCCGGATCTCGAGGAAGCGATCCGATTCACCTATGTCATCATGCCAATGAAGATATAATGGCACGGCTCACAAAAAACCGGGCTTTAGATCGGTCTATAAAGAAGCGGCGCGGCGGGGGGCTAGAGGATCTCGAGCGGATATGATCTTCCCAGGACCTTGAGGTTCCCGGTAGCGTCGACGATAACTGCCGCGTAGTCCGGATAGCGGGCCAGGATGTCCTCGGGGACGGGAGAGGAGAACAGGGCCGTTGAAAGGCCGTCGCAGAGGACCGCTTCCGGGCCGACGACGGTCACGCTCTGCTTGCCCCGCGCCGGATAACCTGTGTGCGGATCGAAGACGTGATGATAGCGGACACCGTCTTTCTCAAAATATCTCTGGTAGTCGCCCGATGTGGCCGCGCCGAGGTCGCTCAGCGATAGAACCCCGAGATAACCTCGTCGCCTGGGGTGTTGGATGCCGACCCTCCAGGCTGAGCCCGAAGGATTTCTCCCCCAGCAAAAAAGGTCTCCGCCCGCATTGATAAAGCCCCGGGTGATTCCCAGGTCACGAAGCGCCGCAGCGGCCAGGTCGACGCCCCAGCCCTTGGCCAGTCCCCCCCAATCCAGGCTCATCCCCGGCGGCAGAACAAGAGAACCTGCTTGTTCACGGATAGCTTCCTGGCCGACGCTGAGAAGGGCCGCAGTGATCTCTTCAGGCCGGGGAAGACGATAGGATTTTGTCGAGAACCCCCAGAGCCGGGACAGCGACCCGATGCTGATATCGAAATAGCCGCCGGAGTCGGCATGGAGACGGCGGGCCGTGCCATAAAGCTCGAGCACGACCGGTGCGGACAGGTCGTTTCGGTCCGGTGAGAAGTGGGTCTCGATGCCCGTGAAGACACGGCGCAGTTCCGCCTGTGTCTCGTGGACTCGCGAGGCGGGGCAGAAGACCTGGACATCGCAGACCGTATCAAAAAAGAGAACGGTATACTGATGCCACTGGGACTGGGTCCGGCAGCCCGCCCCAAGAAGGATCAGGAAGAGGGCGGCTAAAAGGCTCTTCCTAACCGGTGACCGTATCGATAAAACAGGAACCATCGATGGTCAAAAGGAAATGATTTGGCGCACAGACAATCCGCTCTCCGGCGCGGAAAACCGGCGCTGACGATTGACAGATCTTGTGGCGGCAGGAAGACGCCACGACCTCGGCCTTTCCGCCTTCAATCCGGATCCGGATCTCGCCTTGAAGAGTCCGGTATCGCCGCACCTGGTTTTTTTTCAGGGACAAAGTCTCGTGCTTATGGCCGTCGACAAAGACCGTCGCGCTCCGCCCCGGGGCAAGGAAGGCTGCGGGCTCCGGAAAGGAAGCGATGGTCAGGCAGCTCGAGGGCGAATGACGGCGGCTCATTTCTTGCCACAATGTCCCGAGCTCGCGGGTGCGGAGATCCCGGATATGACCGTTCTTGACGAGCGTGAAAGACGGGACGGCGGATCGGCGGAGGGGTTGGAAAGCCAGGGTCAGCGATACCGACGCCGTCCGTCCGGCCTCTTTCCAGCCGTCCCGGAGAAGAGATGTCCGGAGCTCTCCGGCGAACGGATGCGGTCCACGGAACGCAAAGCGCTCGCCCTGAATTACGCCTCGTTTCTTCAACTCGGCGAGAATCGAGGGAAGGGTGTTCTGGGGATCGGCGGCGATCAGGTAGAGGGCGGAGCCGGCCTCCTCGGGGCGCGGGATCGACAAAAGAGAAGAGGCCACCGGTGAGGCCAATAAAAATCTCAGGAAATCGCGTCTATCCATGGAGTCCTCCCTTTTTGAGAATGGCGATGATCACCGGCCAGCCGGCATCACCCCTACCGGCCCGGAAGCGCCGATGGATAACCAAACCGCCGAAGCCAAGACCGACGAAAAGCCCGATGAAACCGTTTCCCCCGGGCGACAAGTTTCTAACCGGGGAAAGGGCATAACCAAGGGCCAGGCCGGCCAACGAGGCGATGAGCAGAAGCCCGAAAATCGCGATCAGGGTGCGACTGTAATCGGTCTCCGGCACTTCGATCTCCACCTCGTCTCCCGGCCGGGCGCCGACCGGGTTGCGGACGGTCAGCTTTCCCTGCTCATCCTGCTTGGCCGAGCAGAGCGCCCGCGCGGAACACTCGCAACAGGCGACCCGGGGCGAAACCTTAACCCAGGCGAGGCCGTCCTGTACGCGCACAACCGTGCCGCTATCCTTCATCGTCCTTCTTCAGCCGCCCGATGGCCTGCGTCGGGCATTTCTCGATCTCCGGGATTTTCTCCGGAGGGATCTTTTTTTCATCCGTGATGACGGCCAGGTTGTTCTCGATGACGATGGCCTCCGGACAGGCCCGGGAGCAGATGCCGCAGGCGATACAGGCATTCTTGCAGGCCTTCCTGGCGATCGGGCCGCGGTCCTTGGAGCGGCAGAAAACGAGGATGTTCTGGGATATGGGATGGAGCTCGAGAAGGTTGCGCGGACAGGCATCGACGCATTTTCCGCAAGCCGTGCATTTTTCTTCGTCAACGACCGGCAATCCGTCAGCCGCCATCGCGATGGCGTCGAAGGGGCAGGCCCGGACGCAATCGTCGAGCCCCAGGCAGCCGTAGGTGCACAGCTTGTCCCCTCCCATAAGGTGCGAGGCGTAACAGGTCTTGAGGCCGAGATACTCGCTCCGCCGCGGCGCCGCGTCCTTGGTGCCGCGGCAGTGGAGGCGGGCCACCTTCTTGACGGTTTCCACGGCCTGGATTCCGAGGATGGCGGATATTTTCTCGACGGTCTCCCCCCCGCCGACAGGGCAGCTGTCGGCGGCCGCTTTTCCGGCGGCGATGGCCTCGGCCAGCGCCTGGCAGCCGGCATAGCCGCAGGCGCCGCAGTTGGCCTGGGGCAGGGATTCGTTGATCTTTTCCACCCGGGGATCGATCTCGACGGCGAGCTTTTTATAGGCAAAGACGAGGCCCAAGGAAAAGAGGAGTCCGAGGGCCATCATGGTAAAAATCGGGACGACGACAGTCATCACTTTATCATCCCAGAGAAGCCGAGGAAAGCCAGGGCCATGATCCCGGCGATGATCAGGGCGATGGGCGCCCCCTGGAACGGTTTCGGCACGTCGGCCACCTCGAGCTGCTCACGGATGGCGGCCATGAGGACGATGGCCAGCGTGAAACCGAGGCCCGAGCCCACGCCGAAAACAACGGCTTCGACAAAGTCGTAATTTTTCAAGGCTATCAGCAGGGCCAGCCCCATGATGGCGCAGTTGGTCGTGATCAGCGGGAGATAGATGCCCATTGCCTGATAGAGGGGAGGGCTGGTCTTCCGGATGAACATCTCGACCAGCTGCACCAGCGAAGCAATGACCAGGATGAAGGAGACGATCTGGAGATAATCGAGACCGTAAGGGATTAAAATCAAATGATTGATCCCCCACGAAACAACGGCTGTGAGGCTCATAACGAAGGTCACAGCCAAGCCCATGGAGAGGGCGGCGTCGATTTTCTTGGAGACACCCAGGAAGGGGCAGATCCCGAGGAAGTAGTGGAGGACGAAGTTGTTGATCAGGATGGCGCCGATGAAGAGAGTCACGAGCTCCACCGCTATCTCTCCCTGCTTTTCATTTCGATCTGAAGGCTGATGGCCATGAGGATTCCCAGGGTGATGAAGGCACCCGGAGGAAGGACCATGATTACCCAGGGATCGAACCAGCTGCCCAGAACCGGGTAGCCCAGAAAGGTTCCGCTGCCCAATACCTCCCGGATGGAGCTGAGGATGAGCAAAGCCAGGATAAATCCTGCGCTCATACCGAGGGCATCAATGACCGAGCGGCCCGGCGAGTTCTTGGAGGCAAATGCTTCGGCCCGGCCGAGGATGATGCAGTTAACCACGATCAGCGGGACAAAGGGGCCGAGGCTTTTAGAGATAGGGGGGAAGAAAGCCGCTAGAAAACGGTCGGCGATGGTCACGAACGTGGCGATGATGACAACATAGCAGGCGATCCGCACCTGGTTGGGGATGAGCTTTTTTATGAGCGATATCAAGAAAGAGCTGAAGATGAGGACGAAGGCGGTCGCCAGCCCCATGGCGATCCCGTTGATGACGGCGTTGCTGACCGCCAGGGTCGGGCACATTCCCAGCATTTGACGGAAAATCGGGTTTTCCTGCCAAAGGCCTTTGAGAAAATCCTGACCGGCGGTCCTAGTCGGCATGCGTTCCTCCGGGCGTGAGCTTGCCTTCTTCCTTCAGGGTTTTGAGTTTCTCCCGCGCCGCATTGACGATGGTGAGGACGGCTTCCGAAGAGATGGTCGCTCCGGTGATGGTGTTGACCTCGGAAGCGGAGAGGCTCTCCGCTGTGGGGGCGGGAGGCTTGTGCAAGCTCAGGGGTTGGGTGAAGTCCCTGTTTTCCCAAAAAACAAGAAACGATGTCTGGTCGGTGATCTTGGCGCCGAGGCCGGGTGTCTCTTTCTGGTCGAGGACGGCGAGGCTGTTGAGGCGGGAGAGTGAGGCATCGACACCGACCATGAGGCTGATTTTGTCCTGGAAGCCCACCCCGGACGTGTAGATGGCGAATCCCTGAAGCTCGCCCGCTTCGTTCTTGGCGCCGTAGACGGTGAAGTCCTTTTCTTCGTAAAGCGTCTCTCCGGCGGCCGATCCGGGGACGACCGACACGATGGCCCGTTCGATTTCCATTTTTTTATTGAGCGCGATCCGGTCCTTGGTCAGGATGCCGACACCGGCCAGAAATCCTCCCGAAATGAGCCCGACGGCGGTGAGGACGACGACCATCCGGGAGGATAAACTCATTTCTTGAACCTCTCTCCCAGGATGCGCGGACGCAGGTAGTGATTGAGCAGCGGCACGAAGGTGTTCATGAAGAGGATGCCGTACATCACCCCTTCCGGATACCCGCTGAAAAGACGAATGATTCCGATCACCAGTCCCAGGCCGAGAGCATAGACCCAGATGGCCTTGGAGGTGACGGGGGAGGTGACCATATCGGTGGCCATGAAGAGGGCGCCGAGCAGGAACCCGCCGCCCAGAAGGTGAAAGAGCGGGGAGGCGTACCGGCCGGGATCGGCCAGCCAGAAGGCGCCGCTGAAGAATCCCAGGGCCAGCATGCTTCCGAGAGGAATGCGCCAGTCAATCGTGCGCCTTAATAAAAGATACACCCCCCCGATGAGCAGGGCGATCGCCGACGTCTCGCCGAGGCAACCCCCGATATTTCCCCAAAAAAGATCCCGGAGAGGCGACAGGATCCCCTGGGCGACGCCGTCCTGGAACTTCAGAATCGCCAAAGGAGTCGCGAACGTGGCCATATCGAACTTGAGGGTGACCGGAGGCAGCCAGGTCGTCATGGCTACGGGAAAAGCGGTGGCGAGAAAAGCCCGGCCGACGAGGGCCGGATTGAAGATGTTATGTCCCAGGCCGCCGAAGGCCTGCTTGCCGATGGCGATGGAGACGACGGCGCCGATAATCGCAAAAGCCGGAGGGAACGAAGGCGGCAGCGTCAAGGCCAGGAGCAGGCCGGTGATGACCGCCGAGCCGTCAAAGAGCGGCGTCAGCGGTCTTTTCCTGGCCCACAGGAAAACGGCCTCTGTCGCCAGGCCGGCGGTGACGCAGACGGCCATGAGGATGAGGGCGCGCAGCCGGAAATAGTATATGGCGGCGAGGAATGCCGGCAGCAGGCTGATGATCACGCGGACCATGATCCGCGGGGTTGTGTCTTTTTCCCGGAGGTGCGGAGAGGACTGAACGAGGTAGGGTTCGACCATGGTCAGGCGCTCTTTTTCCTTTTCGCCCGGGTGATCTTGTTTTTTCCCAGGCGCATCCAGTGGACCAGGGGAATTTTGGAGGGGCAGATGTACTGGCAGCAGCCGCATTCGACGCAGTCCAGAACTCCCCAATTCTCGGCTTCGGCCCATTTTTCATAGCGGACGAATTTGTGGAGCTGAGTGGGCGAGAGTCCCATCGGGCAGTGTTCGATACAGCGTCCGCAGCGGATGCAGGGGAATTCGGTGGCGGTCGCCGGCGAATGCCAGGCCAGGATTCCCGATGTTCCTTTGACGATCGGCGTGTCCAGCGACCACTGGGCCAATCCCATCATCGGGCCTCCCATTATGAGCGTGTTGGCGTCGTCCTGAAGTCCCCCGCAGAATTCGACGGCGCTCCGGAAAGGCGTTCCCACCCGGACCAGCAGGTTTTTCGGCTCGCGAATGCCGGGTCCCCCGACGGTGATCACCCTCTCATAGAGCGGTTTGCCGGCGGAGACCGCCTCCCAGATGGCCTTGGCGGTGCCGACGTTCTGGACGACGATCCCGACGTCAAAGGGAAGGCCGCCCCGGGGGACCTCGCGGCGAAGGAGGGCGTAGATCAGGTTCTTTTCTGCGCCCTGGGGATATTTCGTTTTGAGCAGCTGGATTTCCACCGGAAAATGGTCGGCCTTGCTGCGGAGGACGTCTGCGGCAGCGGCCTTGTTGTCCTCGACGCCGATGATGATTTTTTGCGCTCCTGCGGCCAGGCGGGCGAGCTCGGCCCCCTTGAGGACCGCCCCGGGATGCTCCAGCATCAACCGGTAATCGGCCGTCAGCATCGGCTCGCACTCGCAGCCGTTGACGATCAGGATGTCGATCGGTTTGTCCCTGGGCGGGGAGAGCTTCACCGCGGTCGGGAAGGCGGCTCCCCCCAATCCGACGATCCCGGCGGCCTTGACCTTTTGGCGGATCTCATCCGGTGAGAGCGAAAAAGCATCCGGCTCGACGCCCGCCCCGGAGGCCGTCTTGTCCTGCCCATCGTTGGAGATGACGACCGCCGGCACCGGATAACCGCCGGAATGACCGTACTCTTCAACGGCCAGGACAGCGCCCGAGACGCTGGCATGGACATGGGCGGAGAAAAGGCCGGGGGCCTCCCCGATCATCTGCCCGAGCAAAACCTCCTGCCCTTTTTTGACGACGGGCCGGGCCGGAGCTCCGAAGTGTTGGAGGAGGGGAATGACGACCCGCTGCGGAGGAGGAAGAGGCAGGATGGGCTTATCGTTGGTGGCTTCCTTTGTCTCTCGCGGATGAACGCCACGGGGGAAAGTCCGCTTTCTCATATCCGGTTATGATTCCTGTTTTGTTATGATGAAATTCAATTATTATCAGGATTGAAAGAAAAATGTCAAACTCGCCGGGGATTTGATTTTTTGGGCGGATTGTAGGATAAGGGATGGACGTTGGTATCACTCATGAAGGGAGAAGGCCATGGCCATCGACGTTCGCGAGGTCAGAACGCGCCGGGACCTGAAAACGTTCATCCACCTTCCGGAGAAAATTCACCGCGGCCACCGGAACTGGGTGCACCCCATCTATATGGATGAATGGAAGTACTTCGATCCGAAGAAAAACAAAGCGTTCGGCTACTGTCAGACGATCTTGCTCCTGGCTTTCCGGGATGGCCGGGCCGTCGGCCGGATCATGGGCATCATCAACACCCGCTTCAACGAATACCGGAAGGAGAAGCTCGGGCGCTTCGGCTTCCTGGAAACCTGGGAGGACCAGGAGGTCGTCCACGCTCTGCTCGGCCGGGTGGAAGAGTGGGCCCGCGGACTCGGGATGATCCGGATCGTCGGACCCTACGGCTTTTCCGACCAGGATCCGGAGGGTTTCTTGATCGAGGGATTCGAGCGCCGCGCGACCATCGCCACCTATTCCAACTACGAATGGCTGCCGCGCCTCGTGGAAAACGAAGGCTACACCAAGGATATTGATTACTTCGTCTATAAACTGGATGTGCCCAGGGAGTTTCCGGAATTCTACAAGAAGATCTTCGAGCGGACGGCTAGAAAAGGGGTCTTCAAGGTTGTCGAATTCCGCAAACGCAAAGAGCTGAAGCCCTGGATTCGGCCCGTCTTGAGCCTGATGAACGAATGCTACACCGGAAGCGACATCTATGGGTTCGCTCCCCTCGAAGAAAAGGAGATGGACGACCTGGCCAAGCGGTATATGCCGATCCTGGATCCGCGGTTCATCAAGGTCGTGGCCAAAGACGGTGAGCCCGTCGCTTTTGTGGTCGGGATTCCCGACATGACCGAGGGCATCCAGAAAGCCCGGGGGCGGCTCTTCCCCTTCGGGTTCATCCATATCCTCCGGGCGGCGAAAAAGACCAGGCAGCTCGACCTTCTCCTTGGAGCAGTCAGCGAAAAATACAGGGGCCAAGGGCTCGACGTCTTCATGGGCACGCGCATGATCCAATCGGCCCAGGAAGCCGGTATGGAGTTCATGGACAGCCACCACGAGATGGAAACCAACGTCCGGGTGCGCGCGGAAATGGAGAGGATGGGCGGCCAGATCTACAAGCGCTTCCGCATCTTCCAGAAGAACCTCTGATCACGGCCGATAAGAAAGCTCAGGTCTTTATATAGATCTCCTCATTTTGCTTCCGCCCAGTTGCGGCCCCAGCCGAGGTGGACCTTCAGGGGGACGCGCAAAGGAAAAACGTTTTCCATTTTCTCCTTAACGAGGTCGTCCACCACCGTCCTCTCCTCCTCGGGCGCCTCGAACACCAGCTCATCGTGAACCTGGAGGATGATCTTGGTCCGGAGCCGCCGCTTTTTGAACTCGCGCCAGATGTCGATCATCGCCTTTTTCATTAGGTCGGCGGCGGAGCCCTGGATGGG
>JBAUIH010000132.1:0-17690 GCA_049682755.1 Candidatus Aminicenantales bacterium | reverse complement strand
AGCCGTGGTCGATCGGCCCGATGTCCCGGGAGATGACCGCGCCGCCGGCGCCCCGCCGGAGAGCGTCCGGAATGAATTCGTGCCCATCCCGTTTGGCGACGACGGCGAAAAAGAGCTCTCCCGGCCGGCTCAAACGGGAATCGATATTGAAAGCCCGGAACGGGGAAGAGGGATTTCCCTGGACGATCCGACCGGCCATGCGGGCGGCGATCTCATCCAGCCGCAGCTCCACCATTAGGGCTTTTCCTTCACAGTCGCAAGGATTGAGCGGACGGCTTCGATGTCGTCGAAATGTATGGTCTTGTTCTTGAGAATCTGGTAATTCTCGTGGCCTTTGCCGGCGATGAGGACGTAATCTCCCTTTCGGGCCGTCGTCAAAGCCCGGACGATGGCCTCCTTCCGGTCCGGAATGATGGCGTAGTTCTTCGCGCCCTTATTGATGAAACCCTGTTCGATCTCGGCGATAATCGCCAGAGGATCCTCGGAGCGGGGGTTGTCGGAAGTGATGAAGGCCTGGTCGGCGAGGGATGCTGCGACCTCTCCCATCCTCAATCTCTTGGCTTTGTCTCGGTCTCCCCCCGCGCCGAAAACGAGCAGGATGCGCTGCGGCTTCAGCCCCCGAACGGCTTCCAGCAGGCTACGCATGGCCTGATCGGTGTGGGCATAGTCGACAAAAATATGGAAGCCCAGGGTGTTCTCCACCTTCTCGAGCCTCCCCGGGATGGTCTTGAGAGCCGAGATGCCGTCTTTGATCGCCGGCGCGGGGACGTTCAGGGCCAGTCCGGTGGCCACGGCCGCCAGGATGTTGTAGAGATTGTGCCGGCCCAGAAGAGCCGAGCAGATTTCCACCTGACCCCCCGGATAATCCACCTCCGCCTTGATCCCGTTTTCCGCAAAGCGGCATTGTTCGGCCCGGACGATCGCGGCCGGCTCGAGCCCGAAGGATATGGTGGTCAACGGGAGTTCGGCCATCAGGCGGTTTCCCCAGGGATCGTCCAGGTTGACGACCGCCGTCCGTTTTTTCGCGTTGAGGAAGAAGAGTCTTTTCTTGGCCTCGAAATAATCCTCCATCGAGGCGTGATAATCAAGGTGCTCGGGGCTCAGGTTGGTGAAGACCGCGATGTCGAAGTGCACTCCCCAAACCCGTTTGAGATCGAGGGCGTGGGAGGAGACCTCGATCAGGCAGTGGGTCACACCTTGCTCCCGCATCTCGCTCATCATCCGCTGCAGGTCGGGGGCTTCAGGAGTCGTTCGAGGGGCCGGCCGGACCATTTTAGGCCAACGGTAGTTGATGGTCCCGATGACGCCCGGCTGGAATCCCGCCTTCTGGAGGATGGATTCCAAAAGATAAGTCAGGGTCGTTTTGCCCTTGGTTCCGGTGATGCCGATTACTTTCAAGCCCAAAGAGGGATGTCCATAAAAATTGGCCGCGGCCAAAGCCAGAGCCTCCCGGACGTCCGGCGTTTGGACCCAGGCCGATGTCCACTTCTGCGGCTTGGGGCGGTCGGCAAGAAAGGCCACGGCGCCGTTTTGGCGGGCTTCCTCGACGAATTCGAGTCCGTCTTTTTTGGTTCCCCGGATCACCGCGAAAAGATATCCCGGCTTGACCTGTTTGGAAGAGTAGGCGAGGCCGAGGACCTCTTTCTCTCCGTCTCCGTTGAGATGACAGTCCGGGATGTCCTTGAATAGGTCTTTGATTTTCATCGATGTTCCCGGTTCTGAAGCTGAGCGGTCACGAATCCCTGGGCCGGATCCAGCTGCGGGGCCTCTCCCAGGTACAGCAGGACGCGCCGGGCGATCTCGCGAAACACGGGCGCGGCGACTTGACCGCCGTATTGAGGGCTGAACTTCGGCTCGTCGATGACGACGACGATCGAAATCGCGGGGCGGTCGACGGGTACGAAACCGACGAACGAGGCCAGGTGCCGGTGGGCCAGGTAGACGCCGAGATGAGGGTCCAATTTTCGGGACGTCCCCGTTTTCCCCGCCACCCGGAAGCCTTCGATCCGGGCGGCCTGACCTGTGCCCCCGACGACGACCTCTTCGAAGACGCGGCGATTGAGCCGGGCGGCGGTCTCCTCGGAAATGATCCTATCTCCGCCGGCGGGCGCATCGGGATTGAATCCCGAGGGGTTGAGCGTTTTCCTGGTGATCCGGAGGGGAATGTGCATTCCCCGGTTGGCGAGGACGTTCATAGCCTGGAGAATCTGGGCGGCGGTGACCGAAATCTCGTAGCCGATGGAGTGAGCGGCCAAGGAGGTCCGGCTCCAGCGGTTAAGAGAATGGAAAATCCCGATTTCCTCACCGGGGAGATCGATGTCGGTTTTTTGGCCGAAGCCAAAAGCCCGGATCATCTGAAAAAGATGGTCCGGCCCGATCCTCTGCCCGACCTTGATCGTTCCCACATTCGAGGAGTGGACGATCACTTCCGGGAAGCTGAGCAGCCCCATTTTCTTGTGGTCGTTGATTGTCCAGCCGGCCACTCTGATCTTTCCCTCTCTGCAGTCGAAGACGTCGCCGAAACCGACGACACCCGTTTCCAGGGCGGCCGAGGCGGTGACGATCTTGAACATCGAGCCGGGCTCGAAGTTCTGCTGGATCGCCCGGTTGCGGCCCCATTCACGCTCTGCCGGTGGATAGTCGTTCGGATCGTAGGTCGGCCAAGAGGCCATGGCCAGGACCTCTCCGGACGGAGGATGAGAAATGATGACCGTTCCCCAGCCGGCGCCGTGTTCGTGGATCGCTTTTTCAAGCTCTCTCTCGGCGATGTACTGGATGATCTCGTCGAGAGTCAGGATGAGATCCTGGCCCGGTGTGGAGGCCTTGAGGACCTCCCAGTCGTAGCGTCTCTGGTTGGCGTCTCTCAGGATCAGGCTTCGGCCCTCCACCCCCGCCAGCCTGGCATTGTACTGGAGCTCGATGCCGGCCAAGCCCTGATCGTCGACGCCCACTCCACCGAGCACGTGGGCCGCCAGAGTCCCGGCAGGATAGAACCGCTTGTTCTCCTCCTGAAAATGGACGCCGCTCAAGTTGAGTCGGGCGATCCGGTCGGCCTGTTCCCGGCTGGTCTTTCTCTTGACAAAAATGAACGAATCCCCCGATTGAATCCTGGCCTTGATCCCGGCCAGCTCCTTGGCGGATAGGCTGAGGATTTTTTTCAGGGATTCCACTCGGTCGAACTGAACAGCCGCCGGTTCCTTATCATTGGACAAGTAAAACACTGTGGGCACCGGCAGGCTCCGACCCAGGATTTTGCCGTGGCGGTCGTAGATCGTTCCCCGCTCCGGCACGATAGCGCGCTCGAGCTGGCTTTGCCGAGTGACCGCTTCACGGAAATGGCGGAAATCGATGACCTGGAGCTGGATGAGCCGCAAGGTCAGGACGACGAACCAGAGAAAAAAGAAGAAAACCATGATGATCGTCCTCTTGTGGACGCGCCTTTGGTAAGAAGGGCCGAAGTCATGTCGGATCATCGGTCCTCCTGATGTCCTCATAGATGAGCTGCTCCGGTTTCGGCTCGACGAGATGGAGCACCTCCCGGGCGATCCGATCCACTCTGTCCGGCGCCAGGAGCGCCGCCCGTTCCGTCTCCAGTCTCTTGATATCCTCTCCCAGCCGGCCTTTTTTTTCTTCGAGCCGGCTTGTCTGGTAGCCGAGCTGGATGACAGCGGCCTGGTGCCAGACATAGAAAGTCAGGGTGGCGACAGCCAGGAGGAGGCAGCCGGCGGCTGCCGCGATTTCTTTTCTCTCGAACTTCCTCCGGACCATCAAACTTTCTCCGCCGCCCTCAATTTGGCCGGCTTGGACCGTGGGTTGGCGGCCACCTCTTCCTCGGTGGGAGTGACCGGTTTTCTGATCGGAAGGCGCAGGACGGCGGGGCCTCCATCGCCTCCCGACATCCGGGCGAAGGCGCGCTTGACGATCCTGTCCTCGAGGGAATGAAAGGAGATGACCACAAGACGCGCCCCGGAGGAAACACGTTCGGCCATCGTCTCCAGAAATTCGCTCAATCCCTGAAGTTCCTGATTGACCTCGATGCGCAGGGCCTGGAAGACCTTGGCGGCGGGGTGAATCTTGCCTCTCTGGGGGATCCAATGGCAGACCTGTTCAATGACGAGCCTGAGAGCGACCGTCGTCTCGAACTTCTTGACTTTCCGTCGGGAGACGATTTCATGGGCCAGCCTCTTGGCCTGCCTCAGCTCCCCGTATTTTTGAAAAAGCTGGGCCAACCTCGGCTCCGAATAGGTGTCGATGATCTTGAAGGCGGTCGTTTTGTTCCTCCGGTCCATCCGCATGTCCAGCGGCCCCTCCTGGTTGAAGCTAAAACCCCGTTCCGGAGTATCGAGTTGGAAGGAGGAGAGGCCCAAATCGAGGAGCAATCCCCGGACCGCCGGGAAATCGATATCGAGATCGGGAAGGCAGCGAAAATCGGCCTGGTAGAGGCGGACGCGGTCGGCAAAGGGCACGAGCGTCTCCTTGACTCTGTCCAGCGCGAACTCGTCGACGTCCAGTCCGACGAGCGAAGCGCGCGGATTCGCCTTCAGAATCTCGAGGGAGTGGCCGCCCAGGCCGATGGTGCCGTCGATGTAGATACCCTCTCGATCGATGTCCAGATACTGAAGAACCTCGCGGAGAAGGACGGGGACGTGTCCACGATCACTCATTCGATTTTCCGCGGGGGATGAGATCGGCGATGGTTTCGAAATCTTCATCCGTCAGCGGTTTTTTCTCGAGTTTCTCGTCCAGAAGTTCGCTGTTCCACACTTCCAGGTGGTTGTTGAGCCCAATGACCTCAACCTCATCCTGGAGCCGGGCTGTTCCCCGCAAGGACTGAGTGAGGAGAACTCGGCCTTTGGAATCGATTTCGTGTTTGGCGCCTTTTCGATTGACGCGGAGAAGGAAGCGTCTGATATCGGGCCGGAGATGGAGCGCACCCTCTTTAGCGACTCCAGCCATTTTTTCCCAGACCGCCAGGGGATAAATCTGCACGGCTTCATCGGTCAGGGAAGTGATGAACACCTCTTTTCCATATTCCTCTTCGATCGTTGCCCGGAATTTTTCGGGGATCTTGATCCGTCCGCTCTTATCGATCTTGGCTGTATAGTTTCCTATTAACATTTGTCCCGTTTTTTCCCAATTTATCCCGTTTCTCTTGAATATAGGAGACAAAAGGACAAATGTCAAGCGGAAATTAAAAGAAAATAACTATATTATTACCCGGGTATAAGATGATTATTTAAAGAAAAAGACGGGGCTTTTAAATCTGCCTATTGGGCTTAAGTCCGGCTGGCCAGCAGTTCCTTGGCGAGGGAGAAATCCTCTTCCGAGACCATCACCTTGAGCTCGCCCATGCCGTCGACACTCATCGGATAGACCGACTGGACCATCTGCCCTTGGAGGATGCAGGGAATTCCCTGGCTCTCCAGGAAGTTCTTGATAACCGCGGCTTCGACGGGTCCCATGACTCTGGTGAGCTCTACGAGCCTTGTGTCTTTCGCGGGCCTGCGGCCCTGGCTATCTTTTCCGGACATCCTTTTTTCTCCTGTAATCGGCCAGAATCCGTTCGTGGTCGAAGGCCAAGGGGCGAGGCCTGTCTTTTTCGGTGAAGATCCCGACGTTCCGGGCGTCATCCTGGGCCCGGGGCCGTCCCTGCGCCGTCGCGATGTAGACTGTGGTGATGGTATGGAAGCGGGGATCTCGGCCGGGCTCGGAATAGGTGTGAAACTGCTCGATAAGCCGGACGTCAAGCGATGTCTCCTCCTTGGCTTCCCGGACGGCGGCCCCTTCCAGGGACTCTCCGTATTCCACGAAGCCGCCGGGAAGGGCCCAGCCGTAGGGGGGATTTTTCCGCTCGACCAGGACGACACCGGTCCGGCCGTCTTCACGCTTGATTTCGATGATGATATCGACGGTCGGAAAAGGATTTCTGTGTTCGGTCATGTTAGAAAAAACTGGAACCGACAAAGATCAGAGGATCGGCGAGCAGAAGCCGGTATTTCTCGACTTCTACCTGGAAGTCATCCAGCCACTCTTCCTTGAGCGGCTCGACGGAGTCGAACTTGGCACTCAAAGGGTTGAGATAGCTGCCGTTGCGCTTGATCCGGTAGTCCAAGTGGGGGCCGGTCGATTCACCCGAGGAGCCGACATACCCAACGACATCGCCGCTTTTCACCCGGGATCCCCATCGGATCCCGGGTCCGAAGCTCCTCAGGTGAAGGTACATAGTCTCGTAGGCGTTCTTGTGCCGGATCCTGACCATCCGGCCCGAGGCGCCGTTCCATCCGGCGAACGTGACCACGCCGTCTGCCGTGGCCTGGACCGGAGTCCCTACCGGGGCTGCGTAATCCACTCCGTAGTGCGCCCTATACACTTTGTGAATCGGGTGGAGCCGGCTTCGGCTAAAACGGGAGGTGATCCGGGCCCACTTGATCGGGGACTTCCGGAATTCTTTCTCCAGGGACTTTCCCTGGGCGTCGTAATAGCCCGGCCGATGGGAATCGGGCGAGATGAAATAGAACGCCTGGTGGAGTTTTCCCTGGTTGATGAGTTCCGTGGCCAGGATTTTCCCGTAGCCGAGGAACTTCCCCTGGAGGTATTTTTTCTCGAATATAACCTTGAAAGCATCCCCCTCCCTGATGTCGATATAGAAATCGACATCCCAGCCGAAAAGGTCGGCGAAAGACAAAGCCAGGGAGCCCTCCTCTCCGAGCCGGGAAAAAGCCTGGATGGGGCTGTCCTCGATCGTACCGCAGATCATGCCGGTCACAGTCTCAACCGGCCGATCCTCGAGCGCGGCCTGGAAGAGCTCGTCTCGTTTCTCGACTCTCAGATAGCGGATGTCATCGATATCGTATTCGAGCCGCACAACGGCTCCGGACGGATCGGCATAAAGGCGGAGGAACTGACCGGCCTTGATCCGGCGGAGGTCAAAAACCGGCTTGATCTGGTCGTACATGGCCTGGACGTGGGCCGGAGAAAATCCGTAACGGGACAGAACTTCGCCGATGGTGTCTCCCGGCCGAATCCTGATCTTGTATTCGGCCAGAGCGGGGGAGGGAGCGGTCGATGAAACCGGCGCCCAGGTCTTGGCCGGGATGGGCTCGATTTTCGGGCGGTCGAGTTGGGTCATAACGAAGACCGCGGCAGCGAGGACGGCCAAGACCGGGAAAGCGAGGAACAGACGCTTTCTGTTCTGCCGCTTGATTCTGAAATTAACCCGGGAGGCCGTCATGACATTTCCGGCATTCTCTATTCCTAACTCCTCCGGATGCTCCGGGGTTTCATTCCTTCCGGATGGAGCCGCTAGCGGTTGGCCCGGGCATAAGCCCCCAGGAAGGCGAGCTTGGCCACAGCGGCGATCATATCGGGGTTGATCCGGTAGATCGTGTCGCCGGTTTGGTGGTAGTGCAGGTGCGGTCCGTTGGAGTGGAAGGAGACGCAGGGAATCCCTTTTTGGTAAAAGGGAGCGTGGTCCGACCCCCTGACGCCCACGCCCCTGATCGGATAGGCGCGTCCGAGCGTCCCGACTTGCCGGTCGGCCTCCTCGAGAAGGGTCTTGAGCTCGGGGGTGTCCTCGCTGTAACCGATGCCCGTGCCGTCTCCCTCACCGACCATGTCGAAATTGAACATCGTGTCCACCCTGCTGAAAGGCAGCGGAATATGTTCAACGAAATAGGAGGAGCCCTGGAGCCCCATTTCCTCGCCTCCGAAGAGGGCGAAGACGACCGAACGCTTGGGCTTTTTTTCCAGTTTGGAGAAGGCTTCGGCGATCTCCATGACGGCCGCGCTCCCGCTGGCGTTGTCGTCCGCGCCGGGGAAAAGAAGGCCCATATGGAAGCCGTTATGATCGAAATGGCCGCCGACGACCAGGCACTCCTGACGGAGCGTCGCATCCGAGCCCTCGACATAGCCAACAACATTATAGCCGATACCGTCTGGAAAGGGTCGCGCTTCGACTTTGAGATGGGCCTTGGCTCCGAGCGGAAAAGAGAGGGGCCTTTTGTAGGTGGAAAGGTCCTCCCTAACTTCCACGGCCGTGATCCCCTTTTCCTTGAGGACCGTGTCGGCCACCTTGATGGTGATCTCGGCGGGCATGAAGCCCTCGATCCAGTCGCCGTTGGGATTGGAGACGATCTCGTCGTAAATGTAGATGAGGCCGCAGGCGCCTTTGTCCCTGGCTGTTCTCATCCGGGCGCGATGGTGGTCGTGGGGCTCGAAGCGCCGGTCGTCCCGGTCGGGCGTCCCCCGGAAGCAGAGGACGAACTTGCCGGCGACGTCCAGCCCCGAATAATCGTCATATCCCAGATCGGGCGCGCTAATGCCCCAGCCTACGAAGACCAACTCGCCGGTGCGATCGCCGCTGTCGCTGAAGAGGAGGGGCAAGAACTCCTTCTCCGGTTCAAGCGTGACTTTCTTGACGGTGGTTTCCTTGGCGTCCTCAGACTTTTCCTTTAGGAAAAGAGTCATCTCGGCCTGGTCGATGATGACATAGGGCGAGGGATAGGCTTGAAGGTATCCCGATTCCCGGCTGAACGGCTTGAGCCCCCATTGTTTGAACTTGGAGGCCGCCCACTTCGCCGCGGCAGTATAGCCCTCGTGTCCGGTCAGCCGGCCGGCGAACTTCTCCGAGGAGAGCGTCTTGCAATAGGAATAAGCCTCCACAGGCTGGATGGAGTCCAGCGCATTGCGGACATCGGCAGCCGGCTTTTCGGCGGCCGATAAGTATCCCCCCGTCGAGAGGGCCAGAGAGAAAACAAAAATAAAGAGAAAACGCCTTTTCATACCCTTCTCCTTATTCGACGTCCGGGCAGACGGTTAGTTTTCGATCCGCCGGACGGAGATGATGGTCACTGTCTCGCGCGGGACGTCCTCCATGCCGTGAACCGTCATCGTCGGGGTAGTGGCGATGGCGTCGACGACATCGAGCCCGGAAACGACCTTGCCGAAGACGCAGTAACCGAATCCCTCGGCCGTCTCGTCGCGGTGATCCAGGAAGGCATTGTCCACGTGGTTGATGAAGAATTGGCAGGTGGCGCTGTTGATCTCTCCGCTGCGGGCCATGGCGATCGTGCCGCGGGTGTTCTTGAGCCCGTTACCGGCTTCGTTTTTGATCGGCGCCTTGGCCGGCCGGGTGGCGAAGTCGGCGGTCAGGCCGCCGCCCTGGATCATGAATCCTTTGATGACGCGGTGGAAGATCAGGCCGTCATAGAATTTCGCATCGATGTAGGAAAGAAAATTTTGGACCGTGAGGGGAGCCTTGTCGGGGTAGATCTCGATGGCAATGTCGCCGCGGCTCGTTTTCAGCAGGACCTTCGGATTGGCCGCCTCGACGTTTCCGCCGGCGAAGACCACGAAGGCGGCAAGAAAGAGCGGCAGGAGCAGTTGTCTTATCATGATGAACCTCCTCGGTTCTTAGTGGAAAGCCATTAAATATCAGAAACGGCAGCCCAAATCAACCAGGCCTCCGGCTCGGAGTCGCAGATCTTTCTCCATGATTGGTTTGGAGACAGGAAGCCGCCCTCTGCCCCCGCACCCCCGGGGAACCAGTCCCGTCGGTTCCCCCCATCGCGACGATGGGTCCCCCTTCCGCTACGGGGGCTTTAGGGCGGCCCCCTGCCTCCAAGCTCTCTATCGTTGACCTAGATGCGTCCCCGGCTCGGGATAGGTTTCTTTGTATCTTATAGCGAAAGCCGGCCGCCGTTGCCTCGAAGCTCTTCCGGGCGGCCGCCCTAGGATTTCTTGATTCGTTCCCCGGGGCTGTGATAAAAAGGCACTTTCCTTCAGGAGGCAAAAAGTGAATAAAGGAAAATCTCGGTTTCTTCATGCCCTCATCATTTCGGCGGGGCTCGTTGCACTCGCGGGCGCCGCCGGCCAGTCCGTTTCCCCATTGAACAGGGATGAACGGGAAATCCTCAACAGCCTGCACACGATCTCAAGCCACACACTTCTTGGGTACGTTGAAGAACTGGTCTCGGAGAAATACGGCGGCCGGCTGACCGGGACCCCGGAATACGACGCCTGCGCCGATTGGATCGCCTCGCTCCTCGAGAAGTGGGGGATTCAACCCGGGGGCGAGGGCGGCGGGTACAAACAGTCTTTCCCCAACCCCTACACCCTGGTCTTCCCGGGCTGCGAGGTCTATCTGCGGCTTCCCGTCAACGGCGCTGAAATCAGGAAGCATTACCGCTTCGATGACCAGTTCATCCCTGGAGGGACCTCGGGGTCGGGGGAGATGACGGCCGAAGTCATCTATGTCGGGTATGGCGTGACCGCGCCGGAGCTCGGCTATGACGATTATGCCAGAGTCGATGTCAAGGGAAAAATCCTCTTGATGGAAAGGGAGGTACCGGTTTCGCCCGACAAGGACGCCGAGCTGTTCAAGAAATGGCGGCCTTACTCTTTTCACCAGTATAAACTGGAGAACGCGGTCGCTCACGGCGCCGGGGGCATGCTTTACAATTATGGGCCGATCGGCAATCCCAACAATTCGTATGACGCCGGTTTCATCTACAGTCACGTCGGCGATGCAGTCGTCGCCGATGTCTTTGCCGGAACGGGACGCGACCACAAGGCGGTCGTAAAGAAGATCCGGGAGACCTTGAAGCCGCAGTCCTTCGCCACGGGCAAAATCTTCACCATCAAAAATCTAACCGAACATCATCCCGATGGAATCGGAGCCAACGTCATCGGGCTCATCGAGGGCTCAGACCCGGTTCTCAAGGACGAGCTCATCATCCTCGGCGGACATCTCGACCATCTCGGGCGCATGTGGGAGCTGATGCCCGGCGCGAACGACAATGCGACGTCCGTGGCGGTCATGTTGGGTGTGGCCGAAGCCATGTCCCGGTGTCCGGTCGAGCCCAAGCGCTCGGTCATGTTCCTGTTTTTCGGCGCGGAGGAGCAGGGCGTCGCCGGTTCCGAGTTCTATGTCAACCATCCCGTCTTTCCCCTCGAAAAAACCGCCGCCTTCATCAACATGGAAGGGCCCGGCGTCGGCGACAAGATCGGAGTCCTGGCGGGACAGAACTTCCCGGATTTCTATGGGTTTCTCGAGAGGGCGAACGGCCGTTATGTCCACAGGGTGATCGAGGCGTCCCATTTCGCGAACATCGCCCGGCCGCGCCAGGACACGGCCCGCTTTCTCTGGAACGGCGTGCCGAGTATCACGGTCGGCGCTGCGGAGAGCCAGCCTGTTGCGCGTCCTCCTTCCTACCACAACACCAGGGATAACCTTGAGAGCATAACCCCCGAGATTATGGAGGACATCGCCCAGCTCCTGTTTGCGGCCATCATGGACATGAGCGATGAGCCGGTGCTGGATTTCCGCAGGCGGTAGAATGGGACCTCGGATGTTGTACCATATGCCGACAGAAATTGTCTTCGGTGCGGGAGCGGCCGGTGATCTCCCGCAAATCATCAAGGAACGGCTGCAGGCGGTACGACCCTTTTTGGTGACGGACAAGGGGATTGATGCCGCCGGAATCCTGAGTCAGTTGTGGGTTCCGCTCGCCGGGATTCCGGTTTTCGATGAGGTTGAGCCGAATCCCAGGCACATTGCTGTCAATAAGGCAGGGGAGATGGTCAGGGCGCTCAAGCCGGACCTCGTCATCGGTCTCGGCGGCGGCAGCGTTCTGGATGCGGCCAAAGCGGTGGCTTTGCTGGCGACCAATCCCGGGCGGATCGAGGATTACGAAGGACGGGAAAAATACAAAACGGCGCCTCTTCCCGTCCTGGCCATTCCCACCACTTGTGGAACGGGGAGCGAAGTCACCTGGGTCGCCGTCATCACACACACAGAGCGCCGGTTCAAGATGAGCATCAAGGGGCCGCTGATGTACCCTGCGGTGGCCCTGGTCGACCCGGACCTCCTCATGACTTTGCCTTCGCATCTCGTTGCCTCGACGGGGCTTGATGCCCTGACTCATGCGCTGGAAGCATACACTTCCAAACCCGCGAGTTTCTTCACGGATGTGTTGGCCCTGGAAGCGCTGCGGTTAATTTTCCGCCATTTGCCGGCGGCTTATCAGGACATCAAGAATAACGCCGGGGCAAGAGAAGGTCTGATGTTGGGAAGCCTCCTTGCCGGGATGGCCTTCGGCAACAGCGACGTCGGGGCCGTCCACTGTCTGGCCGAATCGGTCGGTTCTCTCTACGGCACCGCGCACGGTGTTGCCAACGCGATTTTTCTGCCCTATGTGGTGGAGTTCAATCTCTCTGCGGCGAGAGATAAGTACGCGCATATCGCCGCTGCCATCGGCCTGGAGTCCGCCGGCGGGGATGAGGCCGCCCGCGCCCTCATCAAGAGAGTCAAAAACCTGTCCCGCTCGCTTTCCATCCCTTCTTTTCAGGATTTGGGAATCCCGGAAAGCGATTTCGCCGCCGTCGCCAAAAAGTCATTCGAGAACAACTCGAACCCCTCCAATCCCCGCGAAGCCAGCGCCGAGGATTATCTCGATATTTTGCGTCGGGCCGCCAGCACAGCCTGTTAAAATTGAGAATCCGGTGGCCACCATTGCGCTGCTTCCCGTATCAACCGAGCACGACTGGATGGGTCTTTCAGGGCGATAAGGCTTCCAGGCCTGGTCTTTCCGTGGTTATCCTGCCAGAAGGGCATTCATTCCACAGGCAACCGGGTTGAGAATTGTATGCGATTCCCGTCGTCTTTCGGATGTGTCGAAAAATCCCGGATCGACTTGACAGGGATGTTTCCAAAAATGTACAATGATGTACACAACCGGGTACAAGCCATGAAAGAAGTGCCGTTCACAGAATTCCGGCGGAATGCCGCTTCCCTCCTCGATGCGGTCGAAAGGGGCGAAAGGATCCGCGTTTTGCGGCATGGCCGTCCAGTAGCCGAGGTCGTGCCTGTCGCGCGCCCCCGGACGGTCCTATCCTGGAAGAAGCCCGGGCTTCTTCTGGAAGCGGACGGCGCTTTGCTGAGCCGCGAGATCCTCGCCGAACGCAAGCGGGGGCGGGGATGAGGGTTTTTTTCGATTCCTCCGGATTGGCCAAACGATACATCCGCGAGCGGGGGAGCGACGAGGTAGAAGAGATCCTTTCCGTCGCCGGAGAGGTCGGCCTCAGCGTAATCGCGCCGGCCGAGGTCGTATCCGCCCTCAATCGCCTGCGTCGCCAACGTTCGATCGCGCCGGGACAATACGACCTTGTGAAAAGCGCCCTCTTCTCCGACCTCGAGGATGTGTCGGTTGTCGGGGTGACGAACTCCGTCGTCGCCGGTGCCATTAACCTTCTTGAAGACCATCCGATCAGAACCCTGGACGCGATCCATGTAGCGAGCGCGGTCGAATGGGACGCCGAACTCTTCGTCTCTTCTGACGAGCGGCAGCTCGCCGCCGCAGCCGAGCGCGGACTCCGCGCCCGCCGGGTTTGAACTCTCCCGCCGCTCAGATTGGAGCTTTGACTTTTCCTTCAGCATATTGGAAGGGGATTGGACCGCTGATGGTTCGGTAGCCAAGCTGTCGAAAATGTCCTTGAAGAGACCATCTGCCTGCCCGGCCCCGTCCGCAATGACGAAGCCGCCGACCATCAGGACCGCTCCGCTCTCCCCGGCCGCCATTGCCGTCGAAACGAGAATCCCTGTGATGATGACCGCCATGATCTTCATGTTCACACCCCATTCACTCCGTCGAGCTTCCGCGGCTTGCTTGCCCGTTCCGGACTCATAATAAGGCCTGCGCCGGAAAAAATTGTCAATGAGCTGCAGAAAAATTGTAAAGATTCCTCAAGGTCCGTCGGACCGTCCTCGCTCATGGTGGAGTCTAGGCTGAAGTTCTCCGGTATTATCGTGCGGGGCGGCCGAAGTACTTGTCGAGCCACGCCAGGGTTTCTTTGATAAAATCGTTGCGGGGAATGTAGTGGTCCGTATCGTAGAGTTTCTGAGTTTTATCCTCTTTCGGAGTTCCAAGTCGATCGAACATGGGCTTGGCGCTTGACTCAAAGGGAAAGTTCATGTCGTATCTCCCGTTGAGCATCATCGTGGGAAGCTTCACCCGGGTCACATAGTTGACGGGGTTGACTTCGTGACGCCCGGTGTCCCGCAGCCCGCCCGCCTTCAAAATGCTGACCTTTATCCGTTCTTCGACGGCTGTGATTATCAAACCCACCCACGCCCCCCAGCTGAATCCCAGATAGGCCGTCTTGCCAGAATCGATATCGGGGCGGGATTCGAGATAGTCGAGGCAGCGGCTGAATTCCTTGATCACCCGGACATAATATTCGGTCCGAACGCGGCTATCCTGGGGCATATCCATATATTTCGGGTCGCTGCGCTCAAAGGTTCCCGTGTAAATCGGGAACAGGACGGCCCGGCCGTCCTGCAGAAGAAAAGACAGGTCGACTTCGAACCATACGTACAGTTCCAGGTTCCGGCTCGAGCTCTGCATTTGGGCCGAGGAGCCGGGGAAGTAGACCACGGTCTGGTAAGGAGGTCGCGAATTCTTGGGCAGGAAGAGATAGGCCGTCATGCGCTCATCGGCACCGGCGGCATCAAAGGTGACTTTCTGCTTTGTCCAGTCTCTGGCGGTATCGTCCGTAGGTTCCACCCGGGCGTTCAGTTCTCTCTTATCATAGGCGAACTGGTCCTTGTAGACTTTGAAAACGGGATCGGAGACCGGATTGAGTTGGGATAAGTTCGCGTAATAGTCAAACTTGTAAAACTTGATCGGGGCAAGGGAGGCTTGGGGGATTTCTTGTGGGTCGGGGAACTGAACGCAGCGGAAGCCGTTTTTCGGCGACCGGTCGAACGGGGGTGCCTGGCTCAAGTCGTTGAACATATAGTTAATATCGTCCCAGGCCCCTCCCCGCATCAGTCGTCCATGAGGAGTCTCGTTCCAGCACCACTCCCGGACATTTCCGGCCATGTCGTACGCCCCAAAGGCCGTCAGCCCTTGATACTTGCCGACCTGAGCGGGTCCTTCCCCCTGGAAGTTGCACAAAGGATAGAAAATCGAAAGGAAACCCGATTGGAAAAGGGGAGTCAAATCGCCCCTGGCGGCGGCCCAGTGAGCGTTTGTCGGGAGACTCTTCCCGGCGAACTCGGCAAAGGCAGCGGCTTCGTACCAGCTAACCCCCGATACGGGAAAGTCTTCCTGCCCTTGAGCAAAGACGCCGGCTTGCCATGTAGACGGGCCGGGCCGCCCGGTCTGATCGACGAACCCGGCCACGGCGTCTTCCCAGGTCAGGGCTCGGCCGTCTTTGGCGAAGGGATTTTTCCAGTATTCCTTTCGCTGATACCCCCCCTGATCGACGAATTCCTTGAATTGCCTGTTCGTGACCTCGAACCGATCGACAAAGAAGTCGTCGATCCGGCCGGCATCCTGGACTGTTCCGCCGGCGACGCGGACCATCCCGGGAGGAAGGCTCCCTTTTTTGTCGAGGACCCACCTGAGATGGTCCGGGATATTGAAATACTGCCTCGATTCGTCGCGCCGATAGGTGAAGGCGGCCGCCAACACGGTTTCGTAGCCTTCTTTTTCGATTTTCCAGCGAAAAATTCCCTGTGGGAGCCGGACCTTGTCAAGGGGCGAGGTCCCCAGGAATTCCCAAACGCTCTCGGGAGCCGAGTATTTTTGTGCGGAGACCCGCGCCCCCGGCGGGTCGGTTTCAATCGAAACATCCACCGCGCATTTCGACGTCAGCTCGGAAAGCCGGGCGTTCCCGGATATGTACTTGCTGGCATCCTGAACCAGCTGAAAGGCTTCGATGAGGTTATCCCGGCCCGACGATTCGGCCATGATCAGCTGTTCGATCCGGGGAAGAAGTATCCTTTCTGCCCACTGGATCTTGTCGCGACGCCGGATAAACCAGAAGGCCAGGAAGACGATCGCCGCCAGGACAACCGCAAGGGGGATGGCGATGTGAGGCCTGCGCATCCAATCGCCAAGCGCCCGGAGATCAAGACCCCCGGCCGCCGCATTTGCCAAGGAATCCTGACAACTCCGCAATGCCTTGAGCATCTCGGCGGCCGAAGCGTAACGCTCGGTCTTATTCTTTTTCAGCGCGCGGTCAATGACCTTTTGAATTTCGCCCGGAATGCGAGCATTGATCTGTCGCAGAGCCTTTGGTTCCTCGTGAACGATTGAATACAGGATCGAACTCTCCCGCTCACCCCGGAACGGCAGCCGGCCAGTGAGCATTTCATAAAGAACAACGCCCAAGGACCAGATGTCGGTACGCTGATCAACTTCCTCTGCCCGCGCCTGTTCGGGCGACATGTATGCGACCGTTCCCATCGTTTTTACTTCGGTGGTTATCACGGGACCCCCGGCCATCTTGGCCAGCCCGAAATCCATGATCTTCGCTTGCCCTTGATCTGTAATCATGATGTTCGCGCTTTTAATGTCCCGATGGACGATGCCCTTTTTATGGGCCTCGTCCACCCCCTCGGCGATCTGGACAGCCACGCCCAGGGCCTCTCCCGGCTCGAGAGGATGCTGCGCCAGACGCTCCCTCAGGGTCCGGCCTTCGATATAGGCCATGGCGATATAGGTCTGGCCTTCGGCTTCCCCTACTTCGTGGATCGCGCAGATGTTGGTGTGATCGAGCGCGGCGGCCGCCTGCGCTTCCCGGATGAACCGTCGTTTCGCCTCTTCGTGACGGGCCAGCTCGCCCGGCAGGAACTTGAGCGCGACGGGCCTCTTGAGCGTCTTGTCTTCGGCTTTGTAGACGATCCCCATTCCCCCGTGGCCGACTTCCTCGAGGATCGTGTACTTCCCGGCGTAGGTGCTCCCCTTGGAGGCTAGGCTCTCCACTGTTTCCAAGGTCTTGGTGAAGGAGACCTGGGCGTCCTCAGCCGAAGGCAGCCGGCTTCCGCACTTGCGGCAGAAGGCGCTGTCTCCTTCGTTTTCAGAGTGACAGTGCGGGCAGCGGGCCATCGTTCCCTCCAGGTGTCTTATGGAGAAAGATTAGCAACGGACCAGGACGTTGTCAACAAGAATGGGAACGGCCTTATACGTAGCCCCTCGCTTATATCCTCAGTTCGACGACGTCCTCGTCCTCAAGAACGAAATCGCGGTTGACCATCTGGCCCTGGAGCGCCAGGGACCCTTTTCGCCAGATCCGGGCGTACCTGAAATTCTCGAAAAAGTCCTTGTGAACGGCCCTGGCCAAGTCGATGACCGTCGTTCCTTTTTTCAGGGAAAATGGGTCATTGAGGTCGGGCTTCTTGCCGGGAACTTTGCTATAGGCGCGGATAACATCAAGGAGTAGGAATATTTTGTTTCTCAGATCTTCGAGGCCGTCGCCGCTCTCCGCCGAGACGGGAAAAAAGACATGGACCGGGTCGAAATATTCGCGTAGGAAAGCCAGATTCTCTTTGGCCTCGGGACAATCGCACTTATTCGCGATGATCAGAGTCTTCTTAACGAAACGGCCGGCTTCTGGAGGCGACGGAGGATTCTCCGCCGCCAGCTCCACACGCTTTTCCTTGAGCCTGGTGGCCAGGTTTTCATGGACCGCGGCCGTCTCTGGATCGGTCAGATCGAGGACGATCAGGACCGCGTCGGTTGTTTTGATCAGCTCGACCAGCTCCGTTTCTAAATCATCGGGCGCGACGGGCGGTGTATCGACGAGCTGGACCTTGATATTTTCATACTTCATCATGTACGGAGCGGGAGAGCGGGTCGTGTAGGGATAATCGCCGACCTCGGGCTCAGCGCCGGTCAGCGCGGCGA
>JBAUIH010000131.1:0-33644 GCA_049682755.1 Candidatus Aminicenantales bacterium | reverse complement strand
TCACCAACACCAGTCCGCTCAATGCGGTTGCAGAGGCCTGTCCAAAGATCCTCGTCTTGTCGGTCGCCGAGCTCTTCGGCGAAGCGATTCGCCGGATCAACGAGGGGAGTTCGGTGAGCTCCCTGTTCGCCTAAGGAGGAAATGATGAATTTCACCATCAAAGCGGAAAAAAGAGACGCATTCGGCAAAAACGCCTCCCGGAGGCTGAGAAAGCAGGGTCGCATCCCCGCCATCCTTTACGGGGAGGGAACGGACAGCACCCCGCTCATCCTGGACAAGAAGGACGTCATCGCGATCTTGAAATCGGACAGCGGGGAGAACACGATCTTCAAGGTGGCCTTCGACTCCAAAGCCAGGGACGCTATGTTCAAAGATCTCCAGATCCATCCCGGGACGGACGAACTCATCCATGCCGACCTCATCCATATCTCCATGGACAAGCCCATCCGGGTCAACGTCTCCGTGGAGCTCGAGGGAGACCCGGTCGGGGTCAAGACCGAAGGCGGATTCGTCGATTTCATGACCCGGGAAGTGGAAATCGAGTGTCTGCCCAAGAACATCCCCGAGCAGATCACGATTGACATCAGCGGGCTTCATCTCCACCAGTCGCTGAAGGTTGGCGATATCGTCGCGCCGGAAGGGGTGGAATTGATCAGCGACCCGGCGATGGTCGTCGTTCTCGTCGCCGTACCGCACAAGGAAGAAGAGGTCGCCAAACCGGCCGAGGAAGAGGTCGTCGCCGCCGAGCCGACCGAGCCCGAAGTGATCAAGAAGGAACGGGCAGAGAAAGCTGAAGAGGAAGAGAAGCCGGAGAAAAAAGAGAAGAAGGAGAAGTAGGAGTCACTGTTGTGGATTATTATCGGCCTGGGCAATCCCGGGCGTCGCTATTCCGGGACACGGCACAACGTCGGCTTCATCCTCGTCCGGAGGCTGGCCCGGCGCTGGGGCGTAAAGTTCCGGAAGCGGAAATATGGAGCCAAGGTTGCGGAAATGGTGCGGCCTGACGACCGGCTGGTCTTGGCCCAGCCTCAAACATATATGAACAGGAGCGGGCTGGCCGTGAAACAGATCATGGAAGGATACCGGGTATCTCCGCAGAGCCTCATCGTTGTCTATGATGACCTCGATATCCCCATCGGCCAGATCCGGATTCGGAAAGAAGGCCGCGCCGGCAGCCATAAAGGCATGGGTTCCATCGTCGCCGAGATCGGGACGTCCGCGTTTCCCCGTCTCCGGGTCGGGATCGGACCGCAGCCCGAGGCAAGCGATGCCACGGAGTTCGTGCTCTCGCCGTTCTCCCCGGAGGAGATGCCGGTGTTGGAGGAAGCCTTGCGTACGGCCGAAGAGGCGCTGGAGATGATGATCGACGGACGGATCGACGCGGCCATGAACGCTTTCAATCAAAAAGGAATGAACTAACCGCAGATACGCTCCTTGTTCCTTCTTTCGAGAAGAGGGAGCTTTAATATCCATAAGGAGGTCGCATGAAGCATTACGAAACGGGATTACTGATCGCCCCCAACCTTTCTGAAGGGGACACCGAACAGTTCATCGGCCAGGTGGCCGAAGTCATTTCCCAGCGGGAGGGAAAGCTGGTCAAGCAGGAAAGATGGGGGAAACGCCGGCTGGCCTATCCGATCAAAAAGTTCAACGAGGCCTTCTACGTCTTTTTCCATTATGAAGGCAATCCGGACATCCCCCTCGAACTGGAGAGACGGTTCAAGCAGACCGACACCGTCCTGCGCTACCTGACCCTGCAGAAAGATCCCCAGGAGGCGGTCCGGAGGAAACGGAAGAAGGAAAAAGCGGCGGAGCCTGCCGAAGCCGGCGTTGAAAGAAGAGACAAAAAAGGCGAGGCCGGTCCGGACAGAGCCGGACTGGAACCGGGAGAAGAGGTGAAATAAGATGAGCCGAGAAGAGAGGCCGGAAAGACCGTCCTACCGGAGATTTTTTCCGCCGAAGAGAAAATTCTGCCGCTTTTGTCAGAAGAATGTCCGGGATATCGACTACAAAAACGTGGACATTCTGAGGAAGTACGTCCCGGAACGGGGCAAGATCGCTCCCCGGCGGGTGACCGGAACCTGCGCTTACCATCAGCGGAGGCTGGCCACGGCGATCAAGCGGGCGCGCCTGATGGCCCTGCTTCCCTACGTCGAAGACGGGACCGCGGGGAGATCGCGGGAGGAACGATGAAGGTCATTCTGAAACAGGACATAGAGAATGTCGGCCGCAAGGGCGACATCGTCAACGTGGCACCGGGCTTCGGACGGAACTATCTCATCCCCAGGAAACTGGCGCTCCAGGTGACGCCGTCGAACATGAACATGATCGAGATCGAGCGCCAGGCCCTGAAAAAGAAATGGGAGAAGGAGCGCGAATCCTACCAGGACCTGATCCGAAGGCTCAACGAGGTGACCTTGACCTTTCCCAGAAAGGCGGGGGAGAAGGACATGATCTTCGGCAGCGTCAGCGCCGCCGACATCAAGGATGCCCTGGACCGCCTGGGCTTCGAGATCGAGAAAAAAAAGATCGTCCTGGATGAGCCGATCAAGAGGCTGGGACATTATACGATCCCCGTTAAGGTTTTTCATGATGACAAGGCCGCCTTGCAGGTCGAGGTTCGGAAGGAAGAAGGGGCGGCCGGCGAAGAGGGCGGCGGAGAAGCCAAGGACTGAAGAAGCGGAAGGAAAGGACGGACCGGCCCTTCCGCTCTGAAAGAGAGGTTGACCATGGAACTCGACCTCATGTTCTTAAAAAAGACACCGCCTCATAGCCTGGAGGCGGAAAAGACGGTTCTCGGGGGCATCCTGGTCCGCAACGAGAATCTCAACACGGTCCTCTCCATTATCTCGCCTGAAGACTTCTACAAAGACGCCAACCGCAGGATCATTGAGAGGGTCATCGTCCTGGTGGACAAGGGGATCCCGGTCGACCTGCTCTCGCTGAGCGAGGAACTGCAGAGATCGGGTGTCCTGGAGGAAGTGGGGGGGGCGTCTTACCTGTCTTCGCTCCTGGACGGGGTTCCAAAAAACCCAAACGTCGAGTACTATGCCCAGATTATCAAAGAGAAATCCCTCCTCCGCAAGCTCATCCTCTCCTCCGCCAAGATCATCAACTCGAGCTACGAGCAGAAAGAGGACGCGGACGAGCTTCTCAATGAAGCTCAGGCCGCCATCCTCGAGGTGGCCGAGCAGAGAGTCAAGCCGGGATTCGTCCCGGTCGCACAACTGACCTCGCCCACCCTGGAGATGATAGCCCGCCTGGCCGAAAGGCGGGAGGCGGTCACCGGCGTGCCCTCGGGATTCCGCGACCTGGACAACGTCACCTCGGGTTTCCACCCGTCCGAATTCGTCGTCGTCGCCGCCCGGCCGTCCATGGGCAAAACCGCCCTCTGCCTGAATATTTCCCAGCACGTCGGGTTGAGCACCGATTACGCCGTCGGCTTCTTCTCGATGGAGATGGCCAAGGAGCAGATTCTCATCCGGATGCTCTGCGCCGACAGCCAGCTCGACATCAAGCGGGTCCGGACGGGCTTCATCAGCGAGCGCGAGTTCGAGAAGCTCAAGCTCAGCGGCGAGGCCCTCTCCCACGCCCGGATCTTCCTCGATGAAACCGCCGGCCTGACGGTGATGGAGATGAAGGCCAAGTGCCGGCGGCTGAAGATGGAGAACAACCTGGACGTTGTCTTCGTCGACTACATCCAACTGATGAGGCCGGGGAGCCGGTTCGAGAACCGGAACCAGGAGATGGCCTTCATTTCGCGGTCCCTTAAGGAACTGGCCAAGGAGCTTCGCATCCCGGTGGTCGGGATTTCCCAGCTCAGCCGCGCTCCCGAAAAGGGCCGGCGCGAGCCGCGGCCGCAGCTCAGCGACCTGCGGGAATCGGGGGCCATTGAGCAGGACGCCGATGTGGTCATCTTCATCTACCGGGCCGAGTTCTACAATCCCCGGGATGAAACCCTCCGCGGCATCGCCGAGGTCAACGTCGCCAAACAACGCAACGGCCCGACCGACAACATCAAGCTCGCCTTCCTGAATAAGTATGCACTGTTCCGCGACGCTGAATTCGATTTCAGCCCTCCGGAAACCTGAGATGGCCAGCCTGTTCCGGAATGATCTCGTGCTCGGCGCCTTCGAAGAGCTAGGCGAGATCGGGCTGCTGTTCCTTAAAACGCTGAAGAACCTGTTCCGCCGGCCGCGCGAACACAAGATCCTCCTCCAGCAGCTCGAAGAAATCGGGGTGCGATCGCTTCCTGTTGTCTCCCTCACGGCCGCCTTCGGCGGTCTGGTCTTCGGCCTCCAGACCTATTTAGGGTTTCATCGCTATATCGGCCCCGGGTCGGAAGCCTACGGCGGACCGATCATCTCCCTCGGGCTGTCCAAGGAACTGATCCCCATCCTGGTCGGGCTGATGGTCTCGGGCCGGGTGGGTTCATCCATGGCGGCGGAGATCGGGACGATGAAGATCACCGAGCAGATCGACGCCCTGTTCAGCCTCGGCGCCAACCCGGTCCGCTATCTCGTCGTCCCCCGGACCCTGGCCGCAGTCTTCATGCTTCCCTGCCTGACGCTTTACGGGGACATCATCGGCATCACCTGCGGGTATTTCTACAATGTCGTTCTTATGGACGTCAACCGGATCGTCTATCTCCAGAACACGTTGCGTTATCTGGAGCTCTGGGACATCGCCAGCGGCCTGATCAAAGCGGCCGTGTTCGGCGTCGTCATCGCCGTCGTCGGCTGCTGGCAGGGGCTCAAGGCAGAAGGCGGCGCCGAGGGCGTGGGCCGGGCCACCACCCGCACCGTGGTGGTGGCCAGCATTTCGATTTTAATCTTGAACTTTTTCCTGAGCAAAGCTTTGCCGGCGACCTTACGAGGATGATACGCATCGTCAATCTGGAGAAATCCTTTGGAAAGAATGCGGTTCTCTGCGGCGTCAACCTGACCGTCGAAAAAGGCGAGACCATGGTGGTCATCGGTCAGAGCGGTTCCGGCAAGAGCGTGCTGCTCAAGCATCTCATCGGTCTGCTCAAGCCCGACGCCGGGGAGATCTATATCGACGGTGTCGAGATCACGCGGCTCCGCGAGGACGACCTGCAGCGCACCATCCGGAAGTTCGGGATGCTCTTCCAGGGGGCCGCCCTTTTTGATTCGATGACAGTGGCCGGGAACGTGCGCTTCGGCCTGGACCGCTACACCCGCTCCAGCGAGGCGCAGATCAGGACGGCGGTTGCGGAGAGCCTGGCCGTGGTCGGGTTGCGAAATGTGGAAAACCTGATGCCTCACGAGCTCAGCGGAGGGATGAAAAAGCGGGTGGGATTGGCCCGGGCCATCGCTTACCGTCCTGAGATCATGCTTTACGATGAGCCATCGACGGGGATCGACCCCATCCGGGCGGACGCCATCAATGAACTCATCAACAAGTTGAAACGGGAGATGAAAGTCACCTCCGTCGCCATCACCCATGACATTGTGAGCTCCTACAAAATCGCCGATAAGATCGCCATGCTTTACCGGGGCCGGATCATCGAGGTCGGCACACCGGAGGAGATCCAGAAATCGGCCAACCCCGTGATTCAGCAATTCATCCATGGACAGGCCGACGGGCCGATCAGGACTTTCTAAGAATGAGGAAAGAACCATGACACGGGAAGCGAAAATCGGTATCTTCTTGGGCGGGACGATCTTCATCGTTGCTGCGCTGATCTTCATCGTCGGCGATTTGTCCACCTGGTTCAAGAAGCCGGGATACACCCTTGTCGCCGATTTCTCTTCGGTCACCGGGCTGGAGAACCGGGCGGCGGTGCGACTGGCCGGCGTGAAGATCGGCTATGTCCGGGAAATCAAGCTGGCGGATAGAAAGGCCCGGCTCGCCCTGAGCATCTCCCCCCAATTCCAAGTGCCCCGGGGCTCCAAAGCGGCGCTGGCCTCGCTCGGTCTCATCGGCGAGAAATACATCGAGATCACGCCCAGCGAGGAAACCGCCTATCATGAGCCCGGGGATACGCTCGAGTCGACGGCCGCCGTCAGTTTCGACCAGCTCGGCGTCCTGCTCCTCTCCATCGGAGAGGAGATCAAGGGCGTCAGCCAATCCCTGGGCCAAATTACCGGCGAGGAATCCCGGAAGAACCTGCAAGACATCCTCGGGAATCTGAATTCCTTCACCGGGGAGCTCGACGGGTTCCTGGACGAGAACAGGAGTGGACTTCAGGCCGGCATCCAAGGCGCCTCGCGGGCGGTTCGGGATTTTGAGCGGACAATCATCGAGGTCTCCACGAGCCTCGATGAAACCCTTCGTCTGGTCAAGGAGATCGCCCAGGAGAACAGGGAAGGCATCCAGTCGAACCTGGGGAAGATCGAAGAGGTTCTTTACGAAATCGAGCAGTCCGTCCGGCTGCTCAGGAACACTCTGGAGAAGATCGATAGGGGTGAAGGAACCGTCGGCCGGCTCGTCCAGGACCCGAAGCTCTATGAGGAGGCCCGGGAGACTCTCGCGGGCGTCAATCGCACCGTGGCGCCGTTGAGGACGGTCCGGGGGACGGCCCAAATCCGGGGAGATTATCTCAACGAGACGCGGGAAGTCCGGAGCGCGATCAGCGCCGGTTTCTCATTGACCCCCCGAAGCTTTTTTGCGGGGCAGATCGTCGATGACCCGCGGCGGGGCCAATTCGCCTATTCCGCCCAGGCGGGCCTCCGTTTCGGCTCGCTGGCGCCGCGCGTCGGCATCATCGAGTCGGAATTCGGGGCGGGGGTGGACCTCCTGGCCCTTGACGATCGTCTGATGTTCAGCCTGGAGGGTTTCGATTTCCGGCGGGACGAAGGCCCCCGCTTCCGTTTAGCCGGCCAGTTCGCCCTGCTCCGCTATCTTCACCTCATCCTGGGCGTCGATGACCTGGGATCGGACGCCCGGAGAGAAGTCTTTTTCGGCCTCGGCCTGGGAACGCGATGACGACGAAACTGAAAACGGTGTTCATCTGCCAGAGTTGCGGAACGCGCTCGCCGAAATGGCTGGGCCGTTGCCCGGGTTGCGGCGAATGGAATACGATGGTCGAGGAGACCGAAGAAGCGGCTCCTCCGGCCGAATATTCTTTCCCTCCTTCCGAGGCGCTCCTCTATCGGGACATCAAGGAGGCGGCCAGGCAGAGGATCCGGATCCCGACCGAGGAATTCAACAAGGTATTGGGCGGCGGGGTTGTGCTCGGTTCGCTCGTTCTGATCGGCGGCGAGCCGGGGATCGGGAAATCCACGCTTCTTCTCCAGGTCTGCCGGGATTTCGCCGCCCAGGGCGAGCGCGTCCTCTACGTCTCGGGTGAAGAGTCGCTCGAGCAGATCAAGCTCCGCGGCGACCGGCTGGGCGTCCGCGACGGAGAGCTCTATCTTTTGGCCGAGACCAACCTGGAACGGATTGTCTCCCAGGCCGAAAAGATCCAGCCCCGGGTCTTCGTCCTGGATTCCGTTCAGACTGTTTTCTCGGCCAAGCTTTCCTCCAGCCCCGGAACAATCAGCCAGGTGCGGGAAGCGGCCAACGGGATCTTCCGCTTCGCCAAGACGAACAACGTCTCCTCTTTCCTCATCGGGCACATCACCAAGGAAGGATCGCTGGCTGGCCCGAAATCGCTCGAACACATGGTCGACGTCGTGCTCCTGTTCGAAGGAGAGCGTGATCACGGTTACCGGGTCTTGCGAGCCCTCAAGAACCGCTTCGGACCGGTCTCGGAGCTGGCCATTTTCGAGATGGCGGCTTCGGGACTTCAGGCGGTTCCCAACCCGTCCGCTTTTTTCCTGAAGGAGCGACCGGCCGGGGAATCCGGGAGTGTCGTCGTCTCGACGATCAAGGGGACACGTCCGCTTCTCGCCGAGGTCCAGGCGCTCGTCTCGCCGACTCTGTTCGCCGGCAATCCGAGGCGGATGACGGTCGGGATCGACCACTTCCGGACGGGCATGCTCCTGGCGGTCATCGAGAGGAAGCTGGGGGCGAACTTCGGCGGCCAGGACATCTATCTCAACGTCGCCGGCGGCCTCCAGATCGAGGAGCCCGCCGCCGACCTGGCGGTGACACTGGCGGTCTTCTCCTGCCTCAAGAATAAAGCCCTCCCCCGCGACGTCGTCGTCTTCGGCGAGGTCGGGCTGAGCGGCGAGGTCCGGTCGGTCTCGAACCCCCTGGCCCGGATCAAGGAAGCCGTTTCCCTCGGGTTCGAGACGGTCGTCCTTCCCAAGGGAAACCGGGCCGCGCTGGAGAAGGAAGCCCTGCCGAAAACGCGGCTGATCGGGGTTCACAACATCAGAGAGGCGGCAGCCATCATGTTTTCACAATAAGGATTCATCATATGGGCATTCATATTTTTCGCCTCTTTATCATCGGCTGCATCACGGCGGCCGGATACTTCTTTCCCATCTTCCGGCTGTCCCGGGTGGCCAGCGCCGGAGTGGCCCTAAGCATCGGGGCGATCATCATGTATCTTGAAACCCGGATCCGCCGCACCCAGTTCAAGGTGATCTGGAGCTCGACCATCGGGACCTATGCCGGTGTTTTTCTGGGTTGGTCGTTGGGGGCGATCTACACGAACATCACCACCGACGCCCCGACCGCGCTCTTCATCCGGATCTTCTTTCTGATCATCATGCCCTACATCGGATTCCTCGTCGGGGCGCAGAAATCGGAGTGGCTCGACCCGGCCCATCTTTTCCGTTTCTTCAAGGAGAAGAGCGTCGGCCGCAGCTACAAGATCCTTGATACCAGCGTCATCATCGACGGCCGCGTCACCGACCTTTGCGACACCGGCTTCATCGAGGGGACGCTGGTCGTCCCCCAGTTCGTCCTCAAGGAACTGCAGTTTGTGGCCGATTCACCCGACTCCCTGAAGCGGCAGCGGGGTCGCCGCGGACTGGATGTCCTCAATCACCTTCAGAAATCGTCCCTGGTCGCGGTCGTCGTCTGGGAAACGGACTTTCCCGAGATCCGGGATGTCGATTCCAAGCTCATCGAGCTGGCCAGGCAGCTCGACGCCAAGATCGTCACCAACGACGTCAACCTCAACAAGGTGGCCAAGCTGCGGGGCATATCCGTCCTGAACATCAATGAGCTCGCCAACGCCCTGCGGCCGGTCGTCCTGCCCGGCGAGAGCATGCGGGTGTTCATTATTAAAGAAGGGAAAGAGAAGGACCAGGGGGTCGGTTACCTGGATGACGGGACCATGGTCGTGGTCGACAACTCCCGGCGGTTGATCGGCCAGAACGTCGACATCACCGTGACCTCGGTGCTCCAGACGACCGTGGGCAAGATGATTTTCGGGCGGTACAACGAAGAGGCCCGATGACCAAGGTGACGGCGATCATCGTCGCCGCCGGGGAAGGCCGGCGGTTCGGTTCCGCCAAACAGTTCGCTCTTTTGCGGGACCGGCCGGTACTCGAGCACAGCCTGGCGCAGTTCGAAACCCATCCAGCGGTCGATGACATCATCCTTGTTTTGAGGGAAGAGGCGGGCGGACCGGAATACCGGAAGCGGTTTGAGAAGATAGTCGCGGTCGTCGGCGGAGGAGCCCGTAGGCAGGATTCGGTTGTCCGGGGCTTCGAGCGTCTGGATTGCGGTCCCACGGATATCGTTTTGGTGCATGACGGCGTGCGGCCGCTCATCGGCCGCGAGGTCATCGGCCGGGTGATCGCCAAGGCCAGGGAGTGCGGAGCGGCCATCCCGGTCATTCCGGTCGAGGACACGATCAAGGAGACCGTTGATGGAACTGTTGTACGGACCCTGGAGCGCCGGAACCTCAGCCGGGTCCAGACGCCCCAGGGCTTCGCCCGCGGGGTCCTGGAGCGTGCGCTGCTGAAGGCCCGGGAGGACGGATTCTATGGGACGGATGAGGCGGCCCTGGTCGAGAGGGCCGGGCATCCGGTGGCCGTGGTCGCGGGTGATGTCCGGAACATCAAGATCACCTCGCCCGCCGATCTCAAGATTGCGGAGGCATTCCTTGAAGATTAAGCTCGGCCTGGGCTATGACATCCATCGTTTGTCCAAAGGGAGAGCGCTCTATTTGGGAGGTGTCAAGATCCCTCACCACTCCGGCCTGGCCGGCCATTCGGACGGCGACTGCGTCGTCCACGCGCTCATCGATGCCCTGTTGGGCGCTCTCGGGGAGGGAGATATCGGCCGGCTTTATCCCAACACCGACCCGAAATGGAAGGACATCCGGAGTCTTGTCCTGCTCCGTAAAATCACCCCCCTGCTGAAGAGAAAGCGGGCGGAGATCCTGAACGTCGACCTCGTCGTCGTCGCCCAGGCGCCGAAACTGGCTCCTCATGCCGGAAGGATAAAAAAAGCGCTCAGCCCGGTCCTGGGCATTCCGGAGGACGATATCGGGTTCAAGGCCAAGACAAACGAGGGGCTGGGCCTGGTGGGCCGGGAACGGGCGATCGCCTGCTGGGCGGCCGTTTTGGTCGAGCTAAAAGAAACGAAAAGGGGATAAAAACAGAGGCTGTCCTTTCTCCGGAAGGAGAAAGAACAGCCCTTCAAAAGACGGGAATGAGTTGGGGACTCAAGAATGGCTGCGGGGCGATTCCGCCTCAGCCAGCACGTTGGCGATGATCTTGTAGCCCGCTTTCTTTCCGATCTTCATCATGTCGACTGCGGAAGACGAGGCGATGAGGTTGAACCCGGCCAGGGAGATCATTACCGCCACCAACAGGATCGCGACTTTCGCTTTGAAGTTCATTGTATCCTCCAGACTGAGTGTTTCATTGTCGTTGCTCACATGTATAGACGGATGAAACCCCCAAAAGGTTCCTTCTTTTTGAAAAGATCTTATAATTATTATCGGATTAGGGGAAAATAGGCCGGACCGGGAAGCCGGGTTGTGCTCGCTCCGCTCGGTTCTTTGTCGGTTTTTACGGCCTGATTTCCAATCAGGCGAAAAATTCGGCCGGGACGTCCTTGAGCCGGACGATGTCTCTCACCCGGTCGGCCACGTCGAATCCCTTGGCGCATTGGACGGAGCAAGTCGCACAATCCCGGCAGGGATTCTCGGGGGGGTCGAGCTCTTCCAGCAGGTCGCGGGCCAGGCCCAGGTTCTTGTAGCCGTAGGCGTACATGTAGCTGCGCATGATCTCGGGAACGGGGAGTCGTTCCCGGCAGTTCGGCAGGCATTGGTTGCAGTGTTGACAGTAGAGCCCGGCGTGGATATCCAGTCTCAAATCCTGGAGCTCCTGTTCCGTCAGGGTCAGGTCGGACATCACGGCCAGGTCCTCTTCGAGCTGATCGAAGGTGGTCATGCCCGGGATGGCGGTGGTCACGTTGGCGTCGTTGAGAACCCATTTCAGGGCGGCTTTCATGTTGATCGGATGTTGTTTTTCCTTATCCCAGAAAGCCCCGGCCTGGGTCTTCATGGCGACGATGCCGATCCCGGCGTCGGCGGCTTCGGCGATCGCCCGGCGGACCTCGTCGCGGTGATCCTGGCGGAAATTGTAAGAGGTCAGGACGACGTCGTGGACCTTGCCTTCAACCGCCGCCCGGATGACCTCGGGCTCATTGGCGTGGGTCGTGACACCGATGAATCGGGCCTTTCCCTGCTTTTTGATCTTTTGCAGAGCCTCGATGACCGACTCGTGAAGGGCCTGCTCCCGGGATTGGACATTGTGCTGATAGAGGATTTCGACGTGGTCGAGGCCCAACCTCTTCAGGCTGAGGTCGAACATCTCGAGGAAGGGCCCGGGCTTGGCGTCAGGGGAGATGTCCCCGCTTCTCCTGTCCCGGCCGGGCGCCGGAACTTTGGTGGCGATGATGTAGGAATCGCGAGCCCGGCCCTTGAGGACCTCGCCGATGATAACCTCGTTTCTCCCGCGTTGGTAACCGTGGGCCGTGTCCAGCATGATGATCCCCCGGTCCAGGGCCGCCCGGATAAGGTTGGGGTTGTCGGAATTCATGACCCCCATGCTGACGACGGGGAGCTTGAGGCCCGTCCGGCCGAGCGTCCGGATGATGGGCTTGCCGGCCGGCGCGGACGAGGACGTTGCCTCCTGACCGGATCCCAGCGGGGGCTTGACGGCGATACCGGCCAGACCGGCGGCGCTCCACCTCAGAAAGGACCTCCGTCTCAGGGAGTTCAGGGGCTTGGTCATCGTTCTCTCCTTTGGTTAAAAACTTTATTTTACTAAATCTATCGTAAATATAGCAATAGTCGGGTTAAAAAAACGCGGGCTGGAGGGCCGTCAGACGGAAATCCCGTAGATCTTGACCTTGTAGCTCAACATCCTCTCGGTGATCCCGAGGGCCCGGGCGGCTTTGCTTTTGACCCCGTTCGCCTCGAGCAGGGCCCTCTTGATCTCGCGGACCTCGAGTCGCCTGACCATGTCGGTGAGCATCTTTTCCCCGTTCCCAATCTCCTCCTCCGGCTTCTCTTTGAGGAAGACGGGAAGGTCGGCCAGGGTGAGGAACTTGCCCTCGCCGAGAACGACCGCCCGCTCGACGATATTCTCGAGTTCGCGGACGTTTCCCGGGAAGGCGTAGCGGAGAAGGGCGGACCTGGCTTCCTGGGTCACGCCTTCGATTTTTTTCTCTTCCCGGGCGGCGTATTTTGTAATGAAGAGATCGACGAGAGGCGGGATGTCTTCCTTCCTCTGGCGAAGAGGCGGAACGGTGATCAGGATGACGTTCAGGCGGTAGTAGAGATCGGGCCGGAACTTTTCATCGGCCATGCGGTTCTCCAGGTCTCTGTTCGAGGCGGCGATGATGCGGACATCCGCCCGCAGCGGCCTGGAGGAGCCGAGCCGGTAGAACTCGCCGTCCTGGAGGACGCGGAGCAGCTTGACCTGGAGGGGGAGCGCGAGATCGCCGATCTCGTCCAGGAAAAGAGTGCCCCCCGAGGCCGCCTCGAACTTGCCGATCCTTCGTTCCGTGGCTCCCGTATAGGAACCTTTTTCCGCCCCGAAGAGCTCGCTCTCGACGAGTGTCTCGGGAAGCGAAGGAATATTCAGGGCCAGGAAGGGGCCGTCCTTTCTCCGGGACGCCTGGTGAATGCTCCGGGCGACCAGGTCTTTTCCGGTCCCCGTCTCTCCCTGGATGAGGACGGTGGCGTCGCTCCTGGCCGCCCTGGCGATCAGGCGGCCCACTTCCTCCATCCGGGACGAGGCCATGATAAAGTTCTTGGCCGAGAACCGTTCCTCGAGCGAGGACCGGAGGACGGACACCTCCCGGCGCAGTTTCTGCCGCTCCAGCGCCCGTTCGGCGGCCAGACGGAATTTCTCGAAATCGATGGGCTTGGTGATGTAATCATACGCTCCTTTGCGCATGGCCTCGACGGCGGTCTCGACATTGGCATAGGCTGTGACCACAATGGCCGTGAGAAGCGGGTTCTCGCCGAGCATCTCCTGAATGACCGCGGTCCCCGTCTCCTCACCGAGCCTGTAGTCGACGACGGCCAGGTCGATGGGATAGGCCCGGACAGTCTCCAGCGCGGCTTTCCCGGTTGCGGCTTCGAAAACCGTGTAACCCTCGCTCTCCAGGTTTTGTTTGATCAGCCGCCTCTGGAGGGGGTCGTCTTCGACGACCAAGATCAAGGCTTTACTCATGATATCCTCCGGGGAAATACAGTGTGAATGCCGTGCCCCGGCCCGGCCGGCTCTCGGCCTCGATCCGGCCTCCATGAGCTTCAACGATCTTGCGGGCCAGGTAGAGACCGATCCCCATGCCTTTGTCTTTGGTCGTGAAGAACGGGTCGAAGAGGCGCGGCAGCCGTTCCGGCGAAACGCCTTTCCCCGAGTCGATGACCTTGACCGTGACCTTCTTCCGGCGCATTTCCGCTTCCACGGATACGGAACCCCGCTCCGTGGCCTCGTAGGCGTTGCGGAGCAGATTGAACAAACACTGGGTCAGCAGGATTTTATCAGCGGAAAGAAAAACAGGCCGGGATTCCGCGTAGCGAAATGCGACCGCGGGACGGTGAATTTCGCGGGCCAAGGCCTCCCTGGCGGCGCTCACGACTTCCCGGAGGGCCACCTTCTCTTTGTTCAAACGGAGAGGCCGGAGCGTGTCCGAGAACCGGTCGATGATCCGGGCGATCTTCTGGACCTCCGCCCTTCCTTCGATGACCTCGGGCTCGACGTCCGCCGGCACTTTTTTCCTCAAGAGTTCGAAGAGGAGGGAGAGGCTGTTCAGCGGATTCTTGATCTCATGAGCCACAGCCGAGGTGAAGGCCGAGATCTCCCGGAAGCGCTCTTTTTCGCGGCGGGCGTCCTCGGCTTCTTTGGCCTTGGCCAGATAGCTTTTTTGGAGTTCGAAAAGGCCGAGAAAGAAAACAGTCCCGACGGCCGCCAGAAAAGCGAAGATAATCAGCAGGTTCCGACCGGACCGGGCGGTCATTTCCTCCAGGTTTTTTAAGGAGTAGCCGAGGTAAAGGAAATAGGCCGTTCCGTCTCTTCCGGCAAACGGGGAGAGACGGTTGAAGATCCGGCCGGCCGGCGAGGAAATCGTCCAAGGAGCCGTTCGGCCGGCGTCCTCGGAGGAATAAGGGAGGTAGCCTTCGTATCGGGAGCTCCAAGCCAGAATGTTCTTGTTTTCGTCGAGAATGGCGAGATAGTAGATGTTTCCTTCGCCTTCGTACAGTTTCAGGATATCCTGAGGCGAGTATCCCTCCTGCAGGAAATGGGCCAGGTTAACCCCGAGGATTTCGGCCGTGGCGGCGAGCTGTTCCCGGACCAGCTCTTCGGCCTTTTTCTGGACGTAGCCCCGGCTGAGGGTGGAGAAGACGAAAATGATGACCAGGATTCCAATAAATGGGAGCAAAAAGAAGAGGAGGAGATCCTTCCGCTTCAAAATCCCCGGCCCTTGCGCTGTCCCGCCCTTTTCATCTTCCCACCCCGCCAGGTCGGGAAACCCCGGCTGTCGCGAAGCAAAAAGGTCTCCCCGGACGACTGGAGCTCGCGGGCGATGATGAATCGGTTGCCATCCTTGTTGCTATACAGGGAGCCGACGATCTTCACGCTCTCTCCGACATGAAGGTCGTGGTCGAAAAACCAAACCGGACTGATTTCCGCCCGGTATATCTCTCGGCTCTTTTTTTCCTCGAGGATGAGGATGAGAAAACTGGCCCGGTCCTCATACCGGGGTTCGAAGAGGATTTCGCGGATGACCCCTTCGACTTGCTGTTCGGTGTCGACGTTGTAAAAATGGGCGGTCTGCCCGGCGGCTTCCTGACCCAGAACGAAGACGCCTCCGCCCGCCAAAAGAATCAGCCCGGCGGCGAGGCTTTTGAACCTCATCTTCCGCTTCCCCAATTCAGGCTCCACTCCACGCCCACCGAGAGAAAATGTCCCTGCCATTCGAAGAGGAGGTCGTTGGAGCGATTGTTGACATATAAATAGTTGAGATAAAGGGACAGGGTTGGAAAATTCTTCTCCCATCGCGCTTCCCACTGGCTCCTTTTATCCTCCCTGAGGAAGCCGAGCGTTTCTCCATCCAGGTTCATGGCCTCGATACCCGGGAATTCCTTGAGAGAGCCAGTATATCCCAACTTGAGCTGGGTGTTCCAGGGGGCTTCGAAGGTCAACAGGCCGGAGACGATATAGCCGTTCCAAGAGAAAATATCATAAGTCGGGTTTTCGACCATGTAGAACTCGTCGATGGATGCGAAAGGATTCTCTCCCGAGATCGTCCACTGTCTCAGCCCGGACGCCCGGATGCCAATATTATTTCCGAGCCCCTGGGCGAGAAGGGCGGCGGCGGATAGGATTTGAATGCTCTGCCCCTGGGTCGTCAAGCCGGGTTTCGGGATGCCGTCTCGCCAGCCCATCTGGCTGCCGCCCTGGCCATGGCCGCCGTAGCCGTGGCGGCCGTCTGCCGGCGGCTCCGGCTCAGCGGGCTCGGAGGCGAAGGCGACGAACGGGTGGAGGAAAGACTTGAATCCCCAGTTGGCCTCGGCTTTGAGGGTGGTGCTGGTTTCGAAATAGCGATCCAGGGACAGATTGACCAGGTGGCTGGTGAAATCGAAGATCTGATTCTGATAATTCTTATAAGCAAAGGTATAGCTGGCCTTGAGGATCGAGCTCCCGCTGAGATAGGACTTGACGGCCCCCAGGAAGCCGAAGGAAAGATGATTGAAATCCTGGTAATCGGCCCGGTAAAACGCACCCCCCCCTTTGACCGCGGCGTAAAATCCCGTTTTCTCGCTCAAGGGCTGGACAAAATCCACTCCGAGGTCCTGGCCGTAGTAACTGATGTTCGGGTTTTGATAGAGGTGGGAGTAAGCCCCTTCGGTGAAAAAAGAGACCGGCCGGAAATCCTTGGCGAGAGAGAAGGTCAACTGGGAAACCTGGTCCTTTTCCGGGTAGGCGGTCTGGAAAAGATTGTCGGTCGAGTTCTGGAAAAAGCCCAACGTCAACTGGTCGGTCTTCGCCGGGGCGCACAGGGCCACCGTCAGGATGATCATCAGGGCCGGCCGTTTCATCCCGCTATTCATTCAGCCTCGGCCTCGACGCTGACCGTTTCCCTTAGGGCCGGTGCCGTCACAGACTCCGCCGCCCAGGCCCTTCAAACCGTTGCGGAAGGACGAGTTTGACCATTCCTGGCCGCCGTGAGAGCCGTGGCGGTTGGCCATTTGATTTTGCGGACCGTTCTGGGCGAACCGGTTTTTATAGCCGGTCCCGTCCCCGGGCCGCGTCCAATCCGGGTCCTGGCAGTTGGGGATGCCGTCATTATCATGATCCCTCTGAAAATCGTTGATTCCGTCTCCGTTCTGGTCCATGAACCGGAACCGCGTCTGGACCTTGGGTTGGGTTTTGGCCTCGGCCCGAACCTTGTTCTGGACCATGTTGGCGGCGCCTTCCTGTTTCTCTTCTTGGGCCATGATCAGGCCTGACCCGAGGACGAGGAACCATCCGGCGAGAGCCAGTGCTTTTTTTGTGCTCATTTTGAGCCTCCTTTCAGTTTAGCCTTAAGGCCATCTCTAAAGCAAGCCGCGTGCCAATCGATAAAATGTTTAATATCATATATTTAATAAATTTTTATGGGCTATCTTTCCAACAATAAAATCACCGTTCCGACAATTTTGTCGTCTTGGAAAGCTCCCTTCGCGGGCAGGTCGCAGGCCGCAGAAAGAGCGCATTTCTTGAATATCTGGAAAACTTAGCGCCGTAGAGGGCTCACAGGGTATAATAAAATTATGAAGGAGAAACGATGAGAAAAGGCCGGGTTTTTTTCAGTGGATTATTTCTCTATCCCTTTTGCTCCTTATCATTCCCGGGTTTCCTCAGAGCAGGGTGAAAGAGAAAGAAATCGATGCGCGGGTCCAGACGTTTCTGACCAAAATGCAGGGGCGCTGGTATGACATGAACGTTCCCGAGGCCGATGGGGCGGCTATGGCGGGACCGGCGATTACTATAAATACATGGAAAACCTTCCCGGCTTCAGCAGCCGGATTCTCAGCGAAAGCCGCGGCGGCATCTCCGTCAGCATCAAAGAAAAGTGAATGGAAAAGAACGAGCGTCTTCTTTTTTCAGCAGAATTATGGTAGGGAAAAGAGAGCGGGAGAATTTTCGAAGGATGAAACGGGATGGAACGAGCAACGAACATCTATCGGGAAATCATCCCCCGGCTCGATCAAAAGCAGCCGCTGGCCTTAGCGACCATCGTCGCCGCCGAAGGCGCCACGCCGCAAACCTCCGGCGCGTCGGCCCTCTTCGACGAACGGGGACTTTTCCAGGGCACGCTGGGCGGAGGGATGCTGGAAGCCGACGCCCAGGAAAGGGCTCGGCATTGTCTGAAAAAGGGCCAATCCCTCTTCTACCGGTTCGATCTCCAGGGCGATGACGTGGGAGCTGCAGAACCGGTTTGCGGCGGCTCCGTCTGGGTTCTCATCGATGGTTCGCCGTCCGGCCACCGGGAGGCCTGGCGCGGCCTGGAGGAAGCCTTTCGATCCCGCCGGAGCGGCCTCCTGGTGACCCGGATCGACCAGCGAGGCGTCGAGAAGGTCGAGGTCGAGCGGTTCTGGATTGATGAGGAAGCGCCCTCCGGACTCAGGGGAGACGAAAGACCCGGCCTGCCGGGCGGGAAAATGACCGAAGCCTGCCGGAAAAAGGAACCGGTGTTCGTCAGGGATGTCCCCATTTCAATAGACCGGAAGGCCTCCTTTTTTCTAGAGCCCCTCTTTCCCCTCCCCTGTCTCCTCATCGTCGGCGCGGGACACATCGGCCGGGCCGTCGCCCGCCTGGGCAGACGGTTGGACTTCGAGGTCACGGTCGTCGATGACCGGCCGCAGTTTGTCAGCCGCGAAAGGTTTCCCGAAGCCGCTTCTCTCGTTGTCGGCGAGATCAACCGGACGACCCGGTCTTTTCCAGTCGGTTCCGATACCTACATCGTCATCGTGACCAGGGGCCACAGCCATGATGCCGAAGCTTTGCGGTCTTTTATTCGTTCTCCCGCCGCCTACATCGGGATGATCGGAAGCCGCCAGAAGATCGCTCTGATGCGGGAGCGCTTCCTCTCCGAGGGTTGGGCGACGGCCCTTGAATGGGACCGTGTCCATACGCCCATCGGTCTCAAGATCGGGTCCAGGACCGTCGAGGAAATCGCTCTCAGCATCGCCGCTGAGCTCGTCCAGGTCAGAAGCCGGGCCCGGGAGTCGGGATCAGGGGAAGACCGATGATCTGGGGGATTATCCTGGCGGCCGGCGAATCCCGGCGGATGGGACGGCCCAAGCTCCTCCTCCCCTACGGAAATGAGACGATCATCGAAGCGGTGATTCGGAATGTCACCGCTTCGCGGGTGGACGGGATCCTGGTTGTCCTGGGAGCCCATCACAAGAGCATCGAAGAAAAAATCCGGAGTTTCGCCGTGAAAAAGGTGATCAACCGGAAATACAAAGAAGGAATGTTCTCTTCGGTTCTCTGCGGGCTCGGCTCGCTCCCCCGGTCCGCCCGGGCGGCGGCGCTCTTCCTGGCCGACCAGCCGGGAATCCCAGGCGGGGTCATCGATTCCCTGATTGAAGCGTTCCATCGGTCGGAAAAAGGGCTGGTTGTTCCCGTTTACCGGAAAAGACGAGGCCATCCTTTGCTTCTGGACCTGAAATACCGCCGGGAGGTCAAGACGCTTCCTCCCGACATCGGGCTTCGTGGGCTTCTGCGGGCGCATCCGGAGGACATCCAGGAGGTCCGCGTCTCCTGCCCGGAGATCCTGCGCGACATCGATTCCCCCGGGGACTACAGGAAGGCGAAGAGGGGCCGACTCAAGGGTTCCCCTGTCTTGCGGTCTAAAAAAGGTGATGTATAATAGACCCTGAAGGAGCGAGATGATGCGCAAAACGGCCCTTTTTTCGTTGAGCTTCTTCCTGTTAGCTCTCGTTGCGGCCCTGGGGGCGGCTCAAGAGACCGATATCAGCGGGGAATGGCAGCTCACCATCCAGAGCCCGCGCGGCCCGATGACCATTGAAGCCAGGTTTGTCCAGGAAGGGACAAAGCTCGCGGTCACCATGACGGGTCCTCGGGGGGGCGAATCTACCGGCGCAGGCAGCATCCAAGGGCAAGCGGTCCGGTGGTCGATCAGCCGCCCGACGGGCAGCGAAGAGAGAACGGTCGTTTACCAAGGGACGGTCGAGGGAACGACCATGTCCGGAACGGCGGATTTGGGCGAAAGGGGAACCGTGGGCTGGACGGCGACGAGAACATAGGCTTCCCTCTTCAGTCGACTTCCATTCAACGCCAAGGCAGATCATATTTGAAACCATCGTCCGGGATGGCCGTATTGTATATATAAACAGGGAAGAATTCGCTCGGCCCTCCGTCTAAATGGTGTGCGGAGGCCGATGAGAAGTGCTCAAGAATGGAAGAAACAGATCTCATCCGGCGGTCTCAAGCAGGAGACGGCGAGGCCTTCGGAGTCTTGATCGAGAGGTATAAGGGAAAAGTGTTCAGTCTGGCTTATGGATTCACGCGGGACCGGACGGCGGCCGATGACCTGGCCCAGGAGGTTTTCATCAAGGCCTATTTTTCCCTGCCCCGCTTCAAAGCCCGGTCCGAGTTCGGCACATGGCTCTACCGGATCGCCGTGAATCACGCCAAGGATTACCTGCGGAAAAACCGGAACCGGCAAAAGGATGTGTCCATCGAGGATATCGGCGAGCATCGGCTGGCCGCCGCCGAGAAGAGCCAGGAAGATCTCCGCTCCCAAGAAGAACGCCGGGCCATGGTCCTGGCGGCCGTCGAGCGTCTGCCGGAGAAATACCGGGTCGTTTTGACATTGCGGGACATCGAGGGAATGTCGTACGAGGACATCGCCCGGATTCTCGACCTCTCTCCGGGCACCGTGGACTCCCGGCTCCACCGGGCCCGGCAGAAAATGCGGCAGAGGCTGACGATGAACCTCACCTTGCATGGAGGGAACAATGGACTGTAAAAATGCCGAACGTTTTCTCCTGCGGTCCTATGACACGGCGCTCGAGCCGGAGGAAAAACGGCTGCTCCAAGGGCATCTCGAAGGATGCCCGTCCTGTCGCAGAAAAGACCTGGAATACCGCGAGATCCTCGGATTTCTCCGGCCGGATTCCATTCCCGAGCCCTTGCCCTATTTCCGGGAGCGCCTCCTGGCCAGAATCAAGGAGAAGGACAAAGAGATTCCCGTTCTTTTCGGACTGAAGTGGGCGCACCGGGCGGTCGCCTTTTGCCTGGCCGTCCTGCTTCTCTTCGGCGTCGGCCTTCTTCTCTCTCCGCCGGAAGAAACGCGGGAGCTGAGCCGGGCGGAGAGACTATTCCTCCAGAATGAAAATCCTCTGACGGAAACCGCCAGCCTCCTGAATCAAAAGAGAGCCGAAGACAAGAACATGATGTTGATCTTCGCTTCCCTGGAAGACAGGAATGGCGGCGGGAGATAGAGACCATGCCGAACAAATATAAGCGCTGGTTGGTTCTCACGTTGCTGGTGGCTTTCGCCGCCGGGCTCCTGGGCGGGATCTTCAGTGAGCGGTATTTTTTCCATCCCCGGAAGCCCGACCGGACGAGAAGGGATGCCCTGAAACCTCCCGATCTTGAGCAGATGGCCCGGGAGCTGAGCCTCTCCCCCGATCAGAAGGAGAGCATCCGGCAGATTTTTGAGAGCAACGACGGCAAGTTCAAAGATCTGTACACGGAGATGCACAAACGCCTCTCCGCTATGCGGACCGAAATCAAGAACCAGATCGACGCCGTGTTGACGCCGGAGCAAAAACAAGAGCTGGACGGCCTCATCTTTCGGCACCGGGATAAGAGCAAGAAGGAATCCGATAAAAAGAAACAGAACTCCGAAGGAGAGCGCTCGCCGGAGACGCCCAAGGGAGAAGTGAAATGAACAAAAAGATCATCTTTGGAATCATCGTGCTGGTGATCATCACCGGCGTGATCCTCGGCCTGACCGTCTTCAAGAACGGCAAGAACGGCCAGGTCAAGTACCGGACCGAAAAATTGGCCAAGGGAGATATCGAAGCCGTGGTCACGACTTCCGGGACGGTCAATCCGATCACCATGGTGGAAGTGGGAAGCCAAGTGTCGGGGAAGATCGCGAATCTCTATGTGGATTACAACTCCAAGGTCGAGAAGGGCCAGATCCTGGCCGAGCTCGACCTGTCCACTTTCGAAACCCGGGTGAATCAGAGCCAGGCGAACTACCAGAGCGCCCTGGCCTCGCTCGAAAAAGCCAAGGTGACGCTGGACAACCTCCAGAAGCAGTACCAGAGAGCCCTGAGTCTCTTCGAGAAAGAGCTGATCTCTTATGAAGAGAGGGATATCGCCGAGGCCAACTACCTCGGCGCCAAGACCGACCTGCAGCGGGCCGATGCCAGCGTCGAGCAGGCCAAGTCGCAGCTGGAGTCGAGCAAACTCGACCTCAGCTACGCCATCATCCGCTCGCCGATCGACGGGATCGTCATCTCCCGGAACATGAACGTCGGCCAGACGGTCCAGGCCAGCTTTACGGCTCCCAAGATCTTCGAGATCGCCAACGACCTGAGCAAGATGCAGGTCGAGTGCGACGTCGATGAGGCCGATGTCGGCCGGATCCAGGAAGACCAGAAAGTGCGCTTCACCGTGGACGCCTTCCCCAACGATTCCTTCAACGGGATCGTCCAGCAGGTTCGATATTCCCCGACCGTCACCTCGAATGTGGTGACCTATACGACGATCGTGGCGGTGGATAATCCCGGCATGAAGCTGAGGCCGGGAATGACCGCCACGGTGAACATCATCACCGGCGAGGCCAAGGACGCGCTCCGCGTTCCGAATGCGGCCCTGCGGTTCACTCCGACCCTTCCCGCCGAGGAGCTGGCCAAGATCATGAAGGAAGCCGGAGAGAAGATGTTGACCCAGCGGAAAGCCGAAGGCGGAGAGGAGCAGCGGGTGGAGGCACCGGTCTCCGGGACCAGCCAGCAGCCGGGCCAGGGGACCGGAGGCAGCGGAACGCGCATGGCCATGTTCCTCCAGGGAGGAGGCGTGGCCGGACAGGCGTTGGGAACGCGGGGGCGCCGGCCCTCGATGGTCTGGTATCTCGATGAGAACCAGAAGCTGAACATAGCCTTCATCCGGCCGGGCGTCACGGATAATTCCTACACCGAGATCGTCCGCAGCGACCTCAAGGAAGGCCAGGAGGTCATCATCGGGCTGCAATCCGGCCAGATCGCGAACTCTTCCAGCAGTCAATCCGGGCCGGGCCCGGGGCGGATGATGTTTCCGCGGTAGAGAATCGGCGCCCGGGAATCCAAGGGAAAACACAATGTCCACGCCTATCATACGATTAGAGAACCTGGTCAAGATTTATAAGATCGGAGAGACCGAGGTCCGGGCCCTGCGCGGCGTCACCTACGAGGTCGAAGCCGGGGAATTCCTGGCCATCATGGGGCCGTCCGGTTCGGGAAAATCGACCCTGATGAACATCATCGGCTGCCTGGACCGGCCGACCTCGGGGAAGTACTATCTTGAAGGCGAGGAGGTTTCCACTTTCGACCGGGACAAGCTGGCCCGGATCCGGAACCAGAAGATCGGTTTCGTCTTCCAGACTTTCAACCTGCTCTCGAGGACGACGGCCCTGGAGAATGTCGAGCTCCCCCTTCTCTATTCTTCCCATATCCATTCCAAGGAGCGGCTGGAGATGTCCCTCCAGGCTTTGGATTCCGTCGGACTGAAAGACCGCGCCTATCACAAAACCAACCAGCTTTCGGGCGGAGAGCAGCAGAGAGTGGCCATCGCCCGGGCGCTGCTGAACAACCCCACCCTGATCCTGGCCGACGAGCCCACCGGGAACCTGGATACGAAAACCAGCAGTGAGATCATGGACATCTTCGCCCACCTCAACCAACAGAAAAAGATCACCATGGTGATGGTGACGCACGAACCCGACATCGCCTGTTATGCCAGAAAGAGAATCTACATCAGGGACGGCGAGATCATCCGGGAAGAGACGAACGGAGAACGATGCATGGACACCATCGGAAAGGAGTCGCGGCCATGAACATCATGCGCACCACCCGCGTCGCCCTGAGGGCGCTTGCACGGAATAAGATGAGGTCTTTCCTGACCGCCCTGGGAATCATCATCGGCGTCGGAGCCGTGATCTCGATGGTCAGTATCGGCGAAGGGGCCAAGCAAGGCGTCGAAGACCGCTTCGCCTCCATGGGCACCAACCTGCTCTTCATCTCTCCGGGAAGCCGGAGCCGGGGGGGTGTTCATTCCGGGTTCGGCGGCTTCAACACCCTCAAGCCGGAGGATGCCGTCGCTGTCGAGGAGCAGTGCGACGCCGTCCAATACACGTCTCCTTCAGTGAGCACCAGAGCCCAGACCGTTTACGGAAACAAGAACTGGAACACGTCCATCCAGGGAACCGGAGCCATGTACCCCGAGATCCGGAACTGGGAGATAGAGCAAGGGACCTATTTCGACGGGAGCCACGTGCGGGCGGCCGCCAAAGTCTGCGTCCTCGGAAGCGAAGTCAAAAAGAGCCTCTTCGAGGACGAGGATGCCGTCGGCAAAGTGATCCGGGTCAAGGCCATCCCCTTCCGGGTCATCGGCGTCTTCAAATCCAAAGGCGAGTCCGGCGGCTGGTTCAACCGGGACGACATGATGACCGTCCCCTACACCACCGTCATGAAACGATTGACTGGCCAGGAATACATCTCTTCGATCGACATCTCGGCCGTGTCGTCCGCACGGACGGAGGAAGCCAAAACCCAGATCGAGGAGTTGCTCCGGATCCGGCATAAGATCGCTCCCGGCGCCGAGGACGACTTCCAGGTCCGGAACATGGCGGAGATCGCCGAAGGAGCGGCCCAGGCCACCCAGATCATGACCATCCTGCTGGGGAGCATCGCCTCGATCTCCCTGCTGGTCGGCGGGATCGGCATTATGAACATCATGCTTGTTTCGGTCACCGAGCGGATCCGGGAGATCGGCATCCGCATGGCCGTCGGTGCCCGGCAGAAGGATATCCTCCTGCAGTTCCTGACCGAAGCCATCGTCTTGAGCGTCCTGGGAGGGCTGATCGGCGTCCTTTTCGGCGTCGGCCTTTCCAAGCTTCTCGTTTACGTCAAGACCTTCTCCCAGTTCAAGACGGCCGTTTCACCCGGGGCGATCATCCTGGCCTTTGTCTTCGCCGCCTCGGTCGGGATCTTTTTCGGGTTCTACCCGGCCCGCAAGGCCTCTCGGTTGGACCCCATCGAAGCTCTGCGCTACGAATAATGGACATCTTCCTAGAACGGAAACAGGACAAAAAGCGTATATATCAGTAAAAAGAGAACGCAAGGAGGTATGGCATGTTCCGACGAGTAGCCTATTTATTTGCGATTGTGATTCTTCTTGGTTCCAGCCTGGCGTGGGCCCAGGAAAAGCAGGAGAACGTCCTGGCCCTGACCCTGGAAGAGACCATCCTCAGGACATTGAAGAACAACTACGGCGTGGCCATCCAGGTCCTCAATCCCGAAATCGATAGTCTGGCCATAAAGAAAGCCAAGGAAAAATACCTGCCTACTCTGGCCCTTGGCTATGACACGCGGGACACCGAGAGCGCGTCCTATTCCTGGCTCGACGCCGCTGAGCAGGTGCAAACAGAATATTATGGCTATGACGCTCAGGTGACCCAGCTCATTCCGACCGGCGGCCGAATCAGCGCGTCTCTCGACAATTACCGGAATTTTACGACCAGCAAATTCCAGACGGTCAACCCCCGCTACAGCAGCACCCTGCGCCTGACTTTGCAGCAGCCTCTCCTCAAGGGCTTCGGGGCCAAGATGACCAACTATGATATCCACATCAGCCAGAATAACTTCGAGATCTCCCAGAACGAACTGGAGGCGACGGTCGCGGATATCATCGACGTTGTCACCCAGGCCTACTGGAACCTGGCCTACAGCATCGACAACCTCAAGGTGCGGCAACAGGCCCTGGAGCTGGCCCGGGACCTCCTGGCCAAGAACCAGAGGGCGGTGGAGGTCGGAACGCTGGCCCCGATCGAGATCCTGAGCGCCCAGGCCGAGGTGGCCACCCGCGAAGCCGAGATCCTCAGCGCCGAAGCCGAGGTGAAGAACAACGAGGACCGGCTGCGGACAATCATCAACCTTCCCGAGGAGGAGATGAAGTTGGCCCTGCCCATCAAGCCCCTCGACACACCGAAGTTCGTTGAGCAACAGATCGATGTTGATGAAGCCTTGATGACCGCCCTGCAGAACCGCCCCGAGCTGAAGTCCCTCAAAGTCGGCCTGCAAAGTCAGGACTTGACCGTGAGCTATACCAAAAACCAGCTCTTTCCCGACCTCAGCCTGTCGGCTTCCTATTGGAGCCCGGGCATCTCGGGAGATCAGATCGTCTACGAGAACAACAATCCCCTCACCGGGAATATCATTGCCGTTGTTCCCGGAGGAATCGGGGGAGCCGTGGACGATGCTCTTGGATTCAAGTACAAGAACTGGTCCGTGGGGCTGACCCTGGACATCCCCTTGAACTCCCTGATCTCACGGGCAGCCTATGCCCAGGCCCAGCTCAACCTGGAGCAGGCTATGCTGCGTTTGAAGAACCAGGAGCAGACGATCTATCTGGAGATCCGGAACGGCGTCAGGAACGTGGAGACCAACTACAAGAGAGTCCAGTCCTACCGGGTAGCCCGGGAGCTGGCCGATAAAAAACTTCTGGCGGAAGAAGAAAAGCTCAAGGTCGGCCTAAGCACCAACTTCATCGTCCTGACCTATCAGAGGGATCTCAGCAACGCCCGGAGTTCCGAGCTGCGGGCCATCGTCGATTATATCATCTCCGTGTCCAGCCTGGAGAAGGCCATGGGCGTCAATTTGCAGAACCACAGTATCACCCTCGACCAGATGATGGGCGGCCGTTGATTGCGTGTCGCTAAGAGAGCAAAATACGGGCTCCGGTTCTCGCTGAGAAGCGCTTCTTTTTTCCTGCTTCTGGCGATCATCGTGGCCTTTCCGGATTGCTCCCGGCCGGCGCGGGGCGTCATCATCCTCTGCGCCGGAGACAGCCTGACCGATTCCGAATACCCGCGTCATCTCCAGCGGTTGCTCTCCCGGGAAGGGAGGAGGGCCAAGGTCCTCAATTACGGCCGGAAAGGCCATACCTCGGGCGAATACCTCCGCTTCCTGAGACAACAGGGGGCGGCCATGGCCCGGGAGCATCCGGACTTCATCCTTCTCCAGTTGGGCACGAACGATGTCCGGGTGGACGGCGACTTGACGCCGGCCGACGCCTTCGGCCGCAACCTGGAAGCGATCATCAGTCTTTTCCGGGAGTTCTCCGACCGCCGGGGCCGACGGGCGCGTGTTCTGCTCGCGACCATCCCCCCTCTTCCGGAGGACTACTCTGCGCCGTTCGGCCCGGGTTCTAGGGACAGAGTGATCGAGGAGATCAATCCGCTGATCCGCAAGATCGCCGTTGAAGAGGGGCTGCCGGTTGTGGACAACTATTCGCTTTTTCTCCGGTCGCCGGAATTCCTTCCGGACGTCCATCCGACGAGCGAAGGATACCGGCTCATGGCCCGCCATTGGCTGGAGGCCCTGCGGCCGCTCCTCCCCAAAATGCCCGATTGAAACCAAAACAAGGTATTGAAGTCCGAACTGGAAAGTAGTAAAATATAAAACAATAGAATTTTCAATCAACCCGTTCGGTGGAGAGTTTCTATGAATCGCAGACTCATCCGACCCAACCTAGCCGAGATCCGGAGTAGCCGGGAAAAGGAGCACCGCGACTCGGAGAAAAGGAAATTGCATCCTCCTTACGACACTCACGCCGAGAACTATTACTATCTCAAGCAGATGAACAAGAAGACCAGGATGGCCGTGGTCTTCGCCGACGGCCAGGTCATCGAGGGGTTCATCGAGTGGTACGACGGCCACTGTTTCAAGCTCAACCGGGATGATGCTCCCAACCTGCTGGTTTACAAAGCCAACGTCAAGTATCTCTACAAAGCGGAAGACACCAAGGAAGAGGCGGATCCCAAGAAGAAGAGCCGATGACTCTTCCGAGGATCGGGATCACGCTCGGTGATCCGGGGGGGGTGGGTCCGGAGATCGTTATCAAGGCTTTTGCCGGGGAATATAGGCTTCCCCCGGCGGAATACTCCCTTTTCGGTTCCGGGCGTGTCCTCCGGATGGAGGAAGAATCCGTCGGGATCCATTACGACTTCGGTCCGTCCGGTACGCGAAAGCGGAATTCATCCGGGACCCTGTCCTTTATCGACTTCCCCGTTTCTCCGGGGACTTTAAAGAAAGGGATGCCCACGGCCGGGAACGGGCGGGCGTCCTTCCGATATTTCCAGGCCGCCGTCGACGAAGCCCGCAGGGGACGGCTTCAAGCTGTTGTCACAGCCCCGATTTCCAAAAAGTCGTGGGCGCTGGCCGGCGTTCGCTATAGGGGTCATACCGAGTACCTGAGCCGGCTCTATCCGGAGGCCATCATGGCCTTTTGGTCCGATGCACTCAAAGTCGCTTTGCTCAGTCATCATCTGTCCCTGAGGGCGGCCCTGCGCAAAATCAAAAAGGGGAACCTAGGGGGCTTTTTCCGCAGTCTCGACAATAGCCTCAGGGAAATGTGTCCTGAAGGATTCGAATTCTTGGTCGCCGGGCTCAACCCGCACGCCGGCGAGGACGGCCTGATGGGCCGAGAGGAGATCGAAGAGGTCGAGCCGGCGATCATGAAAGCGCGCCGGGAAGGCGTCAGGGTCAGCGGCCCTTATCCGGCCGACGTTGTTTTTAGGAAGGCCTTAGGGCAAAAAAACAGGGTCGTCATCGCGCTGCATCATGACCAGGGCCTCATCCCCTTCAAGCTGGAAGCGTTCGAGACCGGGGTCAACGTCAGCCTGGGTTTGCCTTTTATCCGCACCTCTCCCGACCACGGCACGGCATTTGACATCGCCGGTCAGAATATCGCCTCTCCCGCCAGCCTCGTCGCGGCGATCAGGCTGGCCGCCGCGTTCTCTAAGACTTCTTAGCGGGTGTCCTGACCGCTTGAGCACCCGCCTCACTCTTTACAATTTCATGACAACCCGGCTTCTGAAAATGATACTATAACGAAGTGAATTCTCTTTCTTCCCGCCGGCCAAAGAGAAACCATCAAAGGCAAATCCTTCTTTTTGGAGGTTCTGTTCTTCTGCCGGCCTTGGTCCTTCTTTTTTTCACACTCCGCATGAACCGGCAGGACAACGAATTGAGAATACGACGTGCGGAAGAAGCCCGGCAGCAGAAGGCCGAGGAAATCGGCCGGCACATGGCGGACAGATTGGAAAAAGCAGTCCAGGACCGTCTGCGAGAATTGTCCGCTGATTCCTCTATCGTCCGCAAAATCAACCTCACACACTCCGATTTGGTCTTTATGGGCCGTATCCAAGATGGGGAGCTCCAAATGCCTTGGGATAGCGCCGGAAAGCAGGTGTTATCCTCACCCGATGTTCGTTCCGGAGAGCTTATCCTTCAGGCCCAACATGCCGAGTTCTCGAGCAATAACTTTCGCCAAGCATTGAGCCTATTGAACCAAGCCCTGCCCTTAGCGACTTCGGCTTCTCAAAAGAGCTTTGTCAAATTGCAGATCGGAAGGATTCTGGGTAAATCCGGCGATGAGGAGGAAGCCCTTCGTCTCTACAGAGACCTCCTTGATCAATCAGGAGAATTGACTGATGAATACGGCATCCCCTACTCACTTTATGCTGCGGATCGACTCTCCGGGCTGAACGGAGAAATCGGGCCCATTCTGGACAGACTTGAAAGACTCATGAGGGATAACGGGTGGCTTCCGCCGGCCGCATTTTATTTCATCCGTGATATCATTGTGCAGCTTGAAGCCAATGCACACGGTTCTCTTCCTTTGGACAAAGTCAATCCACTGAGGCAGTCGGTGGAAAATGAACTCGCGAATCTAGAGAGGATCCCGGCGCTTAAAGCGTTTATAGCGGGATGGATATCACGTCGGAATTCATCATCAGGAGCGAACGAATTATCAACTTGGGAGGCCCATGGAGATGTCCCCTGGCTTGTGGGCGTCCGCGCTGGCTTTGGGGGTGACGTCCAGTATCTCTTCGCTTTTCATGGACCTGAAGTCCTTCGCTCCGTGATCGAGAAGGGCGGTTTGATCGATACTTTTCCAGGCTCCTGCCTGATTGTCACCGGACCCGGCGCGGAGGGAATACCTCCCGGGAGTTCCTTTCAGGGATTCCGGCTCCATTTTGAGGAAACCGGGATATCCGCCTGGTCCAGTTCATCGCTTCCGTTCCCCATTCTATACTGGTCGATTCTTATCCTCGTGATCGGATTCACCGGCTTCGGTATGTATCTCCTCTGGCGAGATGTCCGTCGGGAACTGGCGCTCGCGGATATGAAGTCCCATTTTGCCGCAAGTGTTTCCCATGAGCTCAAAACCCCCTTGACGGCCATCCGCATGTTTGCCGAGGCTCTGGCCATGGGCGTGCAAAGTCAGCCTGAGGCGCAGCAGGAGTATCTGCGGACGATCATCAGCGAGAGCGAACGCTTGAGCCGGTTGCTGAACAATGTTTTGGATTATTCCAAGATCGAGCAGGGAACGAGGACCTACCGTTTTGAACCCCTCTCTCTCGAGGATGTCATACGGGCCGCGGCGAAGGCCATGGTCTTTTCCATCGGTCAGAAGGGATTCAGCTTACAGATCGAGGCGGATAAAGGCCTTCCCCAAGTCCAAGCGGACAAAGATGCCCTCGAACAGGCGGTCCTCAACCTCCTCGATAACGCCGTAAAATATTCAGGCAAGAACCGAGAACTACGCTTGAGACTTTACCGGAGGGAAAAATCGATCTGCATCGACGTCATCGATTTTGGCATCGGGATCGCTGATGAGAACAAAACTCGTATTTTTGGCAAGTTCTTCAGGGTCGCCGGGTCCGAAAACCAGAGAATTCCGGGCACCGGTTTGGGACTGACCATCGTCTCCCATATCGCCGAAGCCCACGGTGGACGTGTGGAAGTCCTCAGTCGGCCGAGAGAAGGAAGCACCTTTTCTATTATTCTCCCTGTGGAGGAGGAATGAAACGAATATTGATCATCGAGGATGATGTTTCCATACTGAGCGGACTGAACGATGTGCTGACCTTCAAATCCTATGAAGTCCTCACGGCCGAGGACGGGGAGATGGGATACGCCGCAATTGTAGAAGAGAAGCCCGACCTGATCATCCTGGATATCATGATTCCTAAGATTGACGGATTTACGCTCTGCAGAAAGCTGAGAGCCGAGGGCAATTCCACTCCCGTTTTGATGCTGACCGCCAAAGGAGAGGAGCCGGACAAGATCCGCGGGCTGGATATCGGGGCGGACGACTATGTGACCAAACCCTTCTCTTTGCCGGAGCTCCTGGCCCGGGTGAGAGCCCTCCTCCGGCGGACGCCTGAAAGGGTCCCGAAGGGCCCGCCCGATTCCTTGAAAATCGGGGATGTTTCCCTGAATTTCAAGAAGTATGAGGCCCACAAAGGCGATGTGACAATGAACCTATCACCCAAGGAGTTTGGGATCCTGGAGTATCTCGCCTCGCGTGCGGGCGAGGTCGTGACGCGGGATGAGCTCCTGGATGAGGTCTGGGGGTACGATCTGTTTCCGACCACCCGGACCGTGGATAATCATATCGCCCAGCTGCGGTCCAAGATCGAAAAAAACCCCGCCGATCCCAGATATCTGGTCACCGTGCATGGAATCGGTTATAAACTGGTTTTGGATGAAGAAAAACCTTGACGATCGGGTTTTTACAAAATCCTTACAAAATTCTTACAAGCGCATGACACATTGGGAATTCAAAAGACGTATCTTCGGATTGAAATCCGTCCGAGGAGAAGAAGGATGTCAAACAAGTCAACGCTTTTGGCAGTTTTAGGGCTTCTTATCACGGTAGCGGTTTTAGGGGCCTATTCCCAGACCGGCGAGGACCTTTTCCAGAAAGCGCTGCGCCTGGAGAGAAACGAGGGAAAAATGATGGAGGCCATTGAGCTGTATAAGACGATCTTAAAACAGTTCCCGGGAAATCGGGAGCTCGCCGCAGAGGCACAATTCCATATCGGGCTGTGCTATGAACAACTGGGAAACCAAGAGGCGCAAAACGCCTATCAGACGGTCATTCAGGACTACGGAGAACAAAAAGAGGTCGTGGCCAAGGCCAAAGGCCGGCTTTCGAAATTGAAACGGCCAGATGAAAAACTCGAAGAGCCGGAGGGAATCAGAATCAGACAAGTCTGGAAAAAACCTTTAACCGATTTTTTGGGGTCGGTATCTCCCGATGGACGCTTTCTCGCTTGTGTCTATTGGGGAGAAGGAGACCTGGCCATCCATGACTTGATAAGCGGGGAAGACAAGATCCTCACCCATGAGGCGGACCTAGCAAAGGGGGGTTTTGCCATGACCCCGATGTTTTCTAAGAACGGCAGGCAAATCGCCTACTCCTGGTGGAATCCCAACCATACTTATGATCTGCTTCTCGTTGACGTGGATAATCCCTCACCCCGCAAGCTTTTCCGCCGTGAAGGTGAACATGTGCATCCTGCGGCCTGGCTTTCGGATGAAGAGCTTATTTTCGAAAGGTACAACTATGCGACAAAAATGGCTCAAGTCTGCTCCCTCAGGATTTTGGATGGGACGATACGCGAGCTGAAGACATTCGATGTCAGAAAATGGCCTCGGTTGTTCTGTTCTCCGGACGAAAAATATATCGCTTGTGATTTTGCCAACGAAACCGACGGCGGGAAATTTGATATCAATCTATTGACGATGGAGGGGGGAAGCGAAATTTCCCTGGTCAAACATCCGGCCAACGACAGGGTGCTCGGCTGGGTCCCCGGAAGAAAAGAGTTCTTGTTCATCAGTGATCGTTCAGGGACATGGGACCTGTGGGCGATACCTGTTGACGGAGGGAAGCCATCCGGACCGGAAAAGCGGATTTATACGGATATCGGTGAAATCCAACCAGTGGGTTTTGTTCAAAACGGGAACTGCTTTTTCGGGTTTAACAGGCGCAATTTCAATGCTTATATTGCGCCGTTCAATGCTGAGACGGGCCAGCTGGATGAGAAATCGGGCAAAACCTTGTTGGGTTCGAAGATCTGGATAGAATGGTCTCCCGATGGACAATATTTATCCTATATTGAGGAGAAACCGGGAGCCGATAACCCCCTGCAGCTCTTCATTCAGGACCTGAAAACCGCTGAAGAACGCAAGCTTGCGGATAATCTGCACGCCATGTCGTCCTGCTGGTCTCCGGACGGAAATTCGATCTCGGTTGTCGGCTATGAAAAAAGCAATCGCACAAAAAGCGCAGGCATCTACACTGTTGATGTAAAAACAGACCAAACAACCCAAATTGTGAATTTATTGGACTATAAAGGTAAAATTAATCCGCCAGGCGATGATGCCTTTCCTCTCTCCGATGTTCAGTGGTCTTCGGATGGGAAGAGTATCTTCTTTCTGTTTTTTACGGACCGGCTTGTCAAGCGTGATCTGGCAACTGGGGAGGATACCGTCCTTTACAAGAACTCCCGGTTTGAGAGGAGCGTCATGAAACTGTCCCCTGACGGTAAAAACCTGCTTTTCGGAGTGCAGAATTTAGAGGAAAAGAAAAGCCGTCTCTACACAATCCCTGTAGAGGGTGGGCCGGAAAAAGAATTGTGTCCTCCTCGGGAAGCGTTTGGTTTGGGGACAGCCATCTGGTCTCCCGACGGGAAATATGTATATTTTACCGAAAGAAAAGATGGGACCAGTTTATGGCGCATCCCCGCGGAGGGGGGCGTTCCCCAGAAGGTCTGGCACTCAAAAAACAGAGCTGATGTCTTCGGCATTCATCCTGATGGAAAGCAAATCGCGCTTGCCGTCCGTGAAATGGCAATGGAAATCAGGGTGATTGAGAACCTGGTTCAAGAGCTTGAAAAAATCTATAAAATATCTGAATGATTTCTTTCTGCAGCCCGCGGTTGTCGATGTTGACGACAAGAAAGCCGAACTGGGCCAAGGCTTGCTGGTAGCCGTCCCCGGATTTGAAGACGAAGTGCTCGGGAGGGATGAGATTTAGGGCATGGTATTCTTCCTTGAACACCGTCCTTCCCAGCTCCTGGATGAATGCGCCGTCTCCTTTGTAGAGACAAAAGGTTGCGGGGCAAAGATAAGACTTTCCTTTTCAGCTGGGCTGGTTGGGTGAGCATCTGTGTCC
>JBAUIH010000130.1:0-1510 GCA_049682755.1 Candidatus Aminicenantales bacterium | reverse complement strand
GTAAATCCGCCCGCTCCCGGACCCCGGGGTCAAGTCCGTGGACCTGGAAAACCACGCCGAGCGTGTCCTTCTTGAGAAAAACCCGATTGGGTTGGGCGTAAACCTGGTAGCCTCCAAAGCGGAAAGGTTTCAAGCTGTCCCGGTTTGCAACGACGGGCACGACTTTATAGGCAAGAGTAGGCGAGGTCATCTGGACAGCCGGCTCATCGACAGGAATGACCAAATTCCACTCGATGGAGGTGAACTCCTTGGAAACCTCATTCTTGACGAGGACCGAAAACCGGTACTCTCCAGGAATGAGCGGAAACATTTCATGAATGCTGAGGGGCTGACGGCTGATGCTGACTATCTGGACCTCATCAAAATTCATCGATATCGACCGGTCGAACTGGTGGATGAGCTTTCCCTCCGGCGTTATCACGCTACCGTTCATTTTTAAAGTCGTATAGAATCTTTTCTCGTACTGTCCGATTGAAAGCCTCTCCGGCTCGATAGAAAAATGGACAAAATAAACCCCCGATGGATCTTTGGTGAGCTTAAACAGACCGTCAGAGTCGATGAAGTTGGCCGAGTACTCGACCTCGATGATGTCCTTGTATTGGAGGAACTTGTGGGCGTACTTAGCTTCGACGGTCCGCTGGGCGGTGGTCTCCACCCGATGGATGAGGAGATCGGAGGAGAGCAATGATCGGCCCATCACGGCCGATGTCTCGCCCGGAATCAGGGACATGGAGACTTCGGCCAGCAAGGGCTCGTGCTCCTTGAGCTCATTATAAGCCGCCAGGTAATCGCTGGAATATCCGAGGTAGGATGTCAGAAGGGCCTGGGGCCCGTCTTGGCTCGGGCTGAAAAGTCTGTATTCCCCCACGTTCCCCGGTTGGAAGAAAACAACATAGAAACCGGCGGGCAAGCCGACATCCGTCTTACCTTGGTAGAACCAGACCTCGGCTGGGTAGGTTATGCTCTTCCCCTCGAACCGGTGGATCTCGTTCGGTTCGCCGAGGATGATGTAAATCCGACCGCGGTCAGTCTGCCAGCCTAGCTTGGGCGACCCGCGACCGTAGAAATGGTTGACGAAGTTGATTCGCCGGAAGTGCTCGGCCTTGAATTCATTCTCGGGCGTTCCAGGGGTTGGGTCGCGATGCTTCCAGAAAGCCTCTATGAAGATATCTCGTTCCCTATCCGTAGTGAGCTTACGAAAAACCTCCTTCTCCAAAGGTGTGATGATGTAGATAACTTCCTCTTCCAGCCATGTTTTGTGCACGGGAGGGAGGTCCTTTTTCTGACCCGCCGCCGACGAAGGGATCCACAACAACAGGGAAGAAATAAAAGCAACACCCAGAGAAATAAGAAAGATTTTGTCCTTAGCCAACATACTCCTCATGATCTCAGTTTTTCTAGCCGCCATAGAGTCTTCTCTTTTAAGATAAACTTATTAAAGGATAATTTCAATGGGCCGCTGGTTTTTGGGCCTACGTCATAAAAATGGGGAAAGGGACTTGACATCTGT
>JBAUIH010000129.1:0-1668 GCA_049682755.1 Candidatus Aminicenantales bacterium | reverse complement strand
AGATAGATTGAGTTGTTTGTCTCTCTTGCTTTGCCTGCGCCTTTACCTTGCAGTTACTGCTGTATTATAATTATCTCCGGTCGGGCGATTAGCTCAGTGGGAGAGCGCTCCCTTCACACGGGAGAGGTCGCTGGTTCAATCCCAGCATCGCCTACCATTTTCCCTTTCAATTCAGTAGAGAAAAGTTACGTTCGGATATCCGTTCACTTCAATGTCCGGAATGGAACGAAGAGAATTACCATGAGATATTACCTTCTGTGGTTGCTGAAATATGGCACAGCTGCATGGAGAGGTGACTTTAACCAGCCAATTTCCAACAAATCCTAAGCAAGGCAAGTTCAATTTGTTGCCGGGAGAGTGTTTATGAATGGAATAAAGCGTCGTGGAAGAATAATGATAATCGGGGCGGGAGGTGTCGCAACAGTTGCAGCTCACAAGTGCGCTCAGGTCCCTGAAGTTTTTAAAGAGATAATGGTCGCAAGCAGGACGGTTTCGAAGTGTGAGGCGATCAGAGAGGATATCAAACAGAGATACGGCAGGGAGATTCAAACAGCTCAGGTGGATGCCGACAAAGTGCCTGAGCTCGCCGTGCTGATAAAGCAGTTTCAACCGGACGTTGTGCTTAACCTTGCCCTTCCTTATCAGGACCTGCATATTATGGATGCCTGCCTGGAGACAGGAGTGCACTACATAGACACCGCCAATTATGAACCACTCGATGAAGCCCACTTTGAATACAGCTGGCAATGGGCATACCAGGAGAAGTTCAGGCAGCGGGGAATCATGGCAGTTCTCGGTTCAGGGTTCGATCCGGGCGTAACGAATGTCTTTACAGCCTATGCTCAGAAGCATCTCTTCGACGAGATAAATTATCTTGACATACTGGACTGCAATGCCGGACACCACGGGCATGCGTTTGCAACTAACTTCAATCCTGAGATTAATATCAGGGAAGTAACGCAGGTAGTTAGACACTGGGAAAACGGAAAATGGATCGAGACGCCTGCGATAATCGAGGAAGGCAGCATACATTTCAGCTTTGATTATCCGGTAGCAGGAGCACAGGAAAGCTATCTTCTCTATCATGAAGAACTTGAGTCGCTTGTTCAGAACATAAGAGGACTGAAAAGGGCAAGATTCTGGATGACCTTCTCCGATAATTACCTTAACCACCTCAGAGTGCTTAGGAACGTCGGCATGACAAGAATAGACGAGGTCGTTTACGAAGGGCAGAAGATTGTTCCCGTAAAGTTTCTCAAGGCCTTGCTTCCCGAACCAGCTTCTCTTGGAACAAAATATACGGGAAAGACAGTTATCGGCAACATAATGACCGGGAAAAAGGACGGGGAGACTATTACGAGATATATCTATAATGTGTGCGACCATGAAGAGGCCTTCCGGGAGACCGGAACCCAGGCAATTGCGTACACGACCGGCGTGCCTGCAATGATAGGCGCGATGATGATGCTCACAGGGGTCTGGCAGGGGACTGGAGTATATAATATGGAACAACTTGATCCCGACAGATTCATGGAGGCATTGAATAAATACGGTCTCCCCTGGCAGATAGTTGAACATGCAGGGGTTCCAGATGAGGTTTGAAGCAGCGACCAAAAGGTTTCTCAAAATCGCAAGGGGGTCCATTGAAACCCCGGTATATCTCTTGGA
>JBAUIH010000128.1:0-1803 GCA_049682755.1 Candidatus Aminicenantales bacterium | reverse complement strand
GCGCCGCGTCTATGCCTGAGGCATGTCACTCAAAAAGATTTGTTGTTTTTCGGATTTTTTTCTTGCGTTGTTTTGCTGTCATCGCTACAGTGTCACCATCGTTATGGATGATGATAGTTCTTCGGATATGTTCATAGTATAGGAATTTGTATTTGTTGGCTTGTGATGCACACAGATGGTTGTCAATCGGTTTTGTCCATTGTAAAGCGGGTTACGAAGAGTGATCGGGGTGGCGGAGTGATCGTTTCACCAGTTCAGAGGGGTCGTAGCGGAAGGGGCCGCCGCATTTAGGGCAGACGATGGCCGCCAATCCCCCCGGTTCGGCTGGTGGAAACGAATCAACAACGATATCTTCGACCCAATCCGTGTGGTCACACGAACAGCAGCGATACTTGAACCAATCGCTCGGCCCTGTCCATGGTTCGTCGGCGTGCGGTGGTTCCAACGGGTCCTGGTTCATGGGGCAACTCCTCAAACAATGAGAACTCCTTAAGGGTACCGTACTTGGGATGGTAAATCAATTCCAACGCCATGTTATCCCCACATTTTGGACAAAGCAGCGGGTCTTTTCCAAAGCTTTCGAAGAAAAGTTGAGCGAAAGGCTTGGGCCCAAGAACGCGGTAGCCTCTGGGGTCATCGGGCGTCTCTGGAGGGATCATCTCTGCGAGGTATTCTCTGATCTTTTGGTAACGCACATTGCCATGAAGCCCGTAATAACGGATTCTCTGAAAGCCCTTGGGCAGGATGTGCTGTACCATTCGTCCGATGAATTGGAGGCCGGGAAGGGTTTCATGCTCGATCTGTCCGGTTTTGTGATCCCGATACCAGTAGCGGATGAGCTTGCCGTCGTAGCGTTCGATCCGTCGTACCGAGATGGGCGGCGAGACAACATACTTGGCCAGGTATTGTGCCAGCCCCTTTCCACCCGGGGGAACTTCTCCGTCCTGGAGAAAAGCGACAAAGCCGTTGGGATAATCCCTCCAAGCCCTGTCGATGTCTTTCCCAATGGGCGGATCGGAGACATTTTCGCGGAGCATTTTCAAAAGGTGATATTGCCATTTTTTGTGCATCAGATCATAGGGGATGTAGGAGACCGATTTCCATCGGCCTTGCGGGTCCAGTCCGCCGCCCGTCAGAAGGATATGCAGATGCGGGTTGTACTGTCCGGACCGTCCTGCGGTTTGCAGGACGACGATGTTTCCGATGTCGAGTTTGACCCCTGCACACGTGTTGAGAATGTCTTTGAGACAGGCATGGCCCGCTCGCATGAGCGGACTGAGCAGTGTGGGGTCGCGAAAAAACCAGATTCGGAGGAACTCCGGCATGGTCAAGACCACGTGGCGATAAATGACGCCAGGCAACAGGCGTCGCGCGATAAAGTCGGCCCAGCGGTCGGTATAGACCTTGGCACAGGAAAGACAAAAGCAGGACTTGCAGGTGAAAGCAATTCGGCGTATTTCTCCACAGGAGCAGCATCTGTATTGAACAAAGCCCATCTTGTCGGGATCGCCGCAGCCAAGCATTTTATTAACAGCTTCGTTGTAGTCCGGATTATCAAAGCGTGGACGGAACTGTTTAAACGCATCCCAATGGTCGTGGAAGATTCTTTTGAATGTGTTCTTATCGATGCCTTCCATGGCTGTTCTCTGCGAACAACCATAACCGAATTGGCAAAATAGTCGAGAAAAGGACTAAAGTGTCTTACGCGGAAAGATTAAAAAGTCCCCGGCGAAGCCGGGATAAGTTCTTCGTGGCTATCTCTTTTCTTTGGCCTCTATCCTATCCGACCAAACGATAGGAGAC
>JBAUIH010000127.1:0-11748 GCA_049682755.1 Candidatus Aminicenantales bacterium | reverse complement strand
TTCATGATCGCCTTCTCCTTCCGATCGATTTCGGAAGAAGTGTAGGCGATTCCTCTAAGTGTTCACGATGTCCTTACGGTTTTACTGTTCACGATGTCTATACGGAAACCCGGTAGGGATTTTCGGGAGTGCCGGCCTCGGCGAGGGCGTGGGCTTCGTCGACGATGACGAGGTCCCAGCGCTTGCGCAGGGCGCGGTTGCGGACGGTCTCTTTTTTCAGGAAATCCACGGAGGTGATGACGCGGGGCAAAGCGTCCCAGGGGCTGACGCCGGCCGGAAGGCATGTTTGGACCGCGGCCAGCTCCGCGGCATTCCCGATGATCGTGAATTCGAGGCCGAACTTGTCGAGAAGCTCATCATCCCATTGGTCCATAAGTCCCGGGGGCGTCACGACCAGAACGCGAGAGGCCCGGCCGCGGGCCATGAGCTCGAGGAGCGCGAGGCCGGCTTCGATCGTCTTGCCCAGCCCGACGTCGTCGGCGATGAGAAGCGTCGGTCTGACTTTGGCCAGGATGCGGAGCGTCGGCGCGAGTTGATAAGCTTCGAGGGCGACGCGGCCGAAGCGGACTCCCGTGAGGATTCCGGACTCTCTGATGAGGGACGCGCCGAGCATACGGTGCGCCCGAGACCAGGCGGAAAAGGAGTCGATTCCGCGAAGGTCGAACTCGACTGCTTGGCCTGGGAGGACAGAAACCTCTTCAGGAGGAGAGATCACTGTCAATTGAGGTGGAAAGGTCTCGTCAAGGGCATGCAGCTGCAAGATGGCTTGCGTGGCATAAGGCGCACTGACCTCACGGACAACCCAGGGCCGATCGCGAACGAGGATGCGGTCGCCGGCATGGAGCGGGATAGTCATCCGGAGGTTTCCCCTCGCATCTTAAAAAATCTGGCCAGGCTAAGAAAATGAATATATGCGAGCACCTAATTATCATATTCCCAGGCGGCAGGTCAATTGCCGGACCTGGTGTCCCGTCTCGCAAGTCCCTTTCCATAGTCCTCCGCAAAGACGGTCCACTTCCGGGGGCAATCTCTCCCCGCGGACCTTCGCTCTACTGACCCCTGAGGAGGACGACGCCGTCCCCCTTAAGCTCTCCCGCAGTGGGACGTCTTCAGAGGATCGCCGCTTGGGTGAAGTTATTAATAAAATGCAACTCTAGGAACGCTTGGCGGACCGGGCTTTTATCAAGGCAGAAACGTAATCGTGCGGAGGGTTGCACGATTTCAGCTTCTTCAATATCCTAAGGTTCATCCGGAAGGGCCGGTACTCGGCTCGGCAGCCAGGACAATCCCTCAGGTGTTTTTTCAGAGATGCACTGTCCCGTTTGTTCAGTTCACCGTCGGCGTATCCGGGAAAAAGCGCGCGCGCCCGCCGGCAGCCCATCATTTTGAACCTCTTTTGCCGGGGGGATCGGAGATGCTCAGGATTCCTTCGCAGATGCACAGATAATCATCGGCATAAGCCCGGCATCTTCCGGCGATGAATTGATCCTGAAAAAGCTTCCTGGCCCGATGGAGCCGCGTTTTCGTCAGGCTGACGCTGCAGTCCAGGATGCGGGAAATCTCCCTGTAGCTCAGATGTTGCAGGTCCCTGAGGACCAGGACCTCACGGTATTTTCTCGGCAGATGATAACGCAGGTTGTGCAGGATACACCATTGGAGTTCGCGCTTGATGACCAGACGCTCCGGGCTGGCGCCACTCCCGGGGACGAGAACCTGTCCAAGACACAGAGACGAGTGGCGGGCCTTCTTCCGGTGTTCGTTCCGGAAGATGTTGATGGCGATCCTGGTGATCCATGTCCGGAAGGCGGCCCGACGGCGAAAGCTCGATATCTTTTCATAAGCCTTCAGGAGAGTCTCTTGAGTCAGGTCGTCGGCGGCGGCCGCGTCCCCGGTCAACCGGAGCATCAGGTTATAGAGATATTTCTGTTCCCGCCGGAAAAGATCGTTGAACGCCTCCCGGTTACCGCGCTTGATCCCCTCGATCAGGCTGATTTCCCGCGGCTTTCCTGCGCTGCTCCGGAGGTGCGGCTTTCTTTCCCCCGGCTCCGGACTCTGAGGGGCTTCCTGCGTCTCCGTTCTCATCGTATTGACCAATATTCTCTACGAAATTATATACGATCCAAAGCCGGTCTGGGTTCATCCGGAGTCGTGGGATAAACTGTGAATGCTTTCGCCTGAAAAGGCGATGAGCCGCCGTCGAACTCCCGCCTATTTCCGGGCCGCCTTGAGGACGGCTTCCTTGAGTTGGGGGTTGAGATTCACCCCCCCGGCTTCGGCGCGTTCGATGAGCCGCAAAGCGTTCTCATAGTCCTTGGCCATATAATAAAGGTTCACCAGATTGTTGTGCGCGCCGGGATGGCTGGGATCGGCCGCGCAGGAATTCAGCTCGATCTCAGCCCGCGCTTAGTCTTTCTGGACAAAATAATCCTCCCCCTTTATAAAATAAGCCTGGGCGCGCTCCCATTTTGAGAACAGCTCATTCTGAGCGGGGCCAAACTCTTTCTGTCGCGACGCCGGATTCAGGCCTGGGAGAACAGAAGCGAAAACCAGGATGATGAAGGCGCTCGCTGGGAATCCGGATCCGCATTTCATGCCGTCTCTCCTTCAGTCTGGTCAATTTGTCGGGGTCACCGGTTCCTCCGCCCGGATATCGGCCAGGATTTCGTAGTGCGCGACCCGAGTTTCCAGTTCGAGAAGATAATTTATGTCTTCGGAGAAGTTGTAAACCGCCGCATCGATATCCGGGCCGGCGAATTGTCTGACGGAATCCGCCGATTCCCAAAGGGACAACAGGAGAAATTCCGCTTTGTCTTCCTTCACCCTCCGCAGGACAAAGACGCCGCGATTTCCGGCGAGGGAGCGATACCAGGGAACTCCCGTTTTCATGAGGTAGTTGAAGAAACCCGCGCTTCGAGCCGTCTCGGTGACGCCGTGCCAGATTCTCATGATCATGCTCATTTCTCCCGATCGCAAAATCCTGACGAAGAAGCCGCTATCACTGCCCTCAGGTTCCTCGGCAGAAACCCGATGTAGTCCATAAGATCCATGTTTTCCAGCCGCCTCCGGATTGAGGCCGGAAGGTTCCCGGCAGCTTCATAACGCAACAAAAGCCGGCTTTCTTCCTCCGAGAACTCCTCGCCGGGTTCGACCCGGTGGCGGAAGGGCCTGTTCTCCGGGCAAACATCCTGACAGTGAAAGCATCCGACGAGCGCGTTATGGAAAGATGGATGCACAAAACCGGGGAAATCGCCTGGCTTCTCATTGAGATAGGTGAGACAACGTTCCGCATTCAGGAGGAAGCGGTCCTCTGCGATCGCTCCTGTGGGGCAGTTGCGCAGGCAAGCCCAACATTGGGCGCAGGAATTCATGAGTCTTGCTGTTAGCCAGGAATCATCGGCAGCCGGATAATCCGAATAAAACGCCATCAGCCGATGATAGCTTCCCATCCCCGGCACATAACTGATGTTGTTCCGGCCGTACGTCGCGAGCCCGCTCCGCACGGCCAAGAGTTTCAGAGGAAGAGCGGTCCGTGCCAGCCGATAGCCCACCGGTTTGAGGATCCCCTGGAGGATGTTTTCGGCAAACGAATCGGGATAATAAAGATAGGTGGGAGGGATGTCGACCGGGATAGGCTTGCCGTCCAGATGAAGCAGCACTCTGGTTTTCGGCTGGAGGAACGCCGCGACGATGATGGAGCGAGCCCCGGGGAGGGATTCGGGAGGGTTGAACCGGAAATAGGATAGCCGCTCTCGGTAAAAATTTTGTGAAAATTCACCTCGGTCCCGTCGGCTGACGATGGCTTCTTCGAGTTCGGGCAGCCGAGAAGCAGAGACGATGCGCGCTTGAAAACCATGCCGTTCGAGCTCCTGCAGAACTTGATCCATGCTTTCTCCTGTGTTCGGCCGGGGCCGATAACCGGAAGGGAGGTTCACGAACATTAGACTCCGCAGAGACGACGGAAGTTTCATCTCCGTGACCGGCTTTGCGAAGAGCGACGTCCGGGATCCGGGGCCTGAAACGGCGACGGGGGTGAAACTAATCGTGCTCGTGAATTGTCTAATCATGAAGATAGAAAATGATGAAGACTGCCCGGGAATCAGAACTCTGCGCGGGAGGCGCCCCGGTCAGCCATTTTCGCTGCGCTTGGCCTGACTGCATTCAGTCCAAGGAAGAATGCCTTGAGCCTGAGGTTTTTGCGTCCGGGCGGACCGAGGGGCCAATTTCTAAGGGAGGCGTCTTGTTATGAAAAAGTACTTGGGATGGCTGGCCGCCCTCTGCGGGTTCGCCGTTGTGCACGAAGGGATGCACGCGATAATGGCATCCATATATGGCGAATATCAGTCGTTTGCAGTCCGGCCATACGGCCTGGAAGTCGTGTACAAAACGGCTGTCCCGGAGAGGGTCGGCCTGAAATGGGGTTTCATTTCGGGAGCGAGCAACGTGATGACGCTGGCGCTGGGTTACTGCCTTTTCCTCTGCCGGGCGAAAATCAGCGTCTCGCCCCGGCGTTTCCTGAGAAACGCAGCCTTCTGGGCAACCGTCCTCTTTCTCTTGATTGACCCGTTCAACTTGTCTGTCGGACCGTTCTTTTATGGAGGGGACATCGGAGGCCTGGCGTCCGGATTCGGTATCAACAGGCTCCTTCTTCAGGGCTTCTTTTGCGCAATCCTCTTGTTCAATCGCGAGCTGATCGTCAGGAAGTTGTTGCCCGCTTACGGCGTAGAAACAAGGCATCCCTTTTTCCGGCCATGGCTGAAAAAAAAGTGAAGAGCTATCTTCTCTGCGTCATCCTCATCGCGGCGTCCGGTTCGGGCCACACCCCCGTTTTCTCCGGGATTGAGTCGATGGAAATCATCCTCAGGACCGAGGTGCAGGTCGATCTTTTTTTCCATTGCCTCGCCCATATGGATATCGGGGAGGATGCGTCAAACCTGTATTCGGAAGCCTATATCGCCCGGATTGCGCGCGAGAAAAGGCAGTCAAGTTCCCCGAGAGAGAGGAGGAAATCCTGGTAAGCTTCTGGATATCCGTCCACGAGATGACCCATCTTTTCGTGGACGAAATGACGGTCATTTACGCGGACTACTGGCTCTGCAAGAAAATCGAGCCGGCCTTGCTCCCGGATTACCTGAGAATATTCCTTAAGCTTCTCGGGGAGGGAGAACAGGCAGGCCCCCATCCCTCTCGCCGGCAGAACTCGAAAACCTGTTCAAGGCGCGTGTGTCTCTGCCGGACAAGACCGTTCGGGAGCTTCAAGACTTCCTCTCCGGATTCCTTTGAATGATGGAAGATCCCAGGGCGCACTCCTTGGGAGCGGGCCCGTTGGTTTCGTGATTTCACGCCGATTCACCCGTCAGAATGGACGACTGCCGCTTTCGGCCGCCATGTCCCGGAAGGCGGGATTGCGAAGACGCGGGGCGGAGGATGCACCAGTCCCTGAAGCTTCCCTCTCCAGTCCTATAACGAAGGATAGTGCCCGGCCTGCCAAAGCCTGAAGAATGAACGGGCGCAGGCTTCGAGGTCGCGGGCGGCGTCATGGGCGCCCGCGTAGGCGCGGCCGAACAGATGCACGTGCAGCTCTTCGAGGGTTGGCCACTTGAAGCCGAACCCGCCCGGCCTGGGCAGACGGCAAATCTCGGTCGTCGACTTCATCGTGCAGATGCCGGGGATGTCCAGGAAGCGGAGCGGCTTGCCCACCCGGACGAGCTCGGCCCCGATCACGCCGAAATCATAGGCCAGGTTATGAGCGACAAGGACGATGCCCGGCTTTTCTGACGCCTCCAGGAATTCGTCCAGGACTTCGCCCAAATCTCTCCCCGCCCGAAGGGCGCGCGCCTGGGTGATTCCGTGGATTTTCGTTGCGTCGGCGGGGATCCTGAATCCCTCCGGCCGGATGATATGGCACGCGGCCTCTCCGGCGTTTCCGTCGGAGTCATAGCAGCCCCAGGCGACCTGGACGAGACGGGGCCAGGCGTCGACGTCATGGGGAGAAAAATAGCGGGTGCGGGGCAGCCCCGTCGTCTCGCAGTCGAAGAGAAAGAACCGGGGTTGTTGCGTAGGCATCGTTTTCCGCTGCGCCAGTATAAGCATTACCCCGTCCTTTCTCTCGTGTCAATGGGAGAAAACGTGTTCCTTTGATCGAGGGTGCGGCTGGCTGCCGGATGTCTTGCCCTTGAGGCCCTTGTCCCGTGTCGGCGCTCTATTATGACGTAGACCTGGAGGTCGCTGTGGACCGTCCTTGACATCTTTTCCGGTCGTGATTTATATTTCCCGCGCTGCTTGAATTGGATTCGCGGCACATCATCTCACGCTGAAATGAAGAACGGATATCTGAATGGAGAGTGAGGCCATGAACACGCTTGTGTACGAAGGCAAGAGCAAGGACGTTTACAAGAGGGACGACGGTTACATCGAGTTCCACTTCAAGGACGCGGCGACGGGTATCGTCATCGACGGGAAAACCATCTTCGATCCGGGGCGCGATAACGTCGTGGGTGAGATCAAGGGAAAGGGGGCGGTTTCCTGCAAGTTCACGACTTTCTTCTTCAAGAAGCTCGCCGAGAACGGCATCCCCAATCATTATATAGACACAAGAGGGGACAGGGTTATCGTCGCCAGGGAAGCGCAGCTGCCAAGGATAAAGGGGCTCTACAACCTCGAGTTCGTCTACAGGAACAATGCCCAGGGAAGTTTCCTCAGAAGATACGCGTTTGTCCCGGAATGCGTGAACCTGAACGGGCTGATCGAGATCACCACGAAAGGCCAGACGGACCATCTCATCAACGACGAAGCGCTCACCACACTCGGGATCCTGACCGAGGACGAGCTCAAAGAAGCGAAAGAGATCACAAGAAGGGTTTTTGCTATCATCGAAACAGAGCTGCAGAAAAAGGGCCTGCATCTGATCGACGGCAAAATTGAGATCGGCAGGCTCGACGGCCGGATGGCGGTCATCGACGACATCTCGCCCGATGTCATGAGAGTCTGCAGGGAGTCAGATCTCAACCGGGAGGGCTGCCGGGTCCAATGCCGGCAGAGCCACGTCCTCGACCCGCTCGAGATCTACAGGATTATGCTCGGCTCCTGATATCCTTTTCTTGTTTCTTATCAGGCCGCGAAAACGGGTGACCTCAGTCGTTGAGTTTTTCTTTGATCGCGGTGACGGCCGCTTGGGCCTCTGCCTGGACGCCCTCCGTATTCAAGAACGACTCGGCCAGAGCCAGCGCATCGGGAGAGGCGAAGTCGGGCAACCCCCCCAGGACCAGTTTGATCTCTTCCGGCCGCGGCGCAAGGTTTAAGGCTGTCATGAGGGATTGCACCGCCGCCGCGGGCGATTGGTATTTCTCCAGCCTGATCATCCGGACGTAGCCACGCAGGGCCAGCACCTGATGGTTCAGGTCCTTAGAACTCTGAACAATGGCCAGGACGTCCTCGCGTGGAGTGGCGTTCGGCCAGTCGGCCAGAGCCCGGATAGCGGCGTCCTTAACAGCGGCATTGTCCTCCATGAGGGCGGCACGGAGAAGCGGAAGGGAGCTGTCATCGCCGATCCTACCCAGGGCCCGGTAAAGGAGACAGCGCCTTCCCGCTTCCGTGATCGGCTGCTTTAGCGAATTGGGGGGCGGCGCCAGCAGTTCCTCAACCGCTGAAGCCCGCGAATGGGGATCGGCTATTTTTTGAGCGAGTGAAGCGATGGTGTTCTCCATTTCTTCTTGAACCGTCTCGTCGCCCAGTCCCAGAAGGATGTCCAATAGGGCGGGAATATCTGCCGGAGAGGCGACGGTTTTCAGGGCCTTGACCGCCTCGAGGCTGTTTTGGATTGAGCCCGACCCGGCTATGGTCATCAGGTGGTGCTTTCCGGCTGGGATCCGCCGCTCTCCGACGGCCCGGATGAGCTCGTTCTTGACGTCTTCCCCGGGAAAGCCGGCCAGGCCGAAAAGGATGGTCTCGTCGATATCCTTGCCTGGAAGCATTCCCAGGGCAACGCGGGCAGCGAGTTGCTCCTCGCCAAGAGCGTTGGCCGCGCGCATGACCAGGAACCGGACGGTCGCGGCATCGCCCCGTCTTCCCAAAGCTCTGAGGGCTTCGATCCGGACAGGAGGAGATGGACTTCCGGCCGCGTCCAGAATGGCGGCCTGGACTGCTTCCTTCGGGTAGTTCACCAGGACGGAGAGAAGTTGAATCTGGCTGGATTCAGGGATCTTTGTGAGAAGGTCCAGGAGCGGCCCGATCTCGGTTTCTTTGAAAACGACCGGCACCAGGCCGATCGCAGGCCCGTGCATTTCCTGGGAGCCGCGGGCCAGTGTGTCGACGATCATCCGGACGGCTTCGTCTCTTTCAGCGGCCGTGATCTTGCCTTTGAGAGCCGCCTGCCGGATGACGACCGGAAGGAGCGGCGGCTGCGGGTTCAGCAGTTTCCCGAAAATCCCGTCGGCGGAAGAATATTCCCTCACGGCCAGGAATTCCTCGGCGCAGCGCAGCAATGAATAAGCGATCTCGGCTTTGAACGATTCCTGCGTCTTGTCGAAGGCATCGGTGAGGGCTTTCGCCGCTTCCAGCCCGCCTATCTTCCCCAAGGAAACAGCAGCTGCGGAGGCGATAGCCGCGTCCTGGTCATTAAGAAGAAGGGCCAGGGCTTCCACCGCCTTTTTTGTCTTCCGCTCGCCGAGGGAGGAGATGATCCCGAGCTTGATTTCACCTCCCGCCGCGTTCAAGGCGTCGAGCAGGGATTTTTCGGCTGCCTGGCCAGGGATCTTTTCGAGCGCGTAACGGGCCACGTCCGACGTCTCGTCCTGGAGGAGCCGTTTTCCCAGCGCCGCCGCAGATTTTTCAGTCCCGATGAGCCGCAGCTGGCGGCAGACCGCCAGCCTGGCTGCGGGATTTTCGCACGCGGCCAGAAAAGCCAAAAACCTTTCCTCCATCTCCGCCCGCGCTTGCTCGTCAGTGCGGTGGTTCAGGACGTATTGCCTGAGGCGATAGAGCACTTGCTCATCCCGGCTGTATTCAAAGGAATCCAGGTCCTTGAGGATGGCTTCGAGTGAGGGGGGGCGGTATCCCGGCCAGCTGCGGGCGTCTTCGGGCGTCGAAATATCGCGGTCGGTGCCGGGGAAATCGGCGGGTACTTTTTGGGTCACTTTTCCCGCCGCCGCCCACTCGGCACCCCTCTGGAAGGTGACGATGAACCCGGGGCACTCGAGCGCCGGATGAGGGGCTTCCGGCCGGGCGTGTCCGAGCATGGTGTGGAAAATGCGGCCTGCGCCGTACTGGACGGTGAAGAGCACGGGCTCATGGCGTCCTGTGCCGCTCTCTTCGGGCGCGAAATAGGCCGTCGCCAGCACGGTCAGATTCTCGGCCGGGCCGCGGAGCAGGCCGTAGAGCTCATCGCTGGCGTGCATCCAGCGGGAAGGCAGGCCCGCCGTGACCGGGTGGTCGGCCGTCCGGTTGACGATGAGAAAAGGATGCTCGGGGCCGTGATACCCGCACACTCCCGGGTCGGTGTCCCTGACGATCCGGCCGTCCTTCCAATAGACGTAAGGCCCCGCCTTTTCTGTGCGGTCTCCCCAGCCGGCCAGGCCGATGATCGTATTGTATTCCGGCCAATCCGGAAATGTGTTATTGGCCGAGTGGTAGACGACCACTCCGCCGCCCTTCTTGACATAATCGACGAACGCTTGGCGCGTAGCCAGCGGCCAGGCGTCCCCGCTGTAGTCGAGGACAACGAGCTGATACGCCGGAAAATCAGGCTGGAAACCGCTCATACTGGCCTTGGCGGGCGGGCTGACGGCGATATCCGCGCGGAAAAGCGCGGTGTCCTCGAGGATCTGTTTAAGGACGGCGCTCGTCGTCTTCCAGTCATGGTAGTTCTGGCCGGTGACGATGAGGGTTTCAATAGGCGGAGCGGCAGCCTGGCCGGAGAGGTCGCTTGAGATAAGCGTCGAAAGCAGAACAAGCAAGAAAAGCGCGGCCGGCGCCGTGCTCGCCGTGACTCTCTTTTGTGTTTTCATGTTCGCCTTCCTTCGCTTTCTCACTCGGGGAGGACCCATGGCTTCCGGTAGGACAGGCTGAGGAGGCGCTCGGCCTCCGGGTCGCCGATGATCGTCTCGGTCGCCGGGTCCCAGCGGATCTTGCGGCCGAGCTCGATGGCGATGACGCTCAGATGGCCGACGCTCGCCGAGCGGTGGGCGACCTCGGCCGGAGTGATGGTCAGGCCGCGGGTCTTGACGCAACCGAGGAAGTTCTGGTAGTGGTCGGTGCTTTTATAAAGCCGGTTCTCGTTCGGGCCGATGACCTCGTTGACGAGGTCCTCGGGATAGGTCTCGAACCGGCCGCGGTCGACATAGACCCAGCCGTATTCGCCGATCCACTTGGTGCCGCCCCGGATATCCGGGTGGCCGCCCGCTATGACCATCGGGGTGCCGTCGGCGTAGGTGGCGGTGACGCGGTAGCGGAGGGCGCTGTTGTAAATCCCGCCCGTCGGGAATTCGCCGCGGCCTTCGACTTCGACCGGGCCGGTGAGGTCCCAGCCCATCCCCCAGTGGGCGATGTCGCCGTGATGGCCGATCCAGTCCATGAGCTGGCCGCCCCCGAAGTCCATGTTCCAGCGCCAGTTCATGTGGACGCGGGCCGTGCAATAGGGCGAGTAGGGCGCCGGCCCGACCCACTGGTCGTAATCGAGCTCGGGCGGCGGCGGAGTGATTGCCTCCTGGCCGAACGTCCGGGCGAAATCGTAGTGGCCTTCGGGCAGGCCGACCTCGATCCGGAGGACGCGCCCGATCCGGCCGTTCCGGACGAGCTCGCAGGCAGGGCGGAATTTCTCGACCGACCGCTGCCAGGAACCGGTCTGCCAGACGCGGCCGTAGCGCTTGACGGCGTCGCACATGGCCCGGCCTTCGCGGAGACTGTGGGAAAACGGCTTCTCGGCGTAGATGTCCCAGCCGGCCCGGGCGGCCGCGATGGACAGGAGGGCATGCCAGTGGTCGGGCACGGCGATCGAGACGGCGTCGATGTCCCGGCGGAGCAGGAGTTCGCGCAAATCGGAATAGGCGGCGCAATCGCTATTCCCGTACTTTTCATCGACGATAGCCTTGGCCTTGGCCAAGTGGTTCCTGTCGAGATCGCAGACCGCCACCCATTGAACCTCGTCCTTTCCCAGAAAGGATTCCATGTTGGGGATGCCCATCATCCCGAATCCGACGCCGGCCATAACGATGCGGTCGGAGGGTGCGACGGCGCCCTGGCGGCCGAGGGCCGAGGCCGGGATGATGGCCGGGAACCCGGCGACTCCGGCGACGGCGACGGGCAACGATTTCAAAAACTGGCGGCGCTTCATCCTCTTTCTCCTCTCGATCGGGATATACCTATGACAACGGACTGAACGAATTCAACCACTCTGCCTGATTATCCTCAAAATCGCGCCGAAATATCAACAGGCTATTAAAAACTTGGTCTATTCACAAATAATCCAAAAAATATTTCCCCTCCCCTGGCGGGAGGTCGACAAGCTACCCTCCTCTTCTCTCCCCCCGAGTTGGGGGGGAGATCAAAGGAGGGGGAGGGGGTATTTTTTATAGTCACCCTCTCTCCGACCTCTCCCGTCCAGGGAGAGCGAATTTTTTATTCCTCATTTCAGTGCTGTCCAGTTATAAGTTGAACAAAAGCAATTGGTTAGGGTCGTCGGCCATCGATTCATGATCGTACTTTTCCGTAAGCAGCTGATTCAACGGAGTTTTCTCGAACGCCATAATGCTCAAA
>JBAUIH010000126.1:0-3228 GCA_049682755.1 Candidatus Aminicenantales bacterium | reverse complement strand
CCTTTGGCTCGCCGGGACAAAGGCGGCGTGGTTTGGAGCCAACAGGCCCGAGCCTCCCTCTCCGAACCGGCCGGTGATATAGTCCTCCGTTCTGGAGTCGGCGGGGTTGGTTAATATCTGAGTGGTTTCGCCGAACTCGATGATCTCTCCCAACAAAAAGTAGCCCGTATAATCGGACACGCGGGCGGCCTGCTGCATGTTGTGAGTCACGATCACGATGGTGTAGCGTTTCTTGAGTTCGCGCATCAGGTCCTCGATCCCCGCTGTAGCAATGAGGTCGAGAGCCGAACAGGGCTCATCCATCAGCAAAATCTCCGGCTCAATGGCGATCAAACGGGCGATGCACAGCCTTTGTTGTTGCTCACCGGAGAGAGAGAGGGCAGTCGCATCGAGATTGTCTTTCAACTCCTCCCAGAGATGAACGGAAGCGAGACTCCACTGCAGGCGCTCCAGGACACCGGACTTGTCCATCATCCCGTGGACGCGCAGCCCATAGGTGACGTTATCCCGCACGCTCAAAGGAAAAGGGTTGGGCCGCTGGAAGACCATCCCCACTTTTTTCCGGAGTTTGAGGAGGTCGCATCCCTTTTTGTAGATGTCGGCTCCGTCGATCCGGACATGTCCCTGGATATGGACGTCTTCAATCAGGTCATTCATCCTGTTGAGCGACCTAAGAAAGGTCGTCTTTCCGCAGCCTGAGGGCCCGATCAGGGCGGTGATCTTCTGCGGCTCGACGCTCAGGTTGATGTTTTTGAGCGCCTGGAATCGGCCGTAAAAGAAATCCAGGTTTCTGACCTCGATAATTCCCATGAATCCTTCTTCACCCGAACTTGCCCGAAATATAATCGTTCGTCCGCTGGTCGGACGGGGCTGAGAAGATCGTCTCGGTCTGGTCCACCTCGACGAGCTCGCCGTTGAGGAAAAAGGCGGTCCGGTCAGCCACCCGGGCGGCCTGCTTGGTGTTGTTGGTGACCAGGATGATCGTGAACTCGGACTGGAGCTGCCGCAGCGTCTCCTCGATCTTCATCGTCGAAATGGGATCAAGCCCGGAGGTGGGTTCATCGAGCAGGATGAACTCCGGCTTCAGGGCCAAAATCCTGGCCAGGCAGAGTCTCTGCTGCTGGCCCCCGGACAGCTTCAGAGCGCTTGCATCCAGCCGGTCCATGACTTCTTCCCAGAGGGCCGTCTTCCGCAATGCATCGGCAACCAATTCGTTAAGGGCGCCTCGGTTCTTCACGCCCGCCATTCGGGCGCCGAAGGCGACGTTTTCGAAGACCGACCGCGGCAGCGGGATGGGTGTGGCGAAGACCATCCCCAGCCGCCGTCGCAGCTCGACCACACTTATCTCCGGCCCATAGATATCCTGGCCGTCAACCTCCAGAGTCCCTTCCGTCCTTGAGCCCGGCACCAGGTCGTTGAGCCTGTTGAGGGCGCGAAGAAAAGTGGACTTGCCGCTGCCGGCGGGACCGATGATCCCGAAGATCTCGTTCCGGTGAATCCCCAAATTGATATTTTTCAGAGTTGGTGTCTCGCCGAAGAAATGCCGGAAATTTTTCGCCCGGATGGCGGCTTCGCTCATCTCAGCAGTATCTCCTCATGAACCTGTTCATCAGCGAGTAAGCCAGCACGTTGATGCATAGGATGGCGATGATCAGAACAGCCGCCGTTCCGTAGGCTTTGTCCATCGAGATGCCCTCCCTGGCTAGTATATAAAAATGAACGGACATGGTCCGGGAGGAAGAAAATAACGATGTCGGGAGGTGAAGCGAGCTGCCGGCGGTGAAAATGACCGCCGCCGTCTCGCCGATGCTCCGGCCCACGCTGAGGATGACACCGGTGAGGATTCCCGGCAGGGAGGACGGGAGAACCACGCGAGTTACCGTCTGCCACTTGGTGCTCCCGAGCGAAAAGCTGACTTCACGGTAAGCGCAAGGGACGGAACGGATCGCTTCCTCACTCGTCCGGATGATCGTCGGCAAGATCATGATGGCCAGTGTCAGCCCGCCGCTTAGAAGAGACCAGCCGAAGCCAAGCTTGGTCACGAAAAGGATAAAGCCAAAGAGACCGAAAATGATCGACGGGATGCCGGCCAGGCACTCCGACCCGAAACGGATGACACGGGTGAGCCAGCTCTCCCGGGTGTATTCCGTTAGGAAAATCGCTGATCCGACGCCCAGGGGAGTGGCGATGAAGATGGCCAACAGGGTCAGGGTGATCGTTCCGAGGATCGTCGAAAAGATGCCCCCGGCTTTGCCCATCTCGGTGGGATTCTTGGTCAGGAACTCCAAAGATATGACGGGCAAGCCCTTTTTCAGAACGTAAAAGATGATAAAGAAGAGGATGAACACCGTGACGGCCGTGAGAAGCCAGAGCAGGGCCCGCACGATACCCTGCTCGGTCCGGGGATGGACGGCGATTTTCACGGATTCCTTTTCCTCGAGGTCAAGTTGGCGATCGTGTTGAGGATCATGATGATGACGAAGAGGATAACACCGGTGGCGAATAGCGCCTGCCGGTGCTCTCCGGCGGCATAGCCCAATTCCAGGGCAATATTTGATGTCAGCGTCCGGACCGGGTCGAGCGGCGAGCGGGGGATCGTGGCCGCATTCCCGGCCACCATGATGACAGCCATGGTCTCGCCGATCGCCCGGCCCATGCCAAGAATGATGCTGGCGATGATCCCCGACTTGGCCGCCGGAAACATCACCATCCGGGTGGTCTGCCAGCGGGTCGCTCCCAGAGCGATCGACCCTTCCCGGTAGCTCCGAGGCACGGCCTCGAGCGAATCGATCGAAATGCTGATGATAGTGGGAAGGATCATGATTCCCAGAATGACCGAGGAGGCCAGGACGGAAAAGCCCGGCCCGCCCAGGTGGTCGCGGATGAACGGGATCAGGATGACCACTCCGATAAATCCATAGACGACCGAAGGGATCCCCGCCAGAAGCTCAATAATCGGCTTTAAAAAGCTCCTCAGGCCTTTGGAGGAGAATTCAGTCAAGACAACGGCGCAGGCCAGGCCGAAGGGGACTCCGATGACCAGGGCCCCTCCGGTGACGACCAGGGACCCGATGATCATCGGCAGCAGGCCGTAGCTCTTCTCCAGGGGAAACCAGTCCAAACCCAAGAGAAATTTCGTCAGCCCGTATTTGAACATAACGGGCGTCCCCTCGCCGAAAATGAAAATGGTGATGACCAGGAGGATCGAGACGGCCGAGAAGGCGATCA
>JBAUIH010000125.1:0-50756 GCA_049682755.1 Candidatus Aminicenantales bacterium | reverse complement strand
GCTCGAGGCCGGCTGCGGCACGGGCCGGGTGCTCCTCCGCCTTCTCGAGTCGGGTTTCGACGCGGACGGGTTCGACCTGAGCGGGCCGATGATCGAACGCTTCCGGGCCAAGGCCAAAGGCATGGGGTGGGAAAACAGGGCGGTCGTCGCCGACATGAGGGATTTCTCGCTGCCGCGCCGCTATGCCCGGGTGATCTGCGCCTTCAACGGCTTCGCCCATTGCGAGACGACGGACGACCAGCTGCGGGCGCTCCGCTGCTTCCGGGCTCACCTTGAGCCGGGCGGTGCCCTTGTCCTTCATGTGTCCTACCCGGGTCCTCAATACTGGGCCGAGCCCGACGGAGTGCCGACTCTTGAGATCAAGGCGGAGGACGCCGCCTCAGGACGGACGATCCAGATGTGGGACACCCGGACGAAGGACCCCGTGGCCCAGCTCCAGCGCTCGGAAATCGAGATCCGGGAGCTTGACTTGAGCGGACGGACCGTCTCTTCCCATCGGTTCTCGACGGCCCAGCGCTGGGTCTATCGCTTCGAGCTCGAGCTCCTCTTCCGGCAGGCTGGCTTCTCCCGGTGGAAGATCAGGGGCGGGTTTGATGATGCCCCCCTGGCCAAACCGGACGACCAGATGATCGCCTGGGCCTGGTCGGATCGATCAACCGGGACAGCCGGCTGACTCCCGGCGTCGGTTCAGCCCGACGTCATGGGATCGGGAAGGCTTTCCGGGGGATGTTCCAGTTTTTCAGGGTTTTCGATAAGACCCCGCAGCAAATTGATCGTGGCCGCAAAGTAAACTCCATCGGTGATGCGCTCATCCAGAGTGATCTTGAGGTCCATGATGTCCTGGACCTCGAGCTGGCCGTCCCGGTTGACGGCCGGCTCCTTTTTGGGCTTTCCAATGACCAAGAAAAACGGCGCGTTGCCCCATTCGTAGAGGTGGTGAAAGACGGCATCAAGATCAATGCTGCCGAGGTTGGCCAGGAACACGCTCGTGTAGAGGGTATCCCCCTTGATGAAGGAGGCGGGCAATAATCCGAAGTAGTCAAGGGCCCGCACTCCCCCCATAACAAGCCGGATAATGCTCCGCGGCAGCTTGGACACGATCTCGGAGGCGGACTCATCTCTCGACGTCCGGCTTTCCCTGACCGCCCGGACGGTCGCATTGACCCGGTCGACCACCTCCCAGATTGTATCCCGGGGATCGAAAGTGATTTTGACGGTGGTCTCGGAGGCTTCTTCGGTCAGGGCGCGCTTGACCACAAACGACAGGTCGATGGTGCGCCGCTGGTAGAGACGGCGTCCGACGACGAAACGATTGGCCTCGGGTCTCAAGGCCAAGGTGCGCACGCAGGCCGCCAGGATGATGTGGAAGCGGGTGATTTTGTTCTCCCGGCCGACGTTGACCCGGTCTAGCCAGGTGAGAACGGAGCCAACCTTCAGGCGCACAGCGTGATAGATCGCCGATTCGGTGCGCGTCCGCATCATGTAGGGGAACATCTTGCGGAAGCCGGGTAACTGACGGAGCCGGATGCCGTCGCTTCGATCGCCCCAGGCCATGGTATCGCTCTCGACTTTCGCGATAATCTATCGTTTTTTGGGGCCGATGTCAATTCAAAAAAGCGCTGGGGGAAGCGATGCCGTCGGGGTCTCACCTCGTCCGTGAGTCCGGCCGCCGGCTCCTGTCCGGTCGATGCTCGTGCCGGGGGGTCCGGCCGCGCGGGGATCCGGCCGTTTGGGTTCTGCGGTTGCGTCTTTCCCGAAGTTCGTACTCCAGGCCATTGTCCGTGGCGAACAGGTCGGTTCCCGCCGTCTCCACGGGGATGGCCATCCCGATGAACGACTCGATGGCTTCCAGATGCTTGCCGAATTTTTCGCAGACAAAGGAGACGGCCTGGCCGCTGTTTCCCGCCCGGGCCGTCCGGCCGACCCGGTGCACGTAGTTTTCAATGTCCTGGGGAAGATCGTAGTTGATGACCATCTCCAGATCGTCGATATGGAGCCCTCGGGCGGCGACATCGGTCGCCACCAAATAAGAGAACTTGCCCGCCATGAAATCATCGATGATCCGGAGCCTCTGACTTTGCGGAAGGTCTCCCGACAGATGACGGCAACTGAAGCCGTTGAGTTCGAGCTTCTTGGAGAGCCGGGAAGCGCTGTGCCGCATGTTGGTGAAAATCAGGGCGTTGCGGGGCTTCAGCCGCTGGAGGATTCCCAAGAGGAGGTTGGGCTTGATGTGGCTCTTCACCCGATAGAGTTTCTGGGTGATCGTGTCCACGGTCAATTGCTCCGGCGTGAGCTCAATGAAGGCCGGACCGTTCAGGTGCTCGTTGGCGATATTCCGGGAAATCCGGTTCAGAGTGGCGCTGAAGAGCATGCTCTGCCGGTCGGTCCGGGGAGCCATATTCCGGAGCAGGATCTTGAGGTCCGGGAGGAATCCCATGTCGAACAGGCGGTCGGCCTCGTCGATCACCAGCAGGCCGATTTCCTTGAGCTTGAGAGAGCCCCTCTCGTGGAGGTCGATCAGCCGGCCCGGTGTGCCGATGATGATGCCGGCGCCCTTGCGCAGCGCGGCCAATTGTCCGGCATAGCCGACTCCCCCATAAATGCAGCCGATGGTGAACTTCAGATGGCGGCCCAGGAGGCGGGCCTCGCCCTCGATTTGGACCGCCAGCTCGCGGGTCGGAACGATGATCAAGGCCTTCTTCCCCCGGGATAAGTCATCCCGGAGAAGTTTCTCGAAGATCGTGATCAGGAAGGCGGCCGTCTTGCCGGTTCCCGTCTGTGACTGGACAGCCGCATCTCCACCTTGCAGTGTATGAGACAGAGTCTGTTCCTGGACGGGTGTCAACTCGGTGTAGCCCCTGTCCTCTATCCCGCGGAGGAGTCCGGGATGCAGGTTCAATTCGCTAAAATTCATCTGTGTTCCTTTTCATATTTCCATCATAAGGGGATCGTCAGTCGAATCGTTGACTCGGGCGGACCGAACGGTCCGGAAAGATCTTTCCTGTCCGATGTTCAGGCCATTATTATACACGAATGAAGAAATCGCGGCAATAGCGCAAAGAACCCGATCGGGAGCGAGGCCGATGGGGGGCCGATCATAGTCTTTATTTTCTGTGCGGACCCCACTTTTCGTTATAGAGCCGTCACGGACTTTGACTTCGGCGGCCGCCCTATGGTATAGGGTTGAGCAGCGTGGCCAGTGTCAATATTTCCGAGAGGAGGAACCGGAGATGACAGAAGAGAATCAGCGCAGTCGTGACCAGGAAAACGGGGTCGAACTTGTCTGTGACGGGCACAATATCTCCTTGAATCGTTTCGTCCAACGTTTGATTAAGGAAACGATCCAGGGGATTGTCCGCTCCTTGGGGGAGATCCCGGAAAATCCGACGACGATCGAGATCAGGATCAGGCAGAAGTGAAGGACCCGGAGAATCAGGAGGTCCCATGAAAAATATAGCCTGGTTGGGATGCCTGCTCATTCTGTTCATGGCTTTTTCGAGCTGTGCCCCGGGTCCGAACACCGTCGAGAAGACGGCCGACGAGGAAGGCCGGGTCGCCGGATTCTGGAGGGGGCTGTGGCACGGGCTGATCTCGCCGATCACTTTCATCATTTCCGTTTTTAGTAAAGATGTCCGTATCTACGAAGTCCATAACAACGGATCCTGGTACAATTTCGGTTTCGTCTTGGGAGCCGGACTTTTCCTTCAAGGAGGGATTCTGGGCTCCCGGAAGGCCAGAAAGCGCCGGCGGGGATTCTGAGTAATCGAATTTCCGATCTTCCAAAGGACCTATCCATGAGGAATTATGACTCCCTTGCCATCAGTGTCCCCGATATCCTGATCCCGAAGCCGGGCACGGATCTGTCCAAATGGGCGGTCATTGCTTGTGATCAATATACCTCGGAGCCGGAATACTGGCGGAAGGTCGAGGAATTCGTCGGAGAGGCGCCCTCGACCCTGCGCCTAATCTACCCTGAGGTCTATCTCGGTGAGCCGGGCGCCGGCGCCCGGATCGAGCGCATCCGGGAACAAATGAGGCGTTATCTGGGCAGGGGAATATTCGCCTCTGGGGAAGGCTTTGTCTATGTGGAACGCCGGACAGGTCCAGGCATCCGGAAAGGACTGGTGGCTTGCCTCGATCTCGAACACTACGATTTCCGGAGGGGGTCAACGAGCCTCGTCCGGGCCACTGAGGGAACGATCCTCTCGAGGATTCCCCCGCGGGTCCGGATCCGGGAGGGAGCTCCCCTCGAGGTTCCCCACATCATGGTTCTTATCGACGATCCGCAGAATTCGGTCATCGGGCCGCTCACGGCCGGGAGGGGCGGCCTGGAGAAACTATATGATTTCGAACTGATGATGGGGGCGGGGCGTCTCGCGGGTTACCGGGTGTCTGACGGGGCTCTGGAAAAGGGGATCATCAGTGCCCTCGAGGCGCTTGCCGATCCCACGGCCTTTGCCTCAAAGTACGGCTTGATTCCGGGGACTCCGGTCCTTCTCTACGCCATGGGTGACGGCAACCACTCGCTGGCCACCGCCAGGACGATCTGGGAGAAAGTCAAGGAAAAAGCCGGCGACAGGGAGGCCGTTATGAATTCTCCCCTCCGGCATGCCCTGGTCGAGATCGTCAACCTCCGTGATCCCGCCCTCGTTTTCGAACCCATCCACCGGCTGCTCGTCGATATCACTCCCGGGAGGAACTCGATCGGCGAGATGGAGAAATTCTACCGGGGGAAATTCCGTTATTTTGAATGCCAGAGCGCCGCCGAGGTCATGAACCTGGTCGACCGGCAGAAGGGGAGTTCCCACCGGATCGGCTTGGTCACCTCCTCAGGGTTCGGCGGTTTGGAGGTTTTTGATCCGGAGTCCAACCTGCCCGTCGGGACGCTTCAAAAATTCCTCGACTTTTTCGTTCAGGAAGGCGGCGCTCGCGACGTCGATTATATCCACGGCACGGAGTCCCTCCTCCGGCTGGGAGCGCGGTCGGGAGGCGCGGGTTTCTATCTTCCGGCCATGGACAAGAGCGAGCTCTTCAGGACCGTGATTCTTGACGGAGCCCTGCCGCGGAAGACCTTCTCCATGGGCGAGGCCAGGGACAAGCGTTTCTATATGGAAGCGCGCCAGATCGTCTAGCTATTTTTCCAGCGCGGTCAGTCGCTCGCCGAGAACGCGGATGTGCCGCATCTCCTCGCGGATGATCTCCTCGATTTTGTCTCGTCCGCGGCCGGCCGGAACCAGGTCTTTCATTCCCAGGTAAAAGGCGACCGAGTCCTTCTCGGCGGCCAGAGCGGCCTTGAAGATCCCTTCGAGAGTGGAAGTCTCGATGTCTTTTTCGAAAAAGATCCTGGTATTGGCCAGCGAGGCGAGATAGAGCCCGGCTTCGTTATTCGGGTCGAAAGTCATGGCCTTTTTATCGGCCGCGGAGAGGGCCGTCTTCATTCCCTTGAAAATCCTCTGGTGATCCACCTCCATGTCCGCCAGCTTGAGCAAGAGCAGGATGGCCTCGGGGTCCGCAATCTTGGCGGCTGAGTCCCGGTAGAACTTCTCCCCGTTCTGTTCGATCTTCAGGGCCATCTCGAAGATCTCGTCGGCATTGAAGACAAAACTCATCTCGCATCTCCTTCACTCCCGATCCTGCGGCTTCCGTATCTATCTGTTAGACTATCTTGAATACCACAAACGAGCCCATCCGGCAAGGGGCTCCGCCAGGCTATAGCCCTCCCAGGGGCACCGCCGGGGTGCCGAATTCACTCATTTTTCACCGTTTCTTAATTAGATCTTAACACTCCGGGCTTATCCTCGGCTCTAGCTTCAAGGTGTTTGTTCCAACTGGACGGCAGGGAAGAAACCGGCGAAGGCCAAGCTGGGACTGCAGGGACAGGATGAAGCAATCACCAGACGCTGGAGGAATTCGTTAAGAAAGGAGATTGACAAGAATGTCAAGAAACATAGCAGTCAGAAATCTTCTGATCTTCTGCATGGTGCTCTTGAGTGCGGGGATGGTGTCGGCTCAGCAGACGTTCAACACCACCATTTATCTTGACTACACCAGCTATCTTTCCAACGACGGGCCGGTCACCTCGGCCGCCAAGGACAATTTTTTCGCTTTCCGCCGGGCCTACTTCACTTACGAGAACAAGATCAACGACAACCTGAAATTCAGGTTCCGCTATGATGCCGACAATACGGCCAACATCACCTCGGTGGATTTCGCCAAGGTCTCGACCAAGAAAGACGACAAGCTGCGGCCCTATGTCAAGCACATTTATCTTGATTACGCCGGGCTTCTTCCCAATTCCAGCCTAAAAATCGGCATGACCCCGACCCTGACCTTTGAATCGGCCGAAGCACGATGGGGTTACCGGAGCGTCGCCAAGACTCTTCTGGATGGCTACAAAGACATCACCGGTGTCGACATCGACGCTAGCTCCGCGGACTTAGGCGCCAGCCTGACCGGAAGCCTGGCCAAATATTTGCGCTACGGCTTCATGTTCTACAACGGCGCCGGCTACTCGCACCCCGAGAGCGACAAGTACAAGAAGCTTGCGGGGAATATTCACCTGATCCCAGTGGCCGGCCTTTCGGTGGTCGGTTATCTCGATTATGAAAAGCAGGACAAGGACAACTCGGCCATGACCTATAAGGTTGACGGTTACATCGAGATGATCAAGAACCTCGTTATCGGGGCGGAGTATTTCGTCTACAGGAACGATAGAAACATGACCGCGGACGAAGCCCGCTACGATGTTTCGGGCTTGTCGCTGTTCGGACGCTATGCCGTCAAGGAGAATGTCTCGTTTTTCGCCAGGTTCGATAAGTATGAGCCGAACAGCAAGGTTAAGGATGATGAAATGAGTTTGGTCATCGCCGGCCTCGATTGGGCTCCTGTCCACAAAAGCATGAAGCTCCAGCCGAACATCTGGATTCGCTCCTATTCGAATTCAGAAAAGAAAAACGACATCATCCTCAATTTCACCTTCTTTCTGTCCTTCTAAAAAGGGCAACGGGAGAAGCGTCGTGAAAGTTCCAACAAACGCAAAGAAAGAAATGAAAGAAAGGAGAAACAAAATGAAAAAATTCATCGCTACCGCTACCTTAAGCCTGGCCGTCCTGGCCTTGGTTCTCACCTCGGCCCCGGCCCAGAAGAAAATGATGCAGATCAAGGGATCGGACACTCTGGTCAACCTCGTCCAGATCCTGGCCGAGGAATACATGGGCCAGAAGCCGGGATCGGCCCTGGCCGTCCTCGGCGGAGGATCCGGGACCGGCATCACGGGGATCATCAACCAGACCTGCGACATCGCCAACCATTCCCGCGAATGGAAACAAAAAGAGATCGACCAGGCCTGGGAAAAGGGCATCAAGCCCCGCTTTTTCGTCGTCGCCGTTGACGGTGTAAGCATCATCGTGAACGAAAAGAACTCCCTGGATAAGGTGGCCATGGCCGATCTCGGCGCGATTTACCGCGGCGAGATCAAGAACTGGAAGGACGTCGGCGGTCCGGACAAGGCCGTCTCTCTCTACGGCCGCCAGTCAAACTCCGGCACCTACGTCTTCATGCAGGAGCACGTCCTGGGCAACAAGAACTACTCGACCGACATGAAAGAGATGAACGGCAATGCCCAGATCATCGAGGGCATCCTCCAGGACGAGGGGGGGATCGGATATGTGGGCGTCGGCTACCTTTTCGATAAAGACGGGAAGGTCCGGAAAGGACTGAAAGTATTGAAAGTCGCCAAGGATGCCAAGTCGGCGGGATTCTCCCCGCTGGACAAGGCGGCCGTGGACAGCGGCGACTATCCGGTGGCCAGGGCGCTCTATCAGACAACCAACGGCAAGCCATCTGCCGCTATCGCCGATTTCATCCGCTTCGAAATCAGCGCAGAAGGCCAGAAGATCGTCGAGCGGGAAGGCTTCTTTCCCATCTCGGCGAAGCATAAAGAGCAGAACGAGATGAACCTGAGGTAACTCCCCTCATAGATAGCAGGCAGAGCCAGGGAGAAGCCGGGCCGCAATAGTCGGCAGGCTTCTCCCGGTTCTCCTGTCAATAGAGGGGATCCAGAGAAAACATATGAGCATCTATGAGGGGAACGGAAATGAAATGGCCAAGAAAAAGCCGCTGGGAAGAATCGGCCCTGTGGATCGCGACGCTGATCGAGAGAATTTGGGGGGGGCACGAGCGAATCCCGGCGGGCGATGACAAACCCGGGTCTCCCGTCAGGCATTTATCCAAGATAAGGACTCTCTCCGGCTGGAAAGAATCGGCGATCAAGGCCTTTTTCTTCACCAACGGGATGCTGGCCGTCGTCGTCCTCATCGGCATTTTCGTCATCCTGCTCTATACCGCCATCCCGGCTTTCCGGGAGATCCCCCTGGCGGAATTCTTCGGCAACAAGATCTGGGATCCCACTTCGCCGGAAAAGGCGGAGTACGGCTTGCTGTCCATGATCGTCAGCACCCTGATGTGCACCGCCGGAGCGCTGCTCATCGCCATCCCCATCGGCCTGGGCGTAGCCGCCTACCTTTCGGACGTCGCCCATTGGAGAGTCCGGGAGATCGTCAAACCCATCGTCGAGATTCTGGCCGGGATTCCTTCGGTCGTGACCGGATTCCTCGGGATCGTCCTGTTCGGGCCCGTCATCGCCAAGATCTTCCATACCGGGCACGGGCTGAACGCCGTCAACGGGAGCTTTTTGCTGGCCATTATGGCCCTGCCGACGATCATCAGCATCTCCGAGGACTCGTTGAACGCCGTCCCCTCCGCCTATAGCGAGGCGTCCCTCGCGTTGGGGGGGTCGAAATGGCAGACACTCGTTCGGGTCAAGGTACCGGCCGCCCTCTCCGGGATCATCGCCTCCTTCATGCTCGGGATGGGCCGGGCCATTGGTGAGACCATGACCGTCCTCATGGCCACCGGAAACGCCCGCTCTTTTCCCCATGGATTCCTCGAGTCCGTCCGGACGATGACGGCCAACATCGCCATCGAATTGGGCGAAGTCCCCTACTTCACGACCCATTATTATGCTCTGTTCGCCATCGGGCTCGTCCTCTTTGTCATGACCTTCATCGTCAACCTGGCCGCCGACGTCATTCTGAACAAATACCAGCAGAGGGAGCTATGAAGAAGAAAAAGGTCGTCCAGTTCATCGGTTTTCTCCTTTTGCGGGTTTGCCTGTACACCGTCCTCGCCATTCTTCTGCTGCTTCTCTATGACATCGGTCGCAAGGGGGGAGGGGCCATTTCCTGGGAATTCATCAGCCAACCGCCCCGCCGGGGCATGACCGAGGGGGGCATCTTTCCGGCGATCATCGGGACGTTCCTGGTCACGGTCGTGACCGCGGTCCTGGCCATCCCGCTCGGGATGTTCGCGGCCATCTACCTCAACGAGTACGCCAAGCAGAGCCGACTGACGCGGATCATCCGGCTGTCCATCCGCAACCTCAGCGGCGTTCCCTCCATTGTCTACGGGCTCTTCGGCGTCATCCTCTTCGTCAATATCCTCAAGTTCGGGACGTCGATCCTGTCAGCCGGGTTGACACTGGGCCTGCTTACGCTGCCTTGGACGATAACGGCCAGCGAGGAAGCCCTGAAAACGATCCCGAACTCGTATCGGGAGGGCTCCCTGGCCCTGGGAGCGACCAAGTGGCAGTCCATCCGGACCAATGTTCTACCGTACGCCATCCCAGGCATGTTGACCGGGACGGTCCTCGGGCTGGCCAGGGCCGCCGGAGAGACGGCACCGATATTGTTCACGGGGGCCGCCTTCTATCTGCCCTACCTCCCCAAGTCATTGAGCGACCAGTTCATGGCCCTGCCTTATCATCTTTATATCATGGCCACGCAGCATCATGCCATCCAACAGGTCAGGCCGCTGGCCTACGGTACGGCCCTGGTGCTGATCGTCGTGGTCCTCGGCCTGAACATGACGGCCATCGTCATCCGATTTCGATTGAGACGCAAACGCAGGTGGTAAAATGGACATCCAAACCAAGATTGAAACCAAAAACCTGAGCTTCTATTATGGCTCCAAACAGGCGCTCAGGAGCATCAACATTCTCTGCGCCGACCGCCGGGTCACGGCCATCATCGGCCCCTCCGGCTGCGGAAAATCAACCTTCATCCGGACGCTCAACCGGATGAACGACGTCGTCGCCGGGGCGCGGGTGGAAGGTGAGATCCTCATGGACGGCGTCAACATCAACTCTCCGGCGGTGGACGTCGTCGAACTGAGAAAGAACGTCGGGATGGTCTTTCAGAAGCCGAACCCCTTCCCCAAGTCGATCTTCGATAATGTGGCCTACGGATTGAGGATCAACAATGGAAAGAACCGCGCGAAGATCGAGGAGGTCGTCGAGAAGAGCCTTATCGAGGCGGCGCTCTGGGACGAGGTCAAAGACCGCCTCAAGGAGAATGCGTTTGCGCTTTCGGGCGGGCAGCAGCAGCGCCTCTGCATCGCCCGGGCCCTGGCTGTGGAGCCGGAAGTCATCCTGTTCGACGAGCCCTGCTCGGCCATCGACCCGATCGCCACGGCCAAGATCGAGGACCTGATCATGAAGGTGAAGAAGGATTACACCGTCGTCATCGTCACCCACAACATGCAGCAGGCCGCGCGGGTTTCCGACTTCACGGCCTTCATGATGCTGGGGGACTTGATTGAGTTCGATAAAACGGAGAAAATATTCACCAACCCGGCCAATAAATTGACCGAGGATTACATCACCGGCCGATTCGGGTAAAATAGAAGCTGTCTGAGGAGGCAACCATGGATAGGCACTTCGACGCGGAACTGAACGGTCTCAATGAGAAATTGCTGCACATGGCCCGGCTCGCTGAAGAGTCCGGGGCCTTGGCCGTGAAGAGCCTGAAAAACAGGGACGAAACTCTCGCCCAAGAGGTTTTCAAGAGAGAGACGACCGTCAACCTTTTGGAGATCGAGATCGACGAGCTGTGCATGCGGCTTCTGGCCTTGCGCCAACCGGTGGCCAGCGACCTGCGCTTCATCACCTCGGCCATGAAGATCGGCAGCGAGCTGGAGCGGGTCGGAGACCTGGCGGTCAACATCGCCGAGGTTTCGGTGGATCTGCTCAAACACCCCCCCGTCAAACCGCTGATCGATATCCCCCGCATGGCCTCCCTTGCCCAGGGCATGGTCAAGGACGCCCTCAACGCCTTCGTCAACCGCGATGAGGCCTTGGCCCGGTCGGTCTGCGAGAGGGACGACGAGGTCGATTCCTTGAACGACCAGATCTTCCGTGAACTCTTAACCTACATGATGAATGACCAGTCGACGATCAACCGCTCAGTGGGGCTCATCCTGATCGGCCGCCATCTCGAGCGCATCGCCGACCATGCCACCAACATCGGCGAGGACGTGATCTACCTCGTCAAGGGAAAGACGATCAAACATCACATCGAGGAAATCCGCCGCGAGGCGGCCGCCAAATCCCAGACTGAATAGGGCCGGCCTCGACTGTCATTTGCTGCGCCTATTGCATTCTGTCCGCTTTTCTGATAGGCAATGGGGGAAAGGAGGACTGCAATGATCTGGTGGGTTTTGGGTTTGGCCGTCCTGAGCATCCTTTCCTATCTTTCGGACGTCGGCGTCGTCGATCTCCGCACCTTAAGAGTCCCCTTCCTGGACGCTTCCCTCCTCAGCGTCCTGATTCTTCTGGCTGCGGCCGGAATTCTGGCCCGGATGCTGTGGCTGAAAAGGCGGGGCCGAAAAGAAGAACTGGAGAAAAAAATCCGGGACCTCGAAGGGAAGCTGGCACTTTTCGGGTCCCAGAAGTAGGAGGCCGAAGGGCTGACTGCGCCCTGCGCCAGGGTATTCCAGGGCTTATCTCGAAGGGAGTCGTGAGGCAGCGAGCCGTCCGGCTTGGCTTGCCTTTTGTTTTTCAGCCAACGTATAATGGGGCGATCAGGCCCCATGAATGAAATAATCGCCGTGGTCGATGACGAGCCCGACATCGTCGAGCTCATCTCTCTTCATCTTCGCAAAGCGGGCTTCAGGCCGAAGGGCTTTTCCGAAGCGAAGAGCTTCCTCGATTCACTGACTCAGCAGGCTCCCGACCTGGTTATTCTCGATTTGATGCTCCCGGATATGGACGGGCTGGAGGTCTGCAAGCTCCTGCGGAGGAAAGAGGAATGGGCGTCCGTTCCCGTGATCATGGTAACGGCCAGGGGGGAAGAAGGGGACAAGGTCCTGGGTTTGGAGCTCGGCGCCGACGACTACATCACCAAACCCTTCTCCGCCAAGGAACTCGTGGCCCGGGTGAAATCCGTCCTCCGGAGACAAGCGGGCCCGCCCGAGTCAAAGCCCGTTGACATCGGCGGCTTTCTGAGCCTGGACCCGGAAAAATACGAAGTCCGGGTTCAGGGCCGGAAGGTGGACCTGACAGCCACGGAGTTCAGGATTCTGAAGCTTCTGGCCTCGAAGAAAGGCTGGGTCTTCACCCGGGATCAGATCCTGGACGACCTCTGGGGGCATGAAAAAATCGTCCTGGACAGGACGGTCGATGTCCACATCCGGAATTTGAGGGAAAAACTCGGTCCGAAAGCCGCCCGGATCATCAAGAATATCCGTGGAGTCGGATACAAGCTGGAGCCATGAGAAGATCGATTTTTTTCAAGATTTTCGGCGGATACGTCGTTCTTCTTCTTTTGCTTTCCGCCGTCTTCCTCCTCTTTTCGTTCAGCACGATCAAGAGACATTATCTGGACATGCTGTCCCGTGATTTGAGAAATGTCGGGTATTCCCTGGAAGCGCGTATCCTCGGCTATTTCGACGAGGATCGCTTTTCGGAGCTGGAGTCTTTCCTGCAGGAGCACGGAAAAAAGATCGACGCCCGCCTCACGGTGATCGATCCGGAAGGACTCGTCCTGGCGGATTCGGAGCGGGACCCGGCGACGATGGAAAACCATCGGTTCCGGCCGGAGATTAGCCAAGCCTTGGAAGGCCGCTTCGGCCGGTCCCTCCGTTACAGCACTACGGTGAAGGAAGAAATGCTGTACGCGGCTCTTCCGCTGACCCGCGGCGGCCGGATTGAAGGAGCGCTGCGGCTCAGTCTGTTCGTCCGGGATATCAATGTCCTTATCAAGGCCGTGAGGCAAGACATCGGTCTGGCCATGGCGATCGTCATCGGGCTTTCCCTCGTTGGGGCGTTCGCGTTTTCCCGGAGTCTGACCCGTCCGTTGCGCGAGCTGATGAAGGCCTCGCAGAAAGTCGCCGCCGGCGATTTCGACGCCCTGGTCAGGGTCCGGAGTTCAGACGAATGGAAAGACCTGGCCAGGAGCTTCAATTTGATGACCTCCGAGGTCAAAACGCTCTTCAGCGACCTCCGGAAGCGCAACGAGGAGTTGGACAACATCATGGCCTCCATGCAGGAAGGGCTGATGGTCCTGGATAACACGGGCAAGATCGTTCTGGCCAACCGGAGCGCCAAGGCTTTGATTGAGCAGGAAAGCCCGGAAGGAAAATATTTTTGGGAAGTGGTCAGGATGACGCCGTTTGTGGATCTCATCCGCCGGGTCAAAGAGGAGAAAAAAAACGGGACGACGGAGGTCGTTTTCGGGGAAAAAAATATCCTCTGCCGGTCCGCTTATCTTTCCGCCCAGGACGGCGTCGTCGTCACCTTCCATGATGTCACCGAGATGCAGAACCTGGCCAGGATGAAAAGAGATTTCGTCCTCAATGTCTCCCATGAGCTTCGGACTCCGCTCACGGCCATCAAAGGATACGCCGAGACCCTGCAGGAGTCCGAAGATGAACCGACGCGAAACTATGTATCGACCATCATCCGCCATGCCGACCGGATGATCCGCATCGTCGAGGATCTCATCACCCTGGCCGCCCTCGAAGAAAAGGCCGTGGCGCCCGAGGTCGAGAAACTCGATTTGAAGACCATCGCCGAAAACGTCGTCAGGATTTTTGAGCCGGCGGCCAGGGAGAAGAACCTGGACCTGAGCCTGGAGGCCGCATCCGGGCTGCCATGCATCACCGGCGACCCTTTCCGGCTGGAACAGATGCTCGTCAACCTCATCGATAACGCCGTCAAGTACACCGAGAAGGGGAGCGTCCGGGTGTCCTTGAGGACGGAAGAAGACCGGATGATCATCGATGTCGTCGATACGGGCATCGGCATTCCCGAGGACGAACAGGTCCGCATCTTCGAGAGATTCTACGTGGTGGACAAGTCCAGGTCCCGGAAAGTCGGCGGGACCGGACTGGGGCTCTCCATTGTCAAGCATATTGCCACTCTCCACGGTGGGGAGATTCAGCTCCAGAGCCGGCCGGGAGCCGGGTCAAGGTTCACTGTCTTCCTGCCTTTGTGAAAGCATGGATGAGACGGAAGGAGGAGACGACCATGTCCCATATCGAGGTCGGTGGAAAAAGCTACGAGCTCAACGAGGAAGGATTCCTCGTTCATCCGGAGGAATGGACCGAAGCGATGGCTGTGGCCCTTGCTCAAGCGGAAGAGGGAATCGAGCTGCTCACCGAAGAGCACTGGGCTGTGATCAAGTTCATCCGCGGATATTTTCTAGAAAACAATCTCGCCCCCATGGTCCGGAAGGTCTGCCAGACGACGGGTTTGCCGCTGCGACACATTTACGAACTCTTCCCCTCCGGCCCAGCCAAAGGCGCCTGCAAGGTCGCCGGTTTGCCCAAGCCAGACGGTTGCGTATGACCGCCGGTCAGGACCGCAGCCGTTTTTTTCTCTGAAATTCGGCGATCTCCCGGACCGCCTCGATCGCCGTCTCGATGTGTTTATCAGTATTGAAGGGCCCGATGCCGAACCGCACCGCACCGTGCATTTTGTCCGTCCCGAGGTGTTCATGGACCCGGGGAGCGCAGTGGAGTCCCGACCGGCAGGCGATGTTATGGTCCACGTCCAGTATGGTCGCCGTGTCGGCCGCGTCCAGGCCGTCGATGTTGAAGAGGAAGATAGAAATATGGTCGGTCAGGTCGTCCTGGACGTAGAGAGTCACTCCGTCCACCCCTTTCAGGCCGTCCCGGAGCGCGGCCGTCAATTTCATTTCGTGGTCATGGATGGCCTGCAGCCCCTGTTTTTCGATCCATTTCAGGCCGGCCTGGAGGCCGGCGATACCGACAGTGTTGGGCGTGCCGTATTCGAGCCTGTAGGGATACTCGTCGAGGTGGGTTCGCTGGGCCGAGCGGACGCCGGTGCCGCCCGCCCGGGTGTGCCGGATCTCGATGCCTTCCCGAACGTACAATCCGCCGATTCCCGTCGGGCCGAGCAGGGACTTGTGCCCGGTGAAGGCCACAATGTCGACGTTCATGGCCTCGATATCGATCGGGATCTTGCCGGCCGACTGGGACGTATCGATGGCCAAAGGAACACCCCTCTCGCGGCAGTATCGCCCGATTTCCTTGACCGGCTGGACGGTGCCGATCACGTTCGAGGCATGGTTGACCACGACCAGCCGGGTGTTCGGTTTGAACCTCTTGGCGAAATCGTCGGGGTCGACGAAGCCGCGTCTGTTGAAGGGGACATAATCGACCTCGACACCTTCGTCTTTCCAGAGGTGATAGAGCGGCCGTAGGACCGAGTTGTGCTCGATGGTCGTGGAAATGGCATGATCACCCCGACGGAGCAGACCGAAAATGATCAGGTTGAGGGCGTCGGTAGAATTGTAGGCAAAGCAGAGTCGGTCGGGGTTTTTGCCGTTGAAAAAGCCTGTCAACATCTTCCTTGTTTCTTCAACCACCGACCCGGCTTCCAGGCAGAGATCGTAACCCGACCGGCCCGGATTGACGCCGAAATTCCGGTAAAAGTGATCCATGAATTCATAGACCTCGGGCGGCTTGGGGAAGGACGTGGCTCCGTTGTCCAAATAGATCAGCTCTTCCATTATCGAACTCCTCTGAGCGAGAAGGCTTTTGACCCGTCCGGGAAAGCCCTATGCTAATCGAAGAAATCCCCAAAATCAAATGCCTCTCCGGGCAGTGCCGGGGCCGCCGTCTGGAGAGAAATTGGCTTGGAAATTGACAGAAAGAGCTGAATTGGATTAAAATACTATTCTTTGCCCCCCGGAAGATGTTCATATCAATAGGCCCGCCGCACTCAACTCCTTCTTTCTCAGGCGGCTTATATCCCGCTTTCTCGATTCCAGGGGTCCTGCCCGTCCGGTGAACGCCGATGACGATGAAGTTCAACACCGCCAAGGCGATCGAGTTCCTCCTGGCCCGGGGGCATTTGCCCGTTCTTTACTGGCTCAAGCGGGATATCCTGGAAGTTCCGGTCGACCGCGAGGTCAAGAACATGCGCAAGTTCGCCGCCCGCGTCCGCATCCTCGAAACCCAGAAGCCGGACGGAAGTTGGTGGGAAAAACGCTCGGATACGCCCGTTCACTGGGAACGGACGCTCTACCGGGTTGAGACCTTGAGAAATCTCAGCCGGCTTTATGATTACGGCTGCACCATCCAGGAAGAAGGGGTCCAAAAGGCCGTCAATTTCCTGTATTCCCTCCAAACAAAGGAAGGGGATTTCCGCGGAACCGTCCTCAACGAGCATACGCCGACTTTCCACGCGCTGGCCCTGGAAATGCTCTGTCGCTACGGCTTGGACAAAGACCGCCGCGTCCAGAAGGGATTCCGTTGGATTCTGGCCAACCGGCAAAAGGATGGAGGATGGGCGCTTTACCTCCAGCCGTCGTCTCGCCCCGTCGCTCAGTCGTCCGCGCGCAGCCGGTCCAATCCGAGGGGCCAGCCCTTTAAGCCGCGCCGGACCCAGCCCTTTTCCCACCATGTCACAGGCATCATCCTGAGGGCCCTGGCCGAATCTCCAACCTGGAAGAACAGTAAGGAGGCTCGGCAGGCGGGGGAAAAACTCCTGAGCTGCTTCTTTTGCGATGAGGTCTTTGAAGACAGGACCTTTCCCTCCGATTGGGAAAAAATCTGCTATCCTTTCTGGAACATCGATATCCTGGGGTGCCTCGACTCCCTTTCCAAGGTCGGCTTCGGAAGTGATGACGAGACGATCCAGAAAGGGCTGGAGTGGTTGCAGAGAACACAAAACAGCCAGGGCTTCTGGGAATGCGGCAACAAGAAGGCCACCTTGGAAGACCACCTCTGGGTCACCATGGCTGTGCTCAGGGTCCTTAAACGGTTCGATCTCCTGCGGGCCTGACCGCCGGACCCTGGTTTACGAACATGGCTTTTTCAGGAATGCCTCTGGTAAAAAAAGCAAGCAAGATAAGCAAAGGCTATCTGGATTATATCCGGGGCCAGATCATCGGGAGTGATCTTCTGCTCGAAACCCCCTTCGGTCGTCGCCATATGGTCTACGCTGATTACACGGCTTCCGGACGCGGGCTGCATGTCATCGAGGAAAAGCTCATCCGCATCCAGCGTTCGTACGCCAATACCCATACAGAGGACGATTTCTCCGGGAAGCGGATGAACCGGCTGTACCATCAGGCGCTGGCGCAAATCAAGGACATGGTCAACGCGGGGGAGCGCGGCAGGGTCTTCCCCGTCGGCTCGGGGTCCACGGGCGCGCTGAAAAAACTCCAGGAGATCAGCGGAGTCTATATCCCGCCCTTGACGAGAGAGCGGCTGGACCGGTCCTACTCAGAGGCGGGGCAGGGAGGCGGAGACGTCCGCCGCCGCATCGAGAAGAGCAGACCCGTCGTTTTCATCGGGCCTTATGAACACCATACCAACGAGCTGATGTGGAGGGAGGCTCTTGCGGAGACGGTCGTCATCCGGTTGAGCGAGGAGGGACGGTTGGACTTGGACGATCTGGAGGAGAACGTCTCCGATCCCCGATTCAAGGGCCGGGTGAAGTTCGGCTCGTTCTCGGCCGGGTCAAACATCACCGGGGTCAGGACTCCAGTCTATGAGGTCGCCCGCATTTGTCACCGGCACGACACGGCCGTTTTCTTTGATTTCGCCGCCGTCGCTCCCTATGTTTCGATAAACATGAACAGGGACGGGGATTCGTTTTTTGACGCCATCTTTTTTTCGCCACATAAATTATTGGGTGGGCCAGGGAGTAGCGGCATACTTGTGATCAACGACCGCCTCTACCGGAAGGATCTTCCGCCGACGACGGCCGGCGGAGGAACGGTCGTCTATGTCGGATTCGACGGCTACGATTACGATGAAGATATCGAGACCCGGGAGATGGCCGGCACGCCGCCCATCCTCCAGACGATGAAGGCCGCTCTGGCCATGGAGGTCAAGGACAGGATCGGCACGGCCGCGATCGGGAAGTTCGAAAAAGAGAATCTGGCCGTCTTCCTGGAAAGACTGCAGGAAATCCCGAACCTTCGCTTCGTCGGAAGGTACGACACAGCGGATCTCACCCCGATCGTTTCCTTCAACATCACCCACCGGGACCGGATCCTGCACCCCAAATTCGTCACCAAGCTGCTCAACGACCTGTTCGGCATCCAGTCCAGGGCGGGATGCAGCTGCGCCGGTCCCTATGGCCATGCCCTGCTAAACATCAGCACGGAGACCTCGCAGCGGCTCCGGAACGCGATCGTCCGGGGATTCCAGGGGATCAAACCCGGCTGCGTGAGGATCAACATCCACTACACTTTCACCAGGAGCGATGTCGATTTCCTGGCCCGGGCCATCGCCTTCGCCGCCCGGCATGGGCACCTCTTCCTGCGTCTCTACGGTTTCGATTGGCCGACCGGAGAATGGCGATACCGGGGATTCAAAGAGACCGGGCCGGACCTCTCCCTGGACTCCAATTTTCGCACAGCGGCCGTTCGCCGTTCACGGCTCAGGTCCCTGAGGGCTTCTTATTTTCGAGAGGCCCGTCGGCTGGCTCTTGAGCTGGAGGGGGCTGGAGAGACAAAGTACCAACAAGACGACACGGACCTCGAAAACCTGAAATATTTTTATTATGCCCATGGAACCTGAGAAACTGTTTGAGGAAATGAAAGCGCCGGTGCTATGATAGCCGGCCGGTTGAGAGAGTCGCCAAATGCGGTATTTCCTGAGCCTCGGGAGCAATCTCGGGGATAAACGCGAAAACCTTCTCCGGGCGATGGACGCTTTGGAGAAAGAGGCGCGGGTGAAGGTGGTCAACACGTCCTCCATCTACTCCACCAAGCCTGTGGGCGATGTCGCCCAGCCGTGGTTTTGCAATCAGGTCATCGAGGTGGAGACGGCCCTATCGCCCGGCGATCTCCTCGTCCTGGTTAAGAAATTGGAGAGAGAGATGGGCCGCCGGCCGGCTCTCCAGAACGGCCCGCGGACGATCGACATCGACATCCTGCTCGCTGGAAACCGAATCATCGCCACCTCGAGGTTGGTCATCCCTCATCCCCGGATGGCCGAACGAAATTTCGTTCTTATCCCCCTGAAGGAGATCGCTCCGCAGGCCGTCCATCCGGTTCTTGGAGTCGATATGAAAGAGCTCCTGAGTCGATCGGGCGACCGGTCGATCGTTCGCAAGATCAGGCCTAGCCGGCCGAGGGGCGGGCCAGGAAAAACAAATGGAAATCAAGCGGAGTCTCTCCGAGGAGAGAGTTCGTGAAAAGAATAGCCGGATCAGCCCTTGTGCTCGTTTTTGCCCCCTTGCTGAGCTTCGGGTTGGACATCGAAGGCCGGGTGGTCAGCTCCAACGGCCGCCCCGTTCCAGCTGCGGTGGTTCTCCACCGGGCGAGCGGCCAGAAGGCGGTGACCGACGAATCCGGGAATTTCAGGATCGATCTTTCCGCCTCGGCGGGCCTGGTCCTCGAGATCGTCCATCCGGACTACCTGGAAGAAGAAGTCCGCTTGGCTCGCCGCGACTTGGGACGTCCGATCACGATCACACTGGAGCCCCTGATCCGCCAGCGCGAGGAGGTCGTGGTCACGGCCATGAGATACCCCGAGCCCGTGGCCGAAGTGCCCGCCGCCAGCACGGTCATCTCATCGGTCACCCTCCAGGAAACGCTGACGCCCCACATCGCCGGCGCTCTCGCTGCTGTGCCTGGAGTGACCGCGCTCGGCACCGGGGGTTTCTCGGTCGTCCCCTCCATCAGGGGCTTGGCGCGACGCCGCGTGCTCTTGATGGTGGATAACGCCCGACTTTCGAGCGACCGCCGCACCGGTCCCAGCGCTTCTTTTGTCAGCCCCGAGGATATCGAGCGGATCGAAGTCCTGCGCAGTCCCTCTTCGGTCTTTTACGGTTCCGATGCCATCGGAGGCGTCGTCCACTTATTCACCAGAGAACCAACCGGCGAGGGTGGTCTTAGCGGCCAGGTCAAAGCCCGCTACGGCACGGTCAACCAGGAAAAAGGCCTGGGATTATCGCTTGCCGGAGGTCGGCCATCCCTCGGATTCTTTCTTTCATTCCAGGGACTGGACGCCGGCAATTACCGGTCTCCCGAGGCGGAAGTCCTTCAATCCCAGTACAGTCAGGCCAGCGCCTTGGGAAAGATCCGTCATCAATCTGAGAAGAGGGATGTGATTTTCAGTTTCCTCCTGGCGAGGGGCCGGGATATCGGGAAACCGAACCGGGACAGCGCGACCCAGCCGACGTGGTACCCTCGAGAGAATCAGAACCTTCTGCAATTCCGGTGGCAGGAGAAGGACGTTTGGTCAGATGGCGAGCTGACCGTTCACCTCTTCGCCAATCCCAACTTCCTGGAGACGCGAACCGACACGATTGAATTCTTCAAATCCAAGGAATCGTTTGGAAAGACTGAAAGCACGGACTACGGACTTCAGCTTTCCTATGCCAACAGGCTGGCCTCTCTCTTCCGGCTGACGGTCGGCTTGGACTGGTACGGCCGGGCGGGAGCGGCCGCCCTGAATGCGGAGAAATCGCTGGATGCCCAGGGCGCCGTTCTCCAGACCTTCGAAGAACATCCTTACACCGGCGGACGGCGAAGGGATATCGGAGTCTTTCTCTCCGGCGATTACACCGGGATCAGGGGGCTTGACTTGGTCGGCGGGGTGCGGTTGGATGTCCTGGAGAGCCGTGCTCATCCCGGAGGCGGAGAGGCGCTCGAGAGAAGCGACCGGAAGGCCTTGACGGGTTTCCTGGCGGCCTCCTACAAGCTCGCGGAGAAGATCGTCTGCTTTGCCAATGCTTCCCGTGCTTACAGGGCGCCGGACCTCAACGAACTCTATTACACTGGGATCACCGGTCGCGGGTTCATCATCTCCAACCCCGATCTGATTCCGGAGTCCAGCCTGAGCTGTGACGCCGGATTGAAATATATCGGGCCGCGGCTTTTCCTGGGACTCTATGGATTTTCTTATACGATCAAGGACATGGTCGAGCGCTACCGTATCGAAGAGAAGCTCTACACATATGGGAACATTGAAAAGGGGAGGGTCCAGGGCCTCGAACTGGAAGGGGAATTTTTCCCCTGGACGGGATTCAACCTCTTCGGGAATCTGGCGGTGATGGAAGGACAGAGCCTGAACGCCGGTGTGCCGTTGAACGATGTCCCCCCCGTCTGTCTCCATCTGGGCGGCCGGGCCTGGATCGGCCGATGGTCCATCGAGATCAACGGGACATGGCAGGCGAAAAAGGACCATCCCGGACCGGCCGAGATTGCCATCCCTTCCGCCCACTGGGTGGACTTCAAATCCTCGTATTATCTTGCGCCCTCGATCCACCTCTACTTCATGTTGTCCAATGTTCTGGATGCGGAATTTCAGGCCCGGCCCGACCCGGACTCGATGCCTGAGCCGGGGCGGAATTGTCACTTCGGGATTTCTTATTCCTTCTGAGGCCGCGCGGCCGGACCGGGCCCAACCGGCTGGTCCTCTGTCCCGGCCGGTTGAAGGGGGAAATCAAAGGCCTCGGACGGCCGGTCCCGAAAGCGCCTAATTTATTTATTTTATATAATTTATAGAGAATATCGGAACAGGTGCATTCCCCCGGCCGCCTTCAGAAGGCGTCCCGGATGTGGCGGATGCGGGGGCCGTCTTTCTCATCCCAGACGAGAGACAGGACATCGAAGCGGCAGGGGATTCCCCCGAGGTTATTCAAGGCCAGATAGGCTTCGGCCAGCCGGCGGATCTGGTTCTGTTTCAGGGGTGTCACTGCTTCCTCAGGGCGTCCGAAATCCTGATTCCTCCGGGTTTTGACCTCGATGAAGACAAGGGTGTCCCGGTCGCGGGCGATGATGTCGATCTCGCCTTTATGGAAGCGGAAGCCGCGGCAGACGACCCTGAGTTTCTTTTTTTGGAGATAAGCGACCGCGACATCTTCGCCGGATCGGCCGAGAGCGCGGGCCTCGCTCATTCTTCTTTTTTCAGAACCGGCACGATCTTCCAGCGGGGGCCGTCCTTTGTATCTTCAAGAAGGATTCCCTCCGCGGCGAGTTCACTGCGGATCCGGTCGGCCTGGGCGAAATCCTTCTCCGTCCGCGATTTTTCGCGAAGCCGGATTTTTTCGAGCTGTTCAGCCGACAACTTCGTCCCGATTTCCACCTGAGGTGAGGGCTCGTGGATATGGATGGCGTCGGCCCGATGAATCTCAAGGGTCTTGCGAACCGGTTCTATAACTCCCAGTACAGAATTGACTGAAGTGAGGAAAGCGTCCAGTCTTTTCGCATCCCCTTTTTTAATCTTTTTTTCGGACAAGAGAATGTTGACCTTTTTGACCAGGTTGAACAGGGCGGTCACGGCTATGGAGATGTTGAGGTCATCGCTCAGACCGTCCCGGAACTTTTTTTCCGCTTCCTTGACGAGCTTTCCGACGGCCTGGGTTTCGCCCTCTGGAAATTCCCCATATTTCACTTCCCCGGCGAATTCGTTGATCCGGTTGAGAGCTGTTTCCGCCTGGTCGAGGGCTTTGAAGGTGAAATTCAGGGTTTTGCGATAGTGAGTTGAGAGGAGAAGGAAGCGGAGCGCCGCCGGATTGTTCTTGACTTTCAATATCTCCGGAACGGTGATCGTGTTCCCCCTTGACTTTGACATCTTCTCGCCGTCCCGGATGAGGTGATGGCAGTGCAGCCAATAGTTGACGAATTTTTTCCCGCTGAAAGCTTCGGATTGGGCGATTTCGTTCTCGTGATGGGGGAAGATGTTGTCCACGCCGCCGCAATGGATGTCGAAGGCCTCGCCCAGGTACTTAGAGCTCATGGCCGAGCATTCGATGTGCCAGCCCGGCCGGCCGGGGCCGATCTCGGTCTCCCAGAACGGCTCTCCCTCCTTTTTCGCCTTCCAGAGGGCGAAGTCGTGGACGTTTTCTTTCTCGTATTCGTCCAGGTCGACCCGCTGGCCAGGCCGCAGCTCTTCGCGGTTGATCTTGGAAAGCCGGCCATAAGCGGGAAACTTGGCGATGCTGAAGTAGAATGACCCGTCTTTCTCGTAGGCAAAGCCTTTCTCGATGAGACCTTTGACGATGGCCGTCATTTCCGGGATGTGCTCGGTCGCCCGGGGATAAAGGTCCGCCCGGGCGACCTTCAGGGTGTCGAGGTCGGCGAAAAAGGCATCGATGTACTTCTGAGTATAGGTATTGAGATCGACTCCCTGGGCCCTGGCGCCGCGAATGGTCTTGTCGTCGATATCCGTGATGTTCATGATATGGGTGACTTTGAAACCGCTGAATACGAGGAACCGCTTGAGCAGGTCTTCGAACAGGTAGGCCCGGAAGTTGCCCACGTGGGCGAAATCGTAGACTGTCGGGCCGCAGGTATACAGCTTGACCTCGCCGGGGATCAGCGGGACGAACGGCTCCTTCCGTCCCGTCATAGTGTTGAAGAACTTGATCATACCCGGATAATAGTCAGAACGTGTCGGGGAGTCAACTTTTCTCACAGCCGGGTCAGGTTGACCGCGGGGGCCCGTTTGTGCCATAATTCCAGTCTCCAAAGGATACTTTTTTGAGCCCCAAAATATCCCTCGGCATCCGTCGCGAAGACAAGAATCCCTGGGAACGCCGCGTCCCCTTGATCCCCGTTCATGCCCGTGAGCTGATGAGGGAACTTCCTCTGGAGATCCGGATTCAACCGTCTCCGATTCGCGTCTTCGCCGACGAGGACTACCGACGGGAGGGAGTGACAATCTTCGAAGACCTCTCTTCCTGCTCCATCGTGCTGGCGGTCAAAGAAATCCCGCCGGATTTCTTCCGCAACGAGACGGTCTATCTGTTTTTCTCCCATACGATCAAGGGACAACCTCACAACATGCCCATGCTGAAACGGATGATGGAGAGCCGTGCCACCCTGATTGATTATGAGCGGATCGTCGACGAAAAGGGCTTTCGGTTGGTCTTCTTCGGCCGACAGGCCGGCCAGGCGGGGATGATCGACACCCTCTGGGCCCTGGGGCAGCGCCTCCGCCAGGAGGGGATCAAAAATCCTTTTGTCGACATCCGCCAGACCATCGATTACATCAGCCTGGTTGAGGCCAAGGAGGCCATCCAAAAAACCGGTTGGGCGATCCACAATCAGGGCCTCGATTCTTCCCTCGTCCCGCTCGTTTTTGGGTTCGCCGGATACGGCCACGTTTCCCAGGGAGCGCAGGAGATCTTCGACCTGCTTCCCTTTGAGACGCTGGCGCCGGGCGAGGTCGAAGCGCTGTTCAAGAATAAGGACTATTCCGGGAAGAGAGTGTATAAGACCGTCTTCAAGGAAGAAGACATGGTCGTGCCCAAGCATGGCCGACCAGGTTTCGACCTCCAGGACTATTACCGGAATCCTCGGGACTACCGGCCGGTGTTGGACCGCTACCTTCCATACCTGACTGTCCTCATCAACGCCATCTACTGGGCCCCGCAATATCCGCGCTTTGTGACCAAGGACCGTTTGAAAATGATGTGGAGGGAGGCCGGCCGGCCGCGCCTCCGGATCATCGGGGATATTTCCTGCGACGTCGACGGGAGCGTGGAGTGCACCGTCCGGTGCACCGACCCCGCTCATCCCGTTTTCACCTATGACCTGGACAAGGACGAGGCCATCACCGGATTTGCGGGACGGGGTCCGACGGTAATGGCCGTGGATAACCTGCCGGCCGAGATCGCCCTCGAATCGTCCGTCTTTTTCAGCCAGACGCTGATGCCCTTTATCCCGGGCCTCGTTGCCGCGGATTTCCGGGCTGATTTTGCCCACTGCCGGCTGCCGGATCCCCTGAAAAAGGCGGTCATCCTTTTCCGGGGAGAATTCACCCCGGAATACACATACATGCGCCAATTCATCTCCCCCTCAGAAAGGAGTCAGCCATGAAAAAAGTGTTGATTTTGGGCGCGGGACTCGTTGCCAGACCTCTGGTCAGGTATCTTCTCGATCAGCCCGAGTTCCAGGTCGAGGTGGCCAGCAGGACGGTGAGTAAAGCAGTGAAGCTCATCGAGGGACACCCCCGCGGCGTCGCCAAGGAGCTCAACCTGAAGAACGAGGAAGCGCTCAAGAACGAAATCGCCGCGGCCGACCTGGTCATCAGCATGGTCCCTTATGCTTTCCATCCCAAGGTGGCCGAGTTCTGCATCGGATTCAAAAAACAGATGGTCACCACTTCCTATGTCAGCGACGCCATGAAGATGCTCGATCAGGACGCCCGGAAGGCGGGTGTCATCATCCTCAACGAACTGGGACTCGATCCCGGCATCGACCACATGGAGGCGATGCGGGTGATCCACGAGATTCACGACAAGGGCGGCGAGCTCCTCAGTTTTATCTCTTTTTGCGGCGGTCTGCCCGCCGCTGAGGCCAACACCAATCCCTTCGGCTATAAGTTCTCGTGGAGCCCCACCGGTGTGCTTTTGGCCGGCAAGAACTCCGCCCAGTATCTTCAGGACGGGCAGGAGGTTTTCATTCCGGCGGAGAAACTCTTCGAAAGCTACGGGCTCCGCACCATCGAGGGCCTCGGAGTCTTTGAAGGATACCCCAACCGGAACTCTCTTCCTTATATCGATCTCTATGGGGTGCCCGAGACCAAGACGATGCTCCGGGGAACCCTGCGCTACCTCGGCTGGTGCGAGACCGTGCGGACGATGGTCCGGCTCGGCGTCCTGGACCAGGACGAAAAAGATTGGTCGGGGCTGACTTTTGCCGGATTTTTGCGGACGCTCATGAACACGCAGGCCAAGGACCTCAAGCAAGAGGTATCCGAGCGCCTCGGAATACCCTCAGGATTGGCCGTCCTCCGCCGGCTGGAGTGGCTGGGCTTGTTCAGCGATGAGCCCCTGCCGCTTCAGAAAGGCGCGGCTTTGGATGTCATCAGCGCCCGAATGACGGACAAGCTCGCCTATGCGCCCGGCGAGAGGGACATGATCGTTCTCCAGCACGAATTCATCGCTTCTTATCCCGGGGACGGCCAGAAACGAATCATCTCCACGCTGATCGACTACGGCATCCCCGACGGTGATTCCTCAATGTCCCGGACGGTCGGCCTCCCTGCCGCCATAGGCACCAGGCTCATCCTCGAAGGAAAGATCAGGGAGACCGGCGTGCACATCCCGGTCAATCCTGGGATCTACGAGCCGATCCTGGCAGAGCTGAAGATCCTCAACATCGCCTTCAAGGAAAAAAGGGAAACGATCTAGATTTTCGCTCCGCCCGCTCGCGCTTGGAGATCGCGCTGTCCGGGCCGCTATCCGGGCAACCGGCCGGGGGGCCGGAGAGGAGGCAGGCATGATCAGAAAACCCGCTGTGGCCGGATATTTTTATCCCCGGACAGCCGCCGAGCTGCGCTCGCTTCTCAGCGGGATGGTGGATCCGCAAGCGAAAAAAGAAAAGGCCCGGGCGGTCGTCTCGCCGCATGCCGGATTGATCTATTCGGGCTATGTCGCCGGCGCCGTCTATTCCTCGGTTGTGCTCCCTCGGCGTTTCGTGCTCCTCGGACCGAGTCATCGCGGTCAGCGGTCCCTTTTCGGGATCATGGAGGGGGGAGTCTGGGAAACGCCCCTGGGCAAGGTGCCGGTTGATGAGGCGCTCGCCGCGGCGCTCCTCCGGGGTTCCTCCCTGATCAAAGCAGAAGAAGGGGCCCACGAGGAGGAGCATTCTCTCGAGGTCCAGTTGCCGTTTCTCCAGTATTTGACGACTGGGTTTTCGATCGTCCCTCTCTCTGTCTCCCCGGCAGCGGATTACGAAGCCCTGGAGGAGATGGGAAACGCTTTGGCCGCCGCTGTCCGTCAGGCCGGGCAGGACGTCCTTATAGTGGCCTCCACGGACATGAGCCACTATGTCAGTCAAGAGACGGCCAGGGAAAAAGACTTTCTGGCCATCGAGCGGATCCAGGCTCTGGACGGGCGGGGCCTTTATGAAGTGGTCCAGAGTGAAGGAATCAGCATGTGCGGTTTCCAGCCGACAGCGGCGGCCATCCTGGCCGCAAGAGAGCTCGGCGCCAGCCGGGCCGACCTGGTCCGCTATATGACCTCGGGAGAGACCTCCGGTGATTACGCTCAGGTGGTCGGCTATGCCGGGCTCCGGATCGTCTGATTGAATTTTTGTCCCCATCATGCTATAAAAAATCCTTAAGGTCTGATGTCCCGTAATCTGATCCTCCGAGAAAAAGACAGGATCGCTCTGAATATTATCGTCGAGAGCTATCTGAAGTCCGGCCAGGCGGTGAGTTCCGGCGCGGTCGTTCAAAAGAGGGTCCTTTCGGATTCCCCGGCGACCATCCGCAACATCATGGTCAAGCTCGAAGAATTCGGCTACCTCACCCAGCCCCATACTTCAGCCGGCCGCATCCCGACCGACAAGGGATTGAGGTTCTATGTCAACAGCCTTTTTGATGAGACGCTCTTTGCCGACCGGCCTCTACTTCTTGAATCCCCGCAGCTTGACCTGGAGAAGGGGGATTTCGCTTCCTTCCTCACCCGGATCACCAAGCATCTGGCCGATCAGTCCGACAACCTGGGGTTCGTGATCTCCCCCCGCATCTCCCAGATGCACTTCCAGCACCTTCGGCTGATCAAGGTCTCCGAAGAAAAAATCATGCTCATCTTGATGACCACTTTCAACCTCGTCCTGACCGAGATCGTCGAATGCCGTCATTATTTCACTCAGCTTGAGCTGGACAAGGCCTCACAGTACATCAACCAGCACTTCCGGGGTAGGAACCTGACGACCGTCCGCGATTATCTGTTCAAGGAGCTGCCCCGCTACAAGCTGACCTATGAAAACGAGCTGAATAAGCTGACGGCTCTATTGCGGGATTATATCGCTCAGGAAGAGACCGAGAGCCAGATCTACCTCCAGGGGACGTCCCGGCTTCTCGAAAAAGCCGACTTCTTCAACATGGACCGTTTGAAAGCACTTTTCCAGAATCTCGAGGAGAAGGTCAAGCTAACCAAGCTGCTCTCCGATTTCATCAGTCTGGATCGCGTCAAGGTCCTGATCGGCTCGGAATCCAACATTCCCGACATCTCCGATTGTGCCCTCGTCCTCTCCCACTACGGTTATAATAACCAGGTCCTGGGAACGCTCGGGATCATCGGGCCGAAGAGGATTCCTTACCGGAAGATTATCCCGCTGGTCGACCGGGTGGCCCAAAAGCTCAGCCAGACCGTCAGCCGAAACCAATAACGAGGTCCGCCATGCCCGAAGACGATTTTGGAGAGAAAAAAAAAGACCGGGAAGACAGCCCGCTTCCGGCGGAGATGGAAGGGCTGGAAGAGCCCGGCGACGAAGTCGAATACGAACCCGTCGAGCAAGAGACGAGCGGTCCCCCCAACCGGGAAAAGGCCGGCCTCAAGCCGCCCGGGGCCGAGGACAAGAGACTCAAGATCAAGCTGAGCAAAAAAGATGCAGAGATCAAATCGCTCCGCAAAGAGCGGGATGATCTCAGGGACAAGTATCTGCGCACGCTGGCCGAGATGGAAAACCTCCGCAAGCGCTTCGACCGCGATCGGATGGAATACCAGCAGTATGCTCTGAGCGAGTTTCTCCGGGAGCTCCTCATCGTCCTGGACAATTTCGAGAGAGCGCTGAAAATTCAGGAGCAGATGGACGGCAAGAGCTTTCAGGGAGGCGTCGAAATGATCTACCGCCAGTACCTGGACCTGCTGAAAAAACAAGGCGTTCGACCGATCGAAGCCGGCGACCGGACGTTCAATCCCGCGATCCACCAGGCCGTCCTTACGGAGGAGTCGGAAACGGTAGACGAGCCGGAGGTGGCTGAGGTGCTACAACGCGGTTTCTGGCTTCAAGACAGACTGCTCCGACCGGCCATGGTGAAAGTCTTGATTCCCAAGAAGAAAGAAGAAGGGCGATGAGCAAAGTCATCGGCATCGACCTGGGGACGACCTTCTCCTGTGTCGCCTATCTGGAGGGCGATAAGCCTGTTGTCATCCCGAACCTGGAAGGTCAGATGACCACCCCCTCTGTCGTCAGTTTCACGACTTCGGGAGAGCGCCTGGTCGGCAACCTGGCTCTGCGCCAGGCCATCACCAACCCGGAAAAAACCGTCTTCGCCGTCAAGCGGCTCATCGGCAGAAAGGCGGATTCACCCGAGGCGGTGGCCGCCCGGATGAAAATGCCTTACCGGCTCGGCGCCGCCCGAAACGGCGACGTGATCGTGCTCATCGATTCCCTGGAGATCACCCCGCAAGAGATATCGAGCATGATTCTGGCCTATCTCAGGCAATGCACCGAATCCTTTTTCGGAGAACCCGTCAGCGAGGCGGTCATCACCGTTCCGGCCCATTTCAATGATCATCAGCGGCAGGCCACCAAGGATGCGGCCAAGATCGCCGGCCTGGAGGTCCTCCGGGTCATCAATGAGCCGACGGCGGCCAGTTTGGCCTACGGTCTCGATACTCAAGCCAGCGGGAACGTCGCCGTCTTTGACTTGGGAGGGGGCACGTTCGACATCACCATCCTGGAGATTCAGGACGGCGTTTTTCATGTCTTGGCCACGAACGGCGATTCTTATCTCGGGGGAGAGGATTTCGATAATCGTATTGTCGAATGGGTGATCGATGAATTCAGGAAGGAGCACAGCATCGACCTAGCCGAGGACAAGCTGGCTCTTCAGCGGATCAAGGAAGCGTCGGAACGGGCCAAACGGGATCTCTCTTTCACCTTGGAAAGCGATATCAACCTGCCCTTCATTAGCGCGACCGGCGCCGGGTCCAGACATATCAACAAGAAACTGACCCGGCGACGGCTCGAGGAGCTGACCGGGGATTTGGTCAAAAGGACGATCCCGCTGATCGAGCAAGCCCTGGCCGACGCGAAACTGGAGCCGGAGCAAATCCAGGATGTCCTCTTGGTGGGGGGACAGACGCGGATGCCGATTGTCCGCAAGACGATCGCCGATTTCTTCCGCCGGCCGGTTCGCGAGGGCATCAATCCCGACGAGATCGTGGCTTTGGGAGCGGCCGTTCAATCGGCCATCCTGAAGGGAGAAACGAAAGATCTCATCCTGCTCCTCGATGTCACTCCGTTCTCGCTGGGCATCGAGACCGAGGAGGACACCTTTCAAAGGATCATTGAGCGGAACACCACCATTCCGACCCGGAAGACGATGCCCTTCACGACGGTCGAGGACAACCAGGTTCGGGTGACCGTCCATGTCCTTCAAGGGGAATACCTCCAGGCATCGAAGAACAAGTCCCTGGCCCGCTTCGACCTCGTCGGAATTCAGCCCGCCCCGGCCGGCATCCCTCAGATCGACGTCACTTTCGAGATCGACGCCGACGGCATTTTGAAGGTCTCGGCCCAGGACGTTGTGACCGGAATGAACCAGGAGGTCCGGGTCCGTCCGACGGCCGGACTCAGCAAGAGCGAGCTTGATGCGATCATCCAGAGAAACCAAGCGCCGTCCTAGGACCTTCGATTAGAGATGATGAAGAGAGATTATTACGAGGTGCTGGGAGTCGGTCGCGGCGCGTCCGCGGAAGACATCAAGCGAGCCTACCGCCTGCTGGCCCTGAAATATCATCCCGACCGCAATCCCGGCAATAGTGAACTCGAGGAGAAATTCAAGGAGGCGGCAGAGGCGTATAGCGTCCTGGGCGATCCGGCGAAACGGTCCACCTATGACCGCTACGGATGGGACGGCCTCAGGGGAGAGGGATTCACGGGTTTCTCCGGTTTTGACGCTTCCATCTTCGGGGATTTCGAAGATATTCTGGGGAGCCTGTTCGGATTCGGAGACCTGTTTGGGGCCCGGACGGGACGCCGGAGGTCTTATCCGCAGCGAGGAAGGGACCTCGCCTTGGATCTGGCCATCAGCCTGGAGGAGGCGGCCGCCGGGGTCGAAAAGGAGATCACTCTCAGCCGGGCAGAGCACTGTCCGGCGTGCCACGGGTCGGGAATGGAGGCGGGGACAAAAAAGGCCGCCTGTCCGACCTGCAGCGGCCGTGGACAGATGCGCTACCAGCAGGGGTTTTTTACGATCGCCCGGACCTGCTCGCACTGCCACGGTGCGGGCGAAATTGTCACCTCCCCATGTCCGGAATGCAAAGGCTCCGGACACGTCAAGCGGAAACGCATGCTGACCGTCAAGATTCCTGCCGGGATCGAGGACGGTTCCAGGCTGCGTGTCGAAGGCCAGGGCGAGGCCGGAAACTCCGCCGCCGCTCCGGGGGACCTCTTTGTGTTGATCCGGGTGGCCAAACATGCCCTTTTCGAGAGAGAGGACAACAACCTCTTTTGCCAGGTCGATATCTCCTACTCGCAAGCCGCTTTGGGAGCGGCTGTCGAGGTGCCCGGCCTGGATGGTAAGACCGCAGCGCTCAAAATGCCGGCGGGCACCCAGACCGGCGCGGTTTTCCGGCAGAAAGGCCGGGGCATCAAAGATCTCCAGACCGGTCGTCATGGTGACCTTTACATCAAGGTCCGGGTGAAAACTCCCGAGAACCTGGATCAGGAGGCGAAGGCTTTGCTCCGGCGTCTGGCCGAGCTTCGCGGCGAGGACTTGAACACGGCCGACCGGAGCCTGATCGATAAGCTCAAGAACGTCATTCATTAGAGACCGGATTGACCTCGAACCGTTTTCTCGTCAAACAAGAAAACCTGCATCTTCCTTATGCCCGGTTGGACGGAGAAGAACATCATCATCTCTCCCGGGTCTTGCGGGTCCGGGCCGGAGAGCAGGTCTGGCTGATGGATGAGAAGGGGAGTTCCTTCCGGGCAAAGATCACCGAGGTCGGAAGACACGAGACCCGCCTGCTCGTCCTCGAGAGGGAAGAAAGAGCGGCGGCCAAGATCCGGCTTGTTTTGGGCCAAGCCTTGATCAAATCCAGGAACATGGACCTGATCATCCAGAAGGCGACAGAGCTCGGTGTCCAGGCTGTTGTCCCTGTCGAAGCGTCCCGCTCTGTCCCCGGGCTCAAAGAACGAAGTGAGGGGAAGATCGAAAGGTGGAGGAAGATCGCTCGGGAATCGGCCAAACAGAGCCGCCGAACGGATCTCCCGTCCATTCATCCTCCCCAGTCCTTGTCTGTCTTCTTGGAGTCCCGCGAGGAGTCCAACAAATATATCCTCTGTGAGGACGGAGGGGTTTTGTTTCGCCAGATATTGGCCGAGGCAGCCGCCGGTCCTGCCTTCCCGGGGATGCCGGAAGTCGTTCTGTTGGTCGGACCGGAGGGAGGCTGGAGCAGGGAGGAGGAACAACGGGCGAGAGAACATGGCTTCATAGCGATCAGCCTGGGAGCGAGGATCCTGAGGTCGGAGACGGCCGCCCTAGCGGCGCTGGCGGCGATCCAAGTCTTCTGGGGCGGATGATCATGTTTCTGCAGGGACAGAAGGTCGGCAAGTACGAGGTCATTCGCTCTCTTGGAAGCGGCGGATTCGGCTCCGTCTATCTGGCGCGGGACACCTGGCTGGACATCAAAGTCGCACTCAAGGTCCCGCACAAACAGTCCGCCGAGCTCTACAAATTGCTAAAAGAGCCCCGTCTTCAAGCGGCCCTCAACCACCCCAATATCGTCCGCATGATCGCCGCCGAGAAAGAAAAAAAGGTCTTTTTCATGGTCATGGAATACGTCAAGGGGAAAACCCTGGAAAAGATCATGGAGAAAGAACGCGTCCTGGAGAGCGAGGTCGCCCTTGACTACATCAGACAAATCGCCCAGGGCGTCGATCACGCCCATAAAAACAAAATCATCCACCGGGACCTCCGGCCGTCCAACATTTTGATTTCAGAGGAGGGGACCGCCAAGATAGCGGATTTTGGGACCTCGGCCTGGCTGAACAACATTCCCTACGCCTCCACCCGGATCGGGAGCCCTCCCTACATGGCTCCCGAGCAATTCCTGGGCAAAGCCAGTTATCAGTCGGACGTTTACAGCCTCGGCTGCATCTTTTATGAGATGATCATCGGCCGGCCGCCGATATTCGATCCGGACCCCTTCAAAATCCTGGAAAAAGCTCAGCAGGGCAAGATCACGCCGCCGCGGATCCGGAACAACAGAATCCCCCGCGACCTGGACGAGATCATCATGAGATGCTTGGCTTCCAAGGTCGAGGACCGGTATAAGAGACCGGCCGAGCTCATCCAGGCGATCACGGCTTTGAAGAAGAAGGACGTCAAGACGACGGAAATCGAGGACATCCTGATCCGAATCAGGGCCAGGGAACAGACGAAGAGCCAGCTCTGCTGGAACTGCCGTCGTCCGTTACCCCTGAAGAGCCGTCATTGTCCCCATTGCGGTGAGACAATCTAACCCCTGGAGGCGATTGACTTTAGAAATAGGATTCAGATAACATGCATACGACTGTTCTGATGTGGCCAAGAGATAAAAAGGGACCGGACGTATCACCAAGGAGCCCTCGATGAGTCCTTTCGACGAGCATGGCAAGGTGTGGATGAACGGTCGGCTGGTGCCCTGGAAAGACGCCAAGATCCACATCGCCTCTCATGTCATCCACTACGGCAGCTCTCTGTTCGAAGGTTTTCGCGCCTACGACACTCCGAAGGGGACGGCCGTCTTCCGCCTGGACACACATATCAAGCGGCTGTATGATTCCTGCAAAATGTATCGCATGGACATCCCCTATGCCAGCGCTGAATTCAGGCGGGCCGTCATCGAGACAATCCGGGCCAACGGGCACACATCCTGCTACGTCAGGCCCATCGTTTACCGGGGGTATCAATCCCTGGGCGTCGACCCTTTCCCCAATCCCGTGGACTGCGCTATCCTAGTCTGGAATTGGGGGCAGTATCTCGGGGAGGAAGCCCTGGAGAACGGAGTGGACGTCAAGATCTCGACCTGGTGGCGGATGGCTCCGAACACCTTTCCGGCCCTGGCCAAGTCCGGCGCCAATTACATGAACTCCCAGCTCATCAAGATGGAGGCCATGCTCGAGGGTTATGCGGAGGGGATAGCCCTTAACATCCGCGGTCATATCAGCGAAGGGAGCGGCGAGAATATTTTCCTTGTTTATAACGGCGCCGTCTTTACGCCCCCCCTTTCTTCCTCGATCTTGCCCGGAATCACCCGGGATTCGGTGATCACCCTGATCAGGGAGATGGGGATGCGCCTGGTTGAAGAGACGATCCCGCGGGAAATGCTCTATATCGCCGACGAGGTCTTTTTCACCGGTTCGGCCGCCGAGATCACTCCGATCCGTACGATCGACAAGATCACGATCGGCTCCGGGAAACGCGGCCCCGTGGTCGCGGGGCTTCAGCAGGCGTTCTTCGGTTACCTCAACGGCGAGCGGGAAGATATTTATCATTGGCTGACCTATGTTTAAGTGAGGTGAACCATGGAAGTCGACGAACTTTTGAAAGTGGCTATCGAAAGGGACGCTTCGGACCTCCATCTTAAAGCCGGAAACCATCCGATCATCCGCGTGCATGGAACGCTCATTCCTCTCACGGGTTTTCCGCGGCTGACCTCCAAGGATACGCAGGAGCTGGGAGACCAGTTGATGGCCGACTATCAGAAGCTCCGGATCAAGGAGGAGTTCGACATTGACCTGGCGTACAGCCTGCCCGGATTCGGAAGATTCCGGGGGAGCATCTTCCAGCAGCGGGGGTCTGTCGCCATCGCGTTGAGGATCATCCCTCTGGAGGTCAAGACCATCCGCGAGCTTCTCCTTCCCGAGGTCCTGGAAAAAATGTCCCTTCTCCACAGGGGGCTGATTCTCGTGACCGGGACGACGGGAAGCGGCAAGTCCACGACTCTGGCCGCGATGATCGATTACATCAACACCCATCGCCGGGAGAACATCATCACCATCGAGGACCCGATCGAATACCTGCACAAGGACAAGAAGAGCACGATCAGCCAGAGAGAGGTTGGGATGGACGTCTCCAGCTTCTCGCGCGGCTTGCGGGCGACCCTGCGTGAGGACCCGGATGTCATCCTGGTGGGGGAGATGCGTGACCTGGACACGGTCGAGACGGCCATCCTGGCCGCCGAGACCGGACATCTGGTCTTCAGCACGCTGCACACTCTGGACGCTCCCGAGAGCATCAACCGGATCGTGGCCGTTTTTGCTCCCCACCACCAGAGGCAGGTTCGGCTCCAGCTGGGCAGCATCCTCAAGGGCGTCATCTCGCAGAGGTTGATTCCCCGGATGGACGGACAGGGCCGCGTGCCGGGCGTCGAGGTCATGGTCAGCACTCCCTACATCCAGGAATGCATCCAGGAGAAGGAGAAGACGGGTCTCATCCGCGATGCCATCGCGAGCGGAGTCTCCCAGTACGGCATGCAGACGTTTGACCAGTCCATATTTCAGCTCTATAGGGACGGCTACATCTCCTTCGAGCAGGGACTGCGCTACTCCACGAATCCGGACAACTTCAAGCTCCGCGTCATGGGCATCCAGTCCACTTTGGACATCGCCCTGGAAGAGATGGAGAGCGGCATGAGCAAGGTGGAGAGAGAGGCGACGGAGGCTTCCGAAGAAGAGGCTTCATGAAATCCCAGGAGATCCGGGAGGCCTTCCTCGACTTTTTTTCCCGGAAAAATCACAAGATCGTTCCCAGTTCTCCGCTTCTTCCCAAGGACGATCCCACCATCCTGTTCACCAACGCCGGGATGAACCAGTTCAAGAACGTTTTCCTCGGCCTGGAAAAAAGGAGCTACACGCGGGCCGCCTCGGTTCAGAAATGCCTCCGCGTCTCGGGCAAGCACAATGACCTGGATCAGGTCGGCCGGACCAGCAAACACCATACCTTTTTCGAGATGCTGGGAAATTTTTCCTTCGGCGATTATTTCAAGGAAGACGCGATCGCCTTCGCCTGGGAACTTGTGACCCAGGTCTTCCATCTTCCTCCGGATAGACTCTTGGCCACGATCTATGAGGAAGATGAGGAGTCCTTCCGGATCTGGCGTGAACGGATTGGGCTTCCGGCTGCCAAGATCTTCCGCTTTGGGAAGAAAGACAATTTTTGGGCCATGGGCGAAACCGGGCCGTGCGGCCCCTGCTCCGAGATCCATTACGATGCCGATCCATCCCTCGAGGGTGGCGACCCTCGTGAGTTGATCGAAAAAGGGAGTGACCGCTTTGTGGAGCTTTGGAACCTGGTCTTCATGCAGTACGTCCAGGACGAGAAAGGGGCTTTTCAGCCTCTCCCGTCTCCGTCCATCGATACGGGAATGGGACTGGAGAGGACCGCCGCGGCGCTGCAGAAAAAAAGTAGCAATTATGACACCGATCTCTTCCGGCCTTTGATCTCCCGGACCTGCGACCTGGCCCAGCGGGAATATCCGGCCGACGAAGCCGGAGACGTGTCCGTGCGGATCATCGCCGACCATGTCAGAGCGGTCACCTTCCTCGTCGGCGACGGGATCATGCCCTCGAACGACGGCCGCGGCTATGTTTTGCGGCGCCTCATCCGGCGGGCCTTTCGGCATGGTCAGCTTCTGGGAATCGAGGGGCCCTTCGTCCACCAGTTGGTCGGCCCGGTGACGGATATCATGAAGGACGCTTATCCGGAGCTTATCTCATCGTCTCATTATATCTCGCGGCTCTGTCTTGCCGAGGAAGAGAGGTTCGCCTTGACCCTGGCTTCCGGAATGCGATATTTTCAGGAGTTCGTCGAAGAGGCAAGGAAGGCCGGACGGAGCTCCCTCAACGGGGCTGATGCCTTCAAACTCTACGACACCTTCGGTTTTCCGCTTGACCTTTCCATGGAATTGGCCCAGGAACAAGGTCTGAGCGTGGATGAGCCCGCTTTTCTCGCCGAGCTCGAAAGACAAAAAGAGAAGGCCCGGGCATCCTGGAAAGGAGATGCCCGGCTCGAGGAGAAAAAGGTCTATGAGAGGATGAAAAAGCGCCAGATCCTCGGACGGAGCCATGAAACAGACCATCTCGATGAGACGGAGGTGCTGTTCATCGTCAAGGATGGGGAAGAAGCCCCGAAACTTAGGGCGGGAGAGAAGGGGCAGGTCGTTCTTGAGGAAACCCCTTTCTACGCCGAGGCCGGAGGCCAGGTCGGAGACTCCGGCCAACTCAAGACATCCCATTTCTCGGGACTCGTCCACCGCGCTTTTTTTCCGCTTCCCGGCCTCATCGCCCATGAAGTTGAGGGGCTGGCCGGAGAGCTGAGGATCGGTGATAGGGTTGAGGCCGCGGTCGACCGGAAGCGGCGCATGGCCGTCAGCAACAACCATACCGCCACCCACCTCCTCCACGCCGCTCTTCGCCAGATCCTCGGCGACCACGTCAAGCAGGCCGGCTCTCTTGTCTCCGCCGAAAGACTGCGTTTCGATTTCACTCATTTCGCGGCCTTGGACCGGGCCGAAATGCGGAAGATCGAAGACGCCGTCAACGCAAAAATCAGGGAGAACCTGCCGGTGGAGACGAGGATGACGACGTTCGAAGAAGGGGTCAGAGAAGGAGCCATGGCCATCTTCGAAGAAAAGTACGGCGAGAATGTCAGCGTGATCAGCGTCGGGGACTTCAGCAAGGAGCTCTGCGGCGGCATCCATGTTCGGGCCACTGGAGACATAGGATTTTTCAAGATCGTCTCCGAGTCCTCCATCGCCGCCGGCATGCGCCGGATCGAAGCGCTGACGGGAGAAGAGGCCCTGCGCTCCGTCCAGGATGATGACGACCTTCTGACAGAGATCCAGGCCGTCCTGAACTGCCCCCGCAGGGACGTCCTCCACCATCTGGAAAAGTGGAAAAGAGGTGCCGAAGAGGCCGAAAAAGAAACCAAGGTCTTGCGAAAGAAGCTGGCCCAGGCCAAGACCCAGGGAGGAGAAGAGAGGGTCCGGACGGTCAAAGGAATAGCCGTCCTGGCTCAACGATTGGAAGGTCTGACCATCGACGAGCTCAGGAGCACGGCGGACTCACTCATAGCGCGCCTCGGTTCCGGTGTCGTCGTCCTGGGCGCGGTCGCAGACGGCAAGGCCTTCCTGGTCGCGGCGGTGAGCGGGGATCTTGCAGATCGGGTCCGGGCCGACCGGCTCATCCGGGAGATCGCCCCGCTTATCGGCGGGGGGGGAGGAGGACGGCCGGATTTCGCCCAGGCCGGCGGAAAAAAGACGGATGGCCTGGACAAAGCTCTCGACCAGAGCTTTCTTGCGGTTAAGAAACTGGCCTGAAAAATCACCCTTAAAGGGGATTGTCAGAATAGCCCGTTTTTGGCATGATGTGATCAGGATGGACAGTCCGATGAGACGGAAACTCTTCAAGTCGCCCGGGCTCATCATTTTTTGGCTGGCGGTGGTCATCGGGGCGGGCTTCCCAGCCCTCCTCGCGGCTGCTCCCGGAGCGCGCCAGGAGCCTAAGCAACAGTACGACCCGATCGTCCAAACATATGCCAGGCGGTTCAACGTTCCCGCCGAGCTCATCCATTCCATCATCAGGGCCGAATCGAATTACGACAGCCGGGCCGTATCTCCCAAGGGGGCGGCCGGCCTGATGCAGCTGATGCCGGAGACGGCCGCCCAGTACGGGGTCGAGGACAGGTTCAATCCCGACCAGAACATCAGGGGAGGGGTCAAGTACCTCCAAGACCTCTGCAAGCTGTTCAGCGGCAACACGGCCAAGGTCCTCGCCGCTTACAATGCCGGCCAGGAGGCCCTCAAGAAATTCAAAGGCATCCCGCCCTATCCCGAGACCGTTGAATACATCCGCCGGGTCATGTCCTCATATTCCAAGCCGTTCATCACCGGGGGGACTCCCATCCGGAAATTCGTCGACGCGTCGGGACAACACGTCTTCACCAACGACCCTTATTATCACCTCAACGGCCGGAAAAACCGCGAGTAGCCCGCCGTCTTCAGACGAACCCTTTGATGAGCAGATGGCGGGGGAGGATCTCGAACCGGGCCGGCAGCGAGCCCAGCTGCTCTCCATCCATCTCCAAGAGAACGTCTTCGCTATCTTGGGAGAGTGCTTCCACGTGCTGCCCGCGGATAAATTGGATCTTGCGGTGGGACAAATGCTTTCCAAAAAATATTTTCCAGCCGTGCCGGCAGAACTCTCCGAAGGACATGCTCTTGACCAAGATAACATCGAACTGACCATCGTCCAGCCGGGCGAGCGGGGCAAACTTCATCCCCTTTCCGAAGATCCGGCCGTTGGCCACGGCACCGATCAGGTATTCTCCCGTAAGCAGCTCCCGCTCATCGACCCGGATGCGGACCCTCTTGCTCCGATAATGCATCATCGTCTTGATAAGACAACGGACGTACGAGGAAGCCTTCCTTTCCAGACGCCGCTGGTTGACCTCTTTGACGACTTCCCCTCCCACTCCGAAATCAGCCACGTTGAGAAAGAACCTCTCCATTTCCGGTCCGGCGGCGCTCCGGAAGGTCACCCGGCCCACATCGATCGGCACGGAGGGACATCGGGTGATGACCTGGAGGGCGCCCCTGATTCCGGAGGGGATTTTCAGGCTTTTGGTCAGGTCCGATCCGGTCCCCGAGGGCAGTATTCCAAGAGTGGTTTCAGGGTTGATAATCAGCCGGCGGTCGAAGAAACCGTTGGCGATCTCGTTCATTGTCCCGTCCCCGCCGACGCCGATGATCAGCTCATGACCCGATTTTATGGCCTCCCGGGTGATTTCGATCGCCTGGAGCGGTTTTTCGGTGAATTCGTAGCGGAATTCCTGAATAAAGCCCCGGATCGCTTCCTTGATGTCTGTCCAGCGCTGACGCGTCCGGCCCCGGTTAGACTCGGGATTGACGATCACCTGAGTTCTAAGGCGCTTTTTCATCGGGAGCTCCCGGCGGCGGAAAACGCGGGCTTTTTTTCCGACTGAATATCGAAACGCCGATGGTCCCCCCCAGCGCGCCGAGGGCGGCATAGATCACGGCCGAGGCCAGGAGGCCGAGCAGAAACCAGGCCGGCGACAATTCCCCGGCGCGCTTTTCCATCCAGTTCTCCCAACCCGCCGGCATCTCATCGACGAACTGGGACAACTGGTCCATGAATCTCTGGACGTATTCACGGTTCATGGTCTCGAAGGGAAGGCTGGCGACAGCGTCCGCGACCGCGGCGATAATCCCGGCAAGGATGCCGACGACGGCACCGTCGCCGGGCGTCAACGGGGCGGCCGAGTCCTTGGCCAGAAGGTAGGCCGCCAGCATGGCTCCGCCGATGATCCAGAGGCAGCAGAAGCAATTCACCAGGGGAATGGCGGTGAGCACACCGGCGACGACGCCTCCGATGAGAGCCGCCCTGAACATGCCCGGACGCTGTTGGTCCATGCCTCCTCCTCATTTCCGGCCGCCTTCCATTTTATGAAGAATGCAGCCTGCTTTTCAAGTGTTATTCTGGGCCCTCCCCCTTTTTCTTTTCTGGCGCTGTTCCAGGAAATCCACAACTCCGGCGATAAAGTAGAACGGCAGGAGAGCGCCCCAGAGCAATCCCGTGAGCAGGCGGACGGCGTCGTGGGATTGCCAGAGCCCGGAGAAATTCGCCGCCGTGTCCAGAGCGATGGGCACCGAAAGGAGGAAAAAAACCTTTCGCTCGGGCACACTCGCCCGTTGCCATCCCCTGATAAAAGGATAGAGGATGAGTCCGAGGAAAATGCCCAAGTAGATGCCCAGGCAGCGGCTGCAGACGGCGAGCGGCTGACCGAAGCAAGTCATCGAACGCTCCGGGAGCTGGTGGCAAAAAGGGGTATAGAGGTCATAGACAAGGCTCGCCCAGGCCGATGAGCTGCTCCGGAGGTAGGGAGCGAGGATAATGCCGCCGCTAAAAATCGAAAAAACGATCAAGGTCAGGACAAAGGTCAACAGGATTGTCTTTTGCGTTTTGGGTGTCTCCGGTCTCCGTCTCAGGGAGATGTCCGACGCGTCTTGTCTAGGCATGGTCCTTGATTCGCAGGTAAGCCAGGTATCCGATGAGGCTCAGGAAATGGAACGTCAGGATAGACCGGGACATGAAGGCGGCATAGAGGCGACTTCCCATAAGATCATAGAGCGACAGAGAGATAACCAGGAAGTTCAAGACAAGAAATATTTTCCAGAAAGGACGATATCGCCCGCAATGTCTGGAGATGAGCATGACGGCCGGCGTAAAAGAGAGGAAAGTGTAATCCCAACCCAGCGGGGAGAGAAGCGGGATCAGGGCCAGGAGCAGAAAGCCGTCGAGCACGGCTGCCCGGGAGACCCTCCTTCCCCTGTGGATGAGATAGAGGACGAAACAGCCGAGGGACATGACGACGATCGTGTACATAATCAGAGAGAGGTCCCGGTCATGCGTCCATTTCATCAGCGAGCCGAGGAGAGAGATATTGTCTTGAGAGGAAAACAGCGACGGGGTGGAGGCGGTCAAGGAGGACCGCCATTCACCGAGCACAATGAGATTTCCCTTCCAGCCGTAAAACAGCGCCGGCGAGAGGACGGCCAGACTCAAAACCCCCGCTCCGGCCGCCAGGGCGGGCCACTTCTTGCGAACAGCGAAGTAGGGGAAGACAATGATCGCATAGGGCTTGAGCGCCGCGGCCAGTCCCCCGAAGACGCCGCCGACAGAGCTGGCGCCCCGGCTTTCCGGACGGACCAGGAACCAGATCACGACAACCAAAAGACACGTGATTAGCGCGTTGATCTGGCCGAGTTGGATCTCCCGGAAGAAATAACGGCCCATGACCAGGACCGCCACCAGGGCCGGCGACAGGCATTTATTATATTTAGAATCAATAGCTTGAGATGACATCACAACAATCGAGACAGACGCCGCAACGATCAGCCCGAACCAGCATGCCTTGGCTGTGGAAAGGGGCAGATAGGTCAGCGGAAGATAGAGCAAGGCGGAGAAGGGGAGGTACTTGAACTGCCAGTGCCCATCGGTTGTCCGGTACAGCGTTTCGCCCTGGGAGAGCCGGAGGCCGGCTTTATAGTTGACCTCAAAATCAACCATTTCAGACTTGAACTTGAAGCAAAAGAGCAGGGAGAAGAAAATGAGTGCCACCAGGACATAAAACAGCGTCGATCCACGAACCACCATTCCGACCCAAGGCTAGCCGAGCGCCTCCCCTTTGTCAATCGCACGGGGCGGAGAAAGAGAGACGCTTCGGGCGGCATTTATTCATTGACAGAACAGGCCGCACTGTGTAGATTTGTCTCGGTATGTCTGAAAAGGAGGAAAGAGGATGACTGCAAAGGCGCGCGTCCTGGTTTTTCTGGCCGTCTCCCTGGTCGCAGGGAATTTTCTTTTTTCTCAAACTCAAGAATCCGCGGATCTCTTCGACAAGTACAAAGAAGGGGTCGTCGCGCTGTACGCTTATGGAGACAACAAAGAGCTTGTCGCCAAAGGGGTTGCGTTCGGGCTGGCTCAGGACGTCGTGGCGACGAGCTACCACCTCGTCAGCCGGGCCGCGGAAGTCGAAGTCGTCAACATCAAGGGGAAGAAGATGAAGCTGGACGGCGTCATCGCCGCGGACCGGGCCCTCGACGTCGCCCTGCTCAAGTTGAAGGGCAAGATCACTGCGATCCCCCTCGGCCGGTCGGAAGGACTGGAATCGGGGGCCAGGTTGTTTGGCCTGGGCGCGAACGAGTCTGGAGATATCACCATCACCGAAGGAACGGTCATGGCCATCCATCGGCTGTCCGCCAATGAGTCTGTCATTGCCTCAACGATGTCCCTGCCCGAGGGTTTCAGCGGCGGTCCCCTCCTCAATCTGAACGGGCAGGCTATCGCATTGATCGTCGTCCTGGAGAGGAGCCGGGTGGGGATACCGATTGACGCTTGGCGCAGCCTTCCGACGGCGGGGAGAATCACGAGCTTTAAAGACTGGAGCAAAGAGGACTATTTGGCAACGTTTGAGGGTGCTTATCTGGCCGGCCGGATATTCAGCCTAACGGACGAGAATGCGAGCGCTCAGAGATACCTGGAAAAGGCTGTCCAGTTGAAGCCCGACATGGTTGAAGCCCAGGCGCTTCTTGCCGACGTTTACGCCAATCAGAGGAACTTTGACGCCGCCGTCGGCGCTTTCCAGAAGGTTATCGGGCTCGACCCGAACAGGACTTCGGCCCACCTCGGATTGGGCGGGATCTTCATCCGGACGCAGCGCTGGAACGACGCCGCCGGCGCCCTGGAAAAGGCCATCGCCCTCGACGGCACGCAGAAAGAGGCGGTCTTTCAGCTCGGTACTGCCTACGAGGAACTGCGGGATTTCGCCAAGGCCGCCGACGCTTATGATCGTTTTTTGAAAATGCAACCGGAAAACGCCTGGATGGGCTATCTTCGCCTCGGCTCTTGCCGGATGGAACTGCAGCAGTATGAGCTGGCTATCGTGGCTCTTCAGGAAGCCCAAAAGGCCCAACCGCGCGATATCAAAGTGAATTACAGCCTGGCTCAGGCATACAGGATGGCCCAGCAATATGACAAGGCCCAAACCGTTCTCCAGGGCCTGGCCGAGCTGAATCCCGTCGATGCCAGCACCTACTACAGCGATATTGTCAAAATGTACGATGAGGCCGGCCAGAATGAGAACGCCATCGCGGCGGCCAGGAAGGTCATCGAACTCAACCCGGACAGTGAAATAGCGGTCTACAATCTGGCCATCATGTTCCAGAAGCTCCAAAGATATGAAGAGGCGATTGCCGCGTTCCAACAGGCCCTGACCATCAAGCCGGACTATGATGTCGCCCATTACAACATCGGCTCCTGCTACCTGAACCTGAAGATGTTCAGACAATCCATCGAAGCCTTCAAGAATTACGTCGCCCTTGTCCCAGACAACGCGGACGCCTGGCTGCAGATCGGCGTCTGTTACATGCAGCTCAAAGACTTCGATTCAGCCCTCGATCCGCTGAAGAAGAGCGTCGAGTTAAGGCCGGACTACGGAGTTGCCCTTTTCAACTTGGCCGTCGTCTATTTGAACCTGAAGGACAACTACAGCGCCCGGGAAATTTATAGAACCTTGGTCACGGTCGATCCCGACCTGGCAGAAAGGCTCAAGAAGTACCTTCGCTGAGAGTTCCCGGTCGAAGCGGGCCCGGGCCTGAAATGGGCGGCCCTGAGGGGGGTTGTTCTGTTGACTGGAACGCGTGAATATGGTAAAAAGAGTGTTCTTCCAGCACTTGAAGGTCAGCCTTCCTTTTGATTCCCGAAGACAGATGGGCCTTCCCGTTAAAGGAGAGTCGAGTCTTGGCGAGATTGGATCGGAGGGCAGGTGGCGGAATAGGCAGACGCGCTAGGCTTAGGACCTAGTTCCTGATGAAGGAGTGCGGGTTCGACTCCCGCTCTGCCCATTTGGATACGATCCTCCAGTTTTTCCAGACGGCTTGGTTCACAGAGGACTCAAGTCGCTAGGCCAAAAGACAATATTGTCCAAAGATCGAGGTCGGAAGCGATGAATGAACAAAAAGAATCCATCCATTCCCAGGTCAGGGCGCTGAGTCCGAGCCGGCGCGAGCTGGAGATTGAAATCAGCGCTGAGGAGGTAGCCAAGGAATGGGAAAAAACCCTTCTTGAATACGCGTCGCGGGCCAGACTGGACGGATTCCGGCGCGGCAAGGCCCCTCGGGAGATGGTCCAGCGGCTTTTTTATGCGGATATCAAGGACGCTGTGATCGAAACCCTGGCCCCCCGGGCCCTGAGGGAATGTCTGCAGACGGAAAGCATCCATCCGGTCGGGACTCCCCTGATCAAGGACGTTGTTTTCAAGGAGGGAGAGCCCCTCCGCTTCAAGGCGGCGGTCGAGATTCTGCCCGATTTTGAGCTCCCGGCCTATAAGAAGATCAGAGTGCAGAAAAAGGAGGTCAAGGTCGAGGAAGAGGATGTCGACCGTTCCCTCGAAGAGCTCCGCCAGAGGTCGGCCGAATACGTCCCCGTCGAGGGGAGGGGAGTGGTCGATGGAGACTACGTTGTTGTTGAATGGAAAGGTCGCGACCTCAAGACCAAGAGGTGGCTGCCGACGGAAAAAATCCTGGTCCTGGCCGGGCATCCCGAAAACGAAAAGGCTTTGAACGAAAACCTGATCGGGCTCAAACCGGGGGAGCCCAGGACGTTCGCTATCTCCTACCCGCCTGAGCACGCGCAAAAGAAGATGGCCGGGCGGTCGATCGAATACGATCTCAAGGTTGTCTCGGTTAAAGAAAAGAGAGTCCCCGAGATGAACGATGAATGGGCCAAAGATCTGGGAGAATACGACAACTTGGCGGCCCTGAGGTCCAGGATACGCCAGGAACTTGAAAAGTCCAGAGAGGATGAAGCCCGAAGAGAGATGGGGGACGAGATCGTCAAAAACCTTGTCGAAAAGCTCCAGTTGGAGCTTCCTCAGAGCCTCATCGAACAGGAGGCCGCCTCCAGCCTGCAAAGCTGGGCCGCCCAGCTGCCGGCCGACCTACCGCCGGAGCAAGTGGAAAACCTGAGACAAAGGGCGCGAAGCCAGGCGGAACACAATCTCAAGAGAGGTCTTCTGCTCCAGAGGATCGCCGGCCAGGAGAATCTGGCCGTGAGCGATGAAGAGATCGAGGTGGAAGTCAAGGAAATGGCCAAGAGGAATAATGTTCCCCTGGCGCAGCTCGTCGAAAGGATCAATCAGGAAGGGAGAAGGGAGGATGTTCGCAATACCCTCCGGCTTCGCCGGGCCATTGACTTTTTGCTCCAGAACGCGGTAATATATTGATACTCCCTATGGCTTTGATTCCCTTTGTCGTTGAGCAGGATGGGCGCAGTGAGCGCGCCTATGATATCTACTCCCGTCTGCTCAAGGACAATATCATTTTCATCGGTTCCGAGATCAATGATGAGATGGCCAACACCGTGATCGCTGAGCTTCTTTACCTCGAGGCGGAGAATCCGGAGAAGGAAATCTCACTGTATATCAATTCTCCGGGAGGGAGCATCTCGGCGGGAATCGCGATCTACGACACGATCCAGTTCATCAAGGCGGACGTGGCCACGATCTGCGTCGGGCAGGCAGCCAGCATGGCGGCCGTGCTCCTGGCTGCCGGGCGGCCGGGAAAACGCTACTCCCTGCCCAATTCCCGGATCATCCTCCATCAGCCCTCTGGAGGATACCAGGGCCAGGCCTCGGATATCGCCATCCAGGCCAGAGAGGTGCTTCGGGTGCGGGAGAACCTCAACGAGATCCTGGCCAAGCATACGCACCAATCGAAAGAGAAGATCCAGGCGGATCTCGAGAGGGACTTCATCATGACCGCGGCCGAGGCGAAGGTCTACGGGCTCGTCGACCAGATCATCGCCTCCCGCGGCGAAGTCAAGTAGCCGGCGGTATTGGCCGGCCTCCGCGATCACGGATTTCAGCATAGGAAAATGGACGACAGAAGCGCCGAGCAGAACACGGGCCAGGTCTACAGGTGCAATTTCTGCAGCCGAACCCAGACCCAGGTGAAGAAACTCATCGCCGGACCGAAAGGTGTTTTCATCTGCGGCAACTGTGTAGAACTTGCACATTCCATTATAATTACAGAAAAATTGAGAGAGCAGGAGGAGCGCCGCCAGAAGACCGAATCCCTCACTCCGCGGCAGATCAAGGATGCCCTCGATCAGTATATCGTCGGCCAGGAGAAGGCCAAGAAAAAAATCTCGGTGGCCGTCTACAACCATTATAAAAGGATCAAGCTGAGGAGGGGACAGTCCGATGTCGAAGTCGGCAAGAGCAATATTCTCCTCATCGGCCCGACGGGGACGGGAAAGACGCTGATGGCCCAAACCCTGGCCAGGATCCTGTCGGTTCCATTCGCCATCACGGACGCCACCACCCTGACCGAGGCCGGCTATGTGGGTGAGGATGTCGAAAACGTCGTCCTCAAGCTTTTCCAGGCAGCGGGCGGAAACATCGAACGGACGCAGCGGGGGATCATTTATATCGATGAGATCGACAAGATTGGCCGCAAGAGCGACAGCCCCTCGATCACCCGAGATGTCTCGGGTGAAGGCGTCCAGCAGGCGCTCCTCAAGATCATTGAGGGGACCGTGACCAATATCCCCCCCCAGGGCGGCCGCAAGCACCCCTACCAGGAATTCATCCCGGTGGATACGACCGACATCCTCTTCATTTGCGGGGGCGCATTCGTGGGATTGGACAAAATCATCGCCCAGAGGATCGGCAAGACCGCCGTCGGGTTCAAGTCCGACTTGAAGGCCAAGAAGAGGGAGGGAACGGCGGATATTTTCACCGAGTTTATCCCCCAGGACCTGATCAAATATGGTATGATCCCCGAGCTTGTCGGGCGGATCCCGGTGATGGCCGTGTTCGACGAGTTGAGCGTGAGCGACCTGATCGCGGTGCTGAGCCGGCCGAAAAACGCCATCGTCAAGCAGTTCCAGAAACTATTCGAGATGGAGGGTGTCGAGCTTCAGTTCGAGGAGGAGGCCCTGCTGGCCATCGCCGAGGAGTCGGTCCAGAAGAAGCTGGGGGCCAGGGGGTTAAGGACGATCATCGAAGACCTGATGCTCGACCTCATGTACGAGCTGCCTTCCTCGCGCCGGGAAACGAAGATTGTGATCACCCGGGAAATGGTTGAGGCCAGTGGACCGGCCTTTGCACGACTAAAGAAAGCAGTGGGAGAATGATATGACTGAAGACGCCAACAGCAAGGCCGAGATGATCCGCAATATCCCGCTTATACCCTTGCGAGACCTGGTCATATTTCCATCAACCCTGGTCCCGTTTATCATCGGACGGAGCTCGTCTGTCCAGGCTCTGGACAAAGCCCTGGAACGGGATAAGCTCATCTTTCTGGCCGCCCAAATGGATGCTTCGCTCGACAATCCGCAGCCCAAGGACATCTATTCCCTGGGGGTAACGGCCAAGATCATCCGGACCGTCAAATCGGATGAGAAAAACGTCAAGGTCATCGTCGAGGCCAAGAAAAGAGCCCGGGTCATCGAGTACCTGAGCACTTATCCATACTATCAGGTATTGGCCAAGGTGATCAGGGAGATCGAAGATCACAGCCCCGAGATCAAAGAGCTTCTGAAAAGGGGACTGGCCCTCTTCGAAGACTATCTCAAGCTCAACCAGAACGCCAACATCGAATCCATCATCCCGGCCCTTCGAGACACGACTCCGGAGAGGATCACCGATATCATTTCCTCCCATCTCTATCTTCCTCTGGAAGAGAAGCAGAACCTCCTGGAGACGATCAACACGCTGGAGAGGACGCGCCGGCTGAACTATCTGCTGGAGAACGAGATCCTCAAGATCCATTCCAAACTCCGCCGGGAAGGGCCGAGATCCGAACGTCAGAAGACGGTGGGCCGGGACGCCAAACCGAATGTCTTCCCCCCCGGGGCGGGCTACGGTTCCCGCAAGGAGGACCAGCCGAACGAGATCGAGGAGCTCAAGCAGAAGGTCAATAAGGCCGGTATGCCTCCGGACGCTCAGGAGAAATCCCTCAAAGAGATCGAGCGGCTCGAAACTATGCCTCCGATGTCCGCCGAAGCGACCGTCTGCCGGAACTACCTCGACTGGCTGATATCCATGCCTTGGAACAAAAAGTCTCGCGAAAGGAGGGGTCTCAAAGAGGCCCAGCGGGTCTTGGACGACGATCATTACGGGCTTGAGAAAGTCAAGGAGAGAATCCTCGAGTTCCTCTCTATCCGCCAGCTCGTCAAGAGCCCGAAAGGAGTCATTCTGGGCCTGATCGGCCCGCCGGGCGTCGGAAAAAGCTCCCTTGGGAAGTCGGTAGCGCGGGCGACGGGAAGGAAATTTGTGCGTCTTTCCCTGGGGGGAGTCCGGGACGAAGCGGAGATTCGCGGCCATCGCCGGACCTATATCGGCGCCTACCCCGGACGGATCATCCAGATGATCAAGCGGGCGGGCACCAAGAACCCGGTCTTCCTGCTCGATGAGGTCGATAAGATGAGCATGGATTTTCGCGGGGACCCCGCCTCGGCTCTGATGGAAGTTCTTGATCCTGAACAAAATAGCACATTTCTGGACCACTATATCGATACCGATTTCGACCTCTCCCAGGTGATGTTCATCGTCACGGCCAACATGCTCGAGCCCATCCCGCGGGCACTCATCGATCGGATGGAGGTCATCCGCATTCCCGGCTACACTGAGCAGGAGAAGCTCCAGATCGCTAAGAAATTCTTGCTGCCCAAGCAGATGAAAGCCCACGGACTCAAAGCCGGGAACATCAAGATCACCGACCCGGCCATGCAGAAGGTCATCCGTGAGTATACGCGGGAGGCCGGCGTTAGAAACCTGGAGCGGGAGATCACCTCCATCTGCCGGAAGTTGGTCAAGCGGGTCGTCCAGAAGGGCAAGGCCCATGGCGAGCGGGTGACACCCAGAAACCTCGAATCCTACCTGGGTATTGCCAAATTCAGACGCTCCGGGATTGATAAGAAACCGGAGATCGGAGGGGCCATCGGCATGGCCTGGACCGAGTTCGGGGGTGAGCTGCTGACTTTCGAGGCGACCAAGGTGCACGGCAAGGGCAATTTCACCCTGACAGGCCAGCTCGGCGAGATCATGCAGGAGTCCGCTCAGACCGCCTTCAGCTATGTCCGGGGTAAGATCTTCGAGCTGAACATCGCCAAGGACCTGCACAAGAACTTTGATATCCACGTCCATGTCCCCGAGGGTGCCACCCCGAAGGAAGGTCCCTCGGCGGGAATCACCATCGCCACCTCGATTATTTCGCTCCTGACCGACATTCCGGTTAACCGAACGGTGGCCATGACCGGAGAGATCACGCTCAAGGGGAAAGTCCTTCCTGTAGGCGGGATCAAGGAGAAGCTCCTGGCGGCCCATCGCGAGGGATTCCGGGAAGCCATCCTGCCGCTCGACAACAAAGCGGACCTCAAAGACTTGCCCAAGGTCATCAAACAGGAGTTAAAGATCCATCTGGCTGAGCACATGGATGAAGTCCTGAAAATCGCCCTGACGAAGGATCTCCCCGAAAAGCCGCCCCAGGAGAAAGCGGCCGCCGCCGCGGAGCTTTCCCCGAGGGGAGGGGAGGGGGAGGGCCCGACCGAGCCTCCACTGACACACTGAGGTCGGCATAAAACGACAGTCCAACAATTGGCCTGAGGGTCTCTAAAATCCATTCTTGAGGAGAACTGAAAAATGAAAGACCACAGTCTCGTCGAACTCGAAGAAAAAGATATGAAGGAGATCGTCAAGATCGCCGGCCAGGTCGGCGTCGAGGACGAGGAGATCGAGGACGCCAGCAAGCACAACCTGATTTTCAAGATCCTGGAAGCCCAGGCAAAAAAGAGCGGCCTGCTGTTCTCGGAAGGCGTCCTCGAGACGCTGGAGGACGGTTTCGGCTTCCTGAGGGCCCCGGATTTCAGCTATCTTCCCAGCCAGGACGATATCTACGTATCTCCTTCCCAGATCCGGAAATTCCAGCTCCGGACCGGGGACACGGTCAGCGGGATCGTCCGCCCCCCCAAGAACGGCGAGAAATACTTTGCCCTGATCAAGATAGAAGCCATCAATTTCAGTGAGCCCGATGTCATTCAGGACATGCGGAGGAACGTCCACTTCGAGCGGCTGACCCCGCTTTATCCTTTCGAGAAGATCAACCTCGAGGATGG
>JBAUIH010000124.1:0-4004 GCA_049682755.1 Candidatus Aminicenantales bacterium | reverse complement strand
GTCCGGGAGCGGGCGGATTTACGGTTTATCTTTCTCCAGGATGACAAAGAATTTAGGGTGCTCACGAGGAAGCTGACGGCCTTCGCCGACCTGCCGAATGTCCTGGAAGAGTTCCCCCTGGCCGAATTCCCGCCCGCCCATTACAGCCTGAGGATCAGCCTGAGCGTTGATGGCCAGGAGGTCGTCTCCAACAAAGATGAGTTTGACATCACCTACAGCGAGGCGATCAGCCGGCCTTGGGTCTATTCCAGAATCCTCCCTCCCTCCTCCGACTCCGTTTATGATTATTATATCGGGACGCAGCTCTTTTACGCCGGCCGAGTTGAGGAGGCCGTTGTCAGGTTGGAGCGCGCTCACCGGATGCGGCCGGACTCGGCCGAATTCGCCCTCAACCTTGCCCAGGTATACATGACCAAGGGAGACTACCCCAGGATTGAACCACTTTTGCTTCCGTTCCTGGATGCCGAAAAGCCGGCCGGGTACGAATTCTATTTCCTCCTTGGCCGCGCCTGGCACAAAGCGGGTGAATTGGACAAGGCCATCGCCGTCTTCGACAAGGCCATCTCTCATTACGGAACCAACGTCGACGTTCTAAACATGGTGGCCGAGTGTTACTTTCAGAAGGGGGACGCCAAGGAGGCTTTGTCCATCTGGGAAAAATCCCTTGAGCTAAAACCTGACCAGCCCGAAATCCGCCGGGCCGTCGAGCTCCTCCGGGGGGAAAAGGGCGAGCTGAGGAATGAGAAAAATCGTGGGGACAAGCAGTCTTGACCGATTCGCGCTGGGCTCATTTCTGCTTCTCGCCGCTTTTTTGCGTCTCCCATTCGTACAAGCTGGCCAGTCATCTCCCACCCGATAAGCCGAGTTTTACTCCCAGGTGAGATATATTATAACCAAGGAGGAGGAAAAAAATCTTCCTCTAGCCTCCTGATATAGAGATAGACAAGTTCACCGAAGAGCTGTGGGCGCGGTGCGGCCCTAACCCTGATCCCGACACCGATCAAAACGACTTCAAGATGGAGCACTTTAATCGCATCGAGACAACCAATGAGCTTTTCATTCCAGGGGAAAATTTAGCTAGCTCACTAACGGACATGCGAAAGATCCATATCTGCCTTCGAGTCCGCCAAATTGGTTTTCGACACCATCGACAGCCGGAACTTTAGCTCGGTCCTCTACGCCCTACATCTCGTTGACCTTCTGGCACAGGACAAGCTCAGCCCGGACATCAAAAAATTGATCGCTGAAAAATCGTGGGAAGTTCGGGCCTCAGACCTCAATGCCGGTTATGAAAAGGATTACATCAGTAGTGTCCAATCGAGGAAAATAAAGAGTCTTTCAACATGCACGAAATAAAAAAGATACAGCCGATTTCGACCGTAATCGATTTGAACGCAAATTCTGATTTCTTTCATTGTAGCTTCAATTATTTCAGCACATATTCACGCATAATATTCTTGATTAGACAGCACTGGGATTACATCTAAAAAGAGATACTATAAAAAGTAAACCACCCCAGGTTCACATACTGGAAGCCAAAGCGGTTTTTATCGAACCGATTTCAACAGGTCAATGGATTCCTCGATGAACTTCTCGGCTGCGTCCGGTCCGTAGCGAGTGCCGTCGACTTCGTAGCCGCCTAAGGCAAACTCCTCTTTGGTAGGCATATAGCCACCCCCCACACGATTTCCATAACCGCAGAACATCGTTACTTTGAAAGGAGAGGTTTTCTTTAGAGCGGCTCCGATCTCTGCAAACAATTCTCCATTGGTGAACAACAGGGCCATTTCGCCGATTCTAAGAACGGCAATCTCCAGCATCACAGGCTTGGGATCAGCGGGGCGCTTATAACGATCCAACAAGTTGGACCAACGCCTCAGCCTGGCCGCCGCCTGATTCAATTCCCATTCACTTCCGCCAGCTTGTTGAACAGAACGTAAATTCTTCTCAGCGTCCCTTTTCAACTTCGTCATCCTGTCAATATTATCCTGGGTAATGATTCGACTCGGCAGCTCCAGGATTTTGCTGGCGTACTTCAGCGTCGCATCATGGGGACCGAGAACCCTGTGAGGCTGTTTTGCCTGTAGTGCAGAGGATTCGACGTAGCCCTCGAATTGCGGTTCACGTTTGACCGTGGATATGCGAAGCGCCAATGCGACGGCTTCATGTCCCATAATCGCGCCCAACCGGTGCGCGACCTCCAGATCGCCGGTGTACCCCTCAATGGGGCCCTGATTACCGGCTGCACCCTGAAAAAAGATACACGTCGCGCCCGGCAGGCATGTCTCCACCGTCTTCCGCATGTTTCCGGGCCAGTCAGCTGAAACGGTCCGGTTTTCATAAGCCAGCACTGTTCCATGAGCCTGAAAGTTAACCAGAACGGCGTAAGGATTCCCCTGCGCATCGTCGATGCGGATTACTGGCAGCTCACGATCCACGAAACCTTCCGGATTCAATCCGACGGCGGGCCACAGCGCTTTTTCTCCTTGGGCACGGAAGCGGCGATTTATGTTGACGTGGCCGGTCCCCACCATCCCATAAGCATGCACCGGGCGAAGCTTCGAATTCGCCTCGACGATGACACCGACCAGTTTATCGGCAACCTCGGCCTGATAAGTCTCCATCATCTTCATGTATGGTCTGAGGTCGGCCCCGGTCGGTCCTTTGCCGGAGCTGAGGCCGGCGTCGGCATGCGAGTGATCTGCTCCGAGCCGGATATGCTCGTCCGGGATGCCGGTCAGTTCGGACGCGCGCTTGATGGCCTCGTCCGCCACTGCGGGGGAACCAGCATCCACATCGACCAGGGCAAATTTCTGTTTTCCGTCCGAGAGAACCAGGGCTCGCAGATAATTGCCGACGGGATCGATCGCCGTAGCGACGATATGCGAAGCGGACCCCCAATTCATGTGTGGAATCCCCACGGCAGGATCAATATTGATCTTGGCAAGTCCGGCAAGCAGCCCCGATGGCCTGGAATCCTTAACACCTTGCTCGACCAAATCTGCGGATGCGGCCTGAAAAAAAGCAAGCAGAATAACCATGATTAAAAATGATTTCAAGCAGAGAAAAACCCTGCCCCGGACGGAAATGGGATCTTTTTTGGAACCAGCTTTTCTGATCATTTGAGTGTTAATCCTCCTTTAAAAATTTTTTATGAAATCAGCCGAGGAAGGTCGCCTCACCAGGCTGTTGATTTATATTCCATCTCACGCCCTCTGTTGATCAATCCAATTGATCACCCGTTTCCATTGTTAATTTCTCCAGAACTTCAAATATTGTATGCCAAATACCAAATATCTTGTATATAATGTTGAACCAAAATGGAAAAAAAGTCAAGATCTATTCAAACTCTTTTGTTTTTCCTGCTCTGCTTTGTAGATTTCTCCTTTTCGAATACAGCCCGTATCTCGGATTATCACATTAAGGTCCCAAAATTTACCGCTTCCCCTAAAATCGACGGAATCATCGATGAGGAGATCTGGAACCAGGCCGCCGTATTGGATTCATTCACCCAGTATGAGCCCCAGGAAAGCAAACAGCCGTCGGAAAGAACCGTCGCGTTTATAGGAAATGACGAAAAGCACCTCTACATCGCGGTTTGTTGCTATGATTCCAATCCGAGAGCCGTACGTGCCTGTTTGGCACAGAGGGACAAAGCAAAGGGCGATGGCGGGGTAACTATTTACTTGGATACCTTCAACGATAAGAAAAGAGCTTTTGCATTCCAGGTTAATCCTTGTGGAGTCCAGTCCGATGGAATTTACATGGAAACTCACCGCAGGGGAAGGGGTGGAAATATCGGTGAAATCGAATCCGACAAAATCGATAGGAACTGGGATGCCTTTTTTTTAACGGATGCCGAAATTCATGACGAGGATTCAGTGCTGTCCAGTTATAAGTTGAACAAAAGCAATTGGTTAGGGTCGTCGGCCATCGATTCATGATCGTACTTTTCCGTAAGCAGCTGATTCAACGGAGTTTTCTCGAACGCCATAATGCTCAAA
>JBAUIH010000123.1:0-2852 GCA_049682755.1 Candidatus Aminicenantales bacterium | reverse complement strand
GGCATCGAGAGACAGCATGTTCGAGCGGCTCTGTCGCTAATATTAGTGCCAATATTTACCATGTTGCCTCATAAAAATCAAATAGCTCAGGACTTGGGCTTTGACCAGCGGGGGAAGCTCTTTTTCGCTTCGCCAACGAGAAAGAGAGATCCGGTGATCAGAACAGAACCCCGCCGTGGGGTCAGTTCGATCGCTTTTTTAAAGGCCTTTGTCGGGTCGGGCTCCAGAAAAATCCTCCTCCCCCGAACCGGGGCCAGAGAGAAGATCAGCTCCGGGCTGGCCGCCCGGGGCGAAGAGATGGACGTCAGGATGATCGTGCGCGCGAGGGGGAAGAGGAGCCCGGCCACCTTCCGGACACTCTTGTCCTTCATGATGCCGAAAACGAGCGTGACCGGCCGCGGCAAGAAATCCCGGACATAAGCGCCGACCGCCCTGGCACCCGACTCGTTATGCGCTCCGTCAAGGACGACGCACGGACAGCCGGGGACGGACTCCAGCCGTCCCTCCCAGCGCGTTTCTTTGATGCTCTGGACAATCACTCGTTTCAGGATCGGCCGCCAGCGCCGGCCGATCTCTCTCAAGGCGGCGATAGACACAGCCGCATTCCTCCCCTGGTGTTCTCCCGGCAGGCTAGGAGTGAACACGTACTTCTCCCCTTTCCACCGGAAAGTGAAGCGCCAGCCGTTTTTTGTCCTTTTCGGCCGGAAAGCCCGGGGGTCGTCGAAGACGCCATAGAAGGGTGATCCCTGCTTCCGCGCGGTGCGCTGAATCACCTCGCGCGCCGCTCCCCGGTCCACGCCACAGACGACAGGCATATCGGGCTTGATGATCCCGGCCTTCTCGCGGGCGATCTCGCGGCGGGTCCGGCCCAGGAACTCCTGATGATCCTCCTCCACTGTGGTGATGACCGAAACGAGAGGCGTTACCACGTTGGTGGCGTCCAGCCGTCCTCCCATGCCCACTTCGAGAACGGCGATATCGACTTTCCGTTCCTGAAAATAAAGAAAGGCCAGGAGCGTCAGGGTTTCGAAATAGGTCGGCGGGGCGGTCAGGCGGCCGGAATCGACGAGCTCCTCGAACACGGCTTTCAAACGGCCGAGCAGGCGGCAGAAAGCTGCCCTGGAGATGGGGACATCGCCGATCCGGATCCTCTCCTCGACATTGATCAGGTGGGGCGAAGTGTACAGCCCGGTCCGGAATCCCTGGCGGGTGAGAGCTCCGGTCAGCATGGCGCAGACCGAACCCTTTCCATTGGTCCCGGCCACCAGGACAGCAGGATACGCCTGCTGAGGCTGCCCCAGCGCGAGGAGGACGGTGCGGACGTTATCTAAACCGAACTTGATCCCGGAGTCGAGGATCTCCTGGAGGTATCTTTGGCAGGCCCCATAGTTCATGGGTGCTTGTTGAGGAAAAGGCGGAGGGCCCGGGCGATATAATCACGGAAGCCCTTTCGTTTAACGATGTCGTCCAAAAGGCCGTGCTGGAGCAGGAACTCCGAACGCTGGAAACCCTTGGGGAGCTTTTCTTTGATGGTCTGTTCGATGACCCGGGGGCCGGCGAACCCGATCAGGGCGTTGGGTTCGCCGATGTTGATATCCCCGAGCATGGCGTAGCTCGCCGTCGTCCCTCCGGTTGTCGGGTCGGCCAGGACCGAAATGAAGGGGAGGCGCGCCTGGGCCAGCCGGGCCAGGGCGGCGCTGGTCTTCATCAGCTGCATCAGCGACAGAGCGCCCTCCTGCATCCGGGCCCCGCCCGAGGTCGAGATGATGACCAGAGGGAGCTTCTCTTTGGTCGCCCGCTCTATCGCCCGGGTGATCTTCTCACCGACGACAGAGCCCATGCTTCCCCCCATGAAGGAAAAATCCATGGCCGAGACGATCGTTTCGATCCCGTCGATCGTTCCCCGGGCGTTCAGCACGGCCTCGTCCAGCCCGGTCTTCTTCCGGCTCTCCTCCAAGCGAACGGCGTAATTCTGGGTGTCCTCGAAATGGAGGGCGTCGAGAGGCATAATGCCTTCATCCAAGAGTTCATAGCGCCCCTCGTCGAACAGGATCTCATGCCGCTGTTGCGCCCTGAGCCGGAAATGGAAACCGCAGGACGGACAGACGTACTTGTTCTCCAAGATGTCCTGTTTATAAAGGATGCGCTGGCAGTTATTGCAGCGTGTCCATGGATTTTCCATCGTCTTGACTCAGATCATCAGCTTTTTTAGATATCGGCCCGAACCGGCCTGCAATTATTCCTTTTCCGGTCCCTGTCCCAGGACCTGAGTATTGAGGCGGCGGGAGAGGGCGTCGATGACCTGGTCGGAAGCGGGCAGGTCCTCCTCGATCTCCTCTTCCTCGTGAAGCAGGTTCATGACCGAGCGCAGGAGTTTTTCTTTGTCCACCGGCTTCTCCAGGTAATCGGCCGCGCCGAAGGTGGATAGGGCTTCCATCCGGTACTGCGGTCCCCGGTACAGGCCGGTGACGATGATGACCGGCACCCGGCCATGGGTTTCCTCGGATATCCTTTTAGTCAAGTCAAACCCATGGATTTTCGGCAGCATGGCCTCGAGAATGACGATGTCCGGTTTTTCCTCCTTGAATTTTTCATAAGCCGACTGGCCGTCGGCCGCCCGGACGATCTGAAAGCGGTACGCCTCGAAGATGCCGGACAGAAGTTCCAAGCTGGCATTGTCATAGTCCACGATCAGGATTTTCTTGTCGGTCATCGAGCCTGAGCAGATTGTAGCGGAAATTCCTCCCCGGCGTCAAGGAAAGGGAGGTTCGGGGTATGGGCTCGAAGGCCCGGGAATTTCCCCCGGCGAGGGAAATTCCCTTATTTCCTCGGCTCGCTCTCCGCTTCGCGGA
>JBAUIH010000122.1:0-9909 GCA_049682755.1 Candidatus Aminicenantales bacterium | reverse complement strand
GTCACGCCTTGAGCCAGGGCGGCGAGTTCGGGGAGGTCTATATCGAGCACCGGATATCGCGCTCCATTCTGCTCGAGGAGGGCAAGTTCAAGAGCGCCGTCTTCGGGATCAGCCAGGGGGCCGGCGTCCGGGTGATCTCAGGGGACAAGACGGGCTATGCCTATACCGATGAGATCGCCGAGGAGAAGCTCCTCCGGGCAGCCGAGGTGGCCTCCTATGTCGCCCGAGGCAGCCGGACCGTCAAGCCCTTGGACATTAAGGAGGAGAAGAGGCCTTCTTACATTACGGTCAAGGTCCCGCTCCAGACGGTCGGCGATGAAAAACGCCTGGAGATCATGAAGCGGGCCCATGACGCTGCGCTCGGTTACGACGCCCGGATCAAGCTGGCTTCGATCGATTACTCCGACGAGGTCCGCGGCCGCATCATCGCCAACAGCGAGGGCCTTTACCTGAGCGACGAGCTGCCCCTCATCTTCTTTATCGTCCAGACGCTCGGCGTCGGCAACAACACCTCTCATATGGGCCGGGAGAGGCTGAGCCGGCATTCCGGGATCGAGATGTTCGATGAGTTCAAGCCCGAGGATGCGGCCCGGACTTGTGCCCGGGAATCGATCGTCATGCTCGAAGCCAAGGACGCGCCGGCCGGGAAGATGGACGTGGTCATGCAGAACGGCTGGGGCGGGGTCCTCGTCCATGAGGCCGTCGGTCACCCGCTCGAGGGCGATAACATCGCCCGCCAGACCGGAGTTTTCGTCGGCAAGCTCGGGAAGAAAGTCGCCAGCGAGAAATTCACCATGGTGGACGACGGCACCCTCCCCTGCTTCCGGGGCACGACCAACTACGATGACGAGGGGACCCAGATGAAACGCAACGTCCTGATCCAGGGGGGGGTCCTCGTCAAGTTCATGACCGATATCCTCTCGGCCAAACAGATCGAAATGGAGCGGACCGGTAACGGCCGCCGGGAGAGCTTCCGGCATATCCCCATCGTCCGGATGACCAACACCTTTATCGAAAAGCAGAACGACAAGCCGGCCGACATCCTGGCCTCGACCAAAAGCGGGCTCTATGTCCAGAGCCTGAGCGGCGGGAGCGTCAACCCGACGACGGGAGTTTTCAACTTCACCTGCCGGGAAGCCTATCTCATCGAGAACGGGAAGAAGACGACGCCGGTCAAGGGCGCCACCCTCATCGGGAACTGTCTCGACGTCATCCAGGGGATCGACGCCGTCGGGGACGACCTGGATTTCGGTCCCGGGATCTGCGGCAAAGGCCAGGCGGCTGAGGTCACGGCCGGCCAGCCGACGGTCAGAATCCGGGGGATCAACGTCGGCGGATCGCGGTCCAGGTAAGGCCGGAGGAACAGGGAGAAAACTATGGATTACAAAGAATTAGCCGAACAACTGGTCAAGAAATGCTTGAAGCGCGGAGCCGACGCGGCCGAGGTCTATATCGAGACCAGCCGCAACCTTCGCCTCGAAGTCCGGAAGGGCGAGGTCGAAACCGTCCAGGAGGCGGCCGGATACGGAGCCGGGTTCCGCGTCTTCATCCAAGGCCGGATGGCCTTCGCCAGTTCGAATGACCTCGGCGAGGAGGCCCTGGACGACGCGATCGGACGGGCCATCGGGTTCGCCAAGATCACGACGGCGGATCCAAATAACGTCCTGCCGGATGACCAAGGGATAACCTCTGTGGCCGGTCTATACGACCCTCAGATCGCCGAGGTCAAGATGGAAGAGAAAATCAACCTGGCGAAAAAGACAGAAAAACTGGCTATGCAGGATCCCCGCATCACCAAGAGCGACGGGGCGACCTACAGAGAGGCGGAGGGTGAAGTCTTCATCGCCAATTCCAACGGGCTGGTCAAAAGCTACAAGCATGGGGGCTGCGCCTTCGGGGTGTCGGTGGTGGCGGAAAAAGGAGAACAGAAATCATCGGGCGGCGAGTCCTGCAGCCGGAGGTTCTATAAAGACCTCAAGCCGGCCGAGGAAGTGGCGGCCAAGGCGGCCCGCGACGCCTCTGAGATGCTCGACCCGAAGCCCCTGAAAACACAGAAGGCGGCCGTCATCTTCGACCGGGACGTCGCCCGCGCGCTTCTGGGAGGGATCCTGGGCGCCGTCAACGGCGAGCGGGTCCTGCAGGGGGCGAGCTTTCTCGGCAAGAGCCTGGGCCAGAGGATCGGCTCGGAGCTCATCACCATCATCGATGACGGGACACGGGAGAAAGGACTGGCCTCGGCGCCTTTCGACGGCGAGGGCGTGCCGACCCAGAAAAGAGTCATCGTCGATAAAGGCGTCCTCAAGAGCTTCATGTACAACACGATCGTGGCCAGGAGGGCGGGAGTCCGGAGCACAGGAAATGCCTCGCGCTTTGGGTTCACCAGCCTGCCGGGGATCGGACCGCACTGTTTCTATATGGCGGCCGGAGAGGCCAAGCCCGAAGATATCATCAAAGCGACCAAGGTGGGGCTCCTGGTCAAAGAAGTCACCGGCTACGGCATCAATCCCGTCAACGGCAACTTCAGCGGAGGGGCGGCCGGGTTCTGGGTCGAGGACGGGAAGATTGCCTTTCCCGTGAAGGGCCTGACCATCGCCGGGACGGCGGACGGGATGCTCAACGGAATCGATCTCGTGGCTGACGACCTCGACCTCAACCGGACGATGACGGCTCCGACCTTCCGGATCAAACTTCTCCAGATCGGCGGGGAATAGCGATACGTCGTTCATCATAAAGCGGGGAAGGCAATCCAAGAGGCAAAAAACCCTAAGAGCGTTGAGAGGCAAGATTGGTCACATCTTGACGATCGACACCCTGATCTGGGACGGGCGGACATCTGAATGGTGCACTTTGTTGTGTGCCTCTACGCCCTCTGCCTCATCATAGTTATGACCACCTGTGTTCAGGTTGCGTGCGAACCTGGGAAAGTTGCTGCTTGAGACCTCTATACGAATGCAGTGCCCTGGTGCAAAATAGTTGCTTGTCGACATGGAGCTGACAGGAAGCTTGTAGACCTTCCCTTTTTCCATAAAGACCTCTTTGTCATAGCCTTCACGATAGCGGACACGCTGGATCGTTTCATCCAAATTATAAGCCCTTCCGTCAGGATAAACGTCCACCAACTTGACCGTGAAATCTGTGTCTTTGGCATCTGAGGATACATAAAGCGTAATCTCGACAGACCCGCTTATTTCAACGCCTTCCTTTAAAGGATCGGTGGAGTAAACGAGGATATCGTTACGGGCCTCTATCTGCCGCTGATCAAAAGATCCTGGCTGGTACTCATTGCCCAGGCAGCAAAATCCGCCCCCATGCATGGGGACAGGATAGACTGGATCATAGGTAAACGCATCTGGATTGTCCTCTGGGCCTGGAGGATTTGTGGTGAGGCCTCCGTCCCCGAAGACACTGTTGGCCTTTCCCTTGCTGGTCAGAAAAAAAGTCACCATTTCCGTATTTTCCGGCGGCCAGGTCTCTGCTGACTGCCATTTATTAAGACCCATGGTGTAATACTGAAATTTGGGTGTTTTTTTGAGGATCCCGTTGTCCTCTCCCTTCAACCAGTAGTCAAACCAATTATAGATGAGCCCCTCGAAGTCGAACCGCGCATCCCCAACATTGCGTTCACCGACAATGGTTTCTTCGCTTCCCCGGCTGAAAGCACAATGACACCCCGGTGCGATGACCGCAAACTGATGATCAGCCACTTCCGGATCTTTTGCGTTTGAGCGAAGATGATTGACCAAAGCCAGATTTGGACTGATCGAGATATCATACCAGGATATAAACCACAAGCCGGGTGCGCCAAAGGGCATATCATCATGGTATAAGCCGCCCTTGTACCAGGCTGGATCATTCGGCTTCCGCTGGATCATTTCCTCATAGACGCTTTTCGGACCACCTAAGTTTCTTATGATATCCATAAGGGGCAAATGCCGGAGCGCTTTGGACCAGTCTACTTCCGGTATTTCAGCCGCCAGATCAAAGTATTTTGAGATACGCACCAGTTCTTCACGTGACATATCCGCAGGCAAGGTCGGCCGATGCTTAGAGGTCTGGATGAAGCCATAGTCGTAAAGCCAGGCTGTCATCAGCATCTGGTGAACGCCGCCGCGATAGAAGTTTCCCTGTTCGTAGAATTCACCCACGCATCCAATACCCGCGCCGAATCCCATGGGCACGACGGCGGCAAGACCCGGAGGGTCCAGAGCCGCCACGGCCATTTGCCACTCAGCTGAAGAGGAACACCCGATCAATCCTACCTTCCCGTTAGACCAGGGCTGCTCTGCCAGCCATTGAATGGCATCGTACCCGTCGGTTGTCGGTGATCCCAGAATGTCCCATTGCCCTTCAGAAAAATACCTTCCGCGTTCGTTCTGAACCACGTAGGCGTAACCAAGCTTGACGGTTTTGTAGGCTGTTTGAAAGTCGCGCTTATTTTGTTTTCCGTCACCCCAGGAATTGAAGTTGTAGGGAGTTTTCGAAAAGATGACCGGAACAGGCTTATCTGTTTTTGGCCGGTAGACATCTGTGGCAAGCCTGACTCCATCGCGCATGGGCACCATGACTTTCTGATCGATAACAGCGATTGCTTTCAGCGAATCGAGGATGTCCTCCTGGGTTGAAGCAGGTAAGCTCCCCAAGCAGGTCAGTATGCCGATAACCGAAAGAATGACATATCGAGTGGATTTCATTTGACGTTCCTCCTCAATTGGAAAAGTTGTGCTCTTTCAACTCCTGAATCGAAAATACTATAAAAAGAAAAGCCATCCCGTCAATAAATATTTGACAATCTTTTTCTCTTTCTCTGCAGGGGTATGGCTCGTCCCGCCCGCCAGTCCCATTGACTTGGGCTTCCCTCCCTCCCTTTGACGGAGACCGGTGCGTTTGTATCGTTTTTATCTTTCCCGGGTTTCTCTGATGATGCCGACAACCTCATCTTCGGTTTTCTTCTCATTGACATCAGCTCATCAGGAGGAATAGGCTGTTTTCGGAAGGCCACCTGATGAGCATAAAAAAGACCCTGCAGGTTTCGTGTGTCCAGCTTCACTGGGCGAAGACACCCGAAAAAAACCTCGAGCGGACAGTTGATTTCATCCGTCAGGCCGCTGCCGAGGGAAGCCGTGTTGTCCTCTTCCCCGAGGCCAATCTGACGGGTTACTACTTTCCCGATGTTCTCAAGATCAAGCCCGAGACGGTCGAAGCCGCCATCGATCAAGTCCGGCGGTCAGCCTTAGAGGCGCGTCTCTGGGTCATCGTCGGTTCGCTCCGCAAGACGCCCGACCGCTTCCTCAATCTGGCCCATGTGATTTCGCCCGCCGGCGATATCGTCCATGAATACGCCAAGGTGCATTTGGCCGGCCGGGACGAAAAAAAATACTGCCGCGGAGGAAACAAGCTCTCCCTGTTCGAGATCGACGGCGTCCTGTGCACACTGGCTATCTGCCGCGACGGGCGGCATCCGGAGGTCTACCGGCTTCCGGCGATGCTGGGGGCGAAGGTGCTTTTCCATCCGTCCTGCAGCTCGGATGAGGTGGAGGCGGTCGTTTGGAAAAGAATGTCCGGGCGCGCTCAACAGGTTGCGGGACCGAACTCCAAGATTTTTCACTGCGTGGCCAACACCGTCGGTCAATCTCCCGACGGCAGGCAGACCTCGAGCGGACAGTCGTTCATCCGCGAGCCGCACGGCCTGCCGCTGGCCGAAGCCGGCCTTTATCGGGAAGAGATGATCACCGCGGTTCTGGACCTGGAGAGGGCCGACCGCCGCTACGCCCTGGACAGCCTGAACGATCCGCCCTTTTTAAGACCGCACTGGGAAAAGATGATCAAGGCTGTGAAAAAGCGTGCCGGCCTGAGGCCGCGGTGAAAAAATGAGAATACTGAATACAAACATCGAGCCTTTCGGCGGCTTAAAAGGGTTTTTCGATGTTAACGGGATACAGCTGCCAGGGGAAAGCCCTAAGGCTTTTAGATAAGGCCCTTAAAAGATAAGGAGGCCGTCCGCCCTGGGCTCCCAGTCCTTTAGGCTCGGCCCTACGCCCCAGTAATGGGTCGGCCGGTAGAGGAAAATCCACGGGGCGTCATCACGAACGAGGTAATAGATCCGGCGGTAGATGGCCTGCCTCTCCCCTTCCGCGAGCGTAGCCTGGGCCTGCTTGATCAGGGCGTTGACCGTTTCGTTCTCGTATCCCTGCCACCAGGGCCCGCGGCGCGTGGACTGGATCTTCTCCCTCAGGACGCGGAAGGTGCTTCTCGGGCTCGAGTCAAAGCAGCAGGCGTCGTGGATTCTCTTTTCCCGGACCATCTCAGAGTAGCCGGCCCGGTCCGTGTGCTCCACGATCTCGACGGATATGCCGACCTCGCCGAGCTGATCAACCATGATCCCGGCCAGCTGCGGCGCCTCATCGGGCATCACTATGGGGATGTCGAACACCAACTTCAAGCCGTTCGCATACCCCGCCTCGGACAGAAGAGTGCGGGCCTTCACCGGATCGTACGGGTAGGCCGGAGTCTCCGGGTCGTAGCCGAAGTGGCGCGGGGTCAGGTAGCCGTTCAACGGAGTGGCCGCCCCGGGCATGATCTCAGCGATGATCTTGTCCACGTCCAGCGCATAGTTCAACGCTTGCCGGACGCGACGGTCCCGGCAAGGGCCCTCGAAGCAGTTGAGCATGAAGATGATGCACAGCCCGCTCTTCCACTCGCGGAGCGAGGCGCTGTCGGAGTTCAGGATCCGGTTTCTTCCCGCCGCTTCTACGTCAGCGATGATATCAGCCTTGCCGTCGAGCAGAGCGTCGACGCGTTTCCCTGGATCCGGCTCGGCTATCCAGCGGATCTGCTTGAATCTTGGTGCTTTGCCCCAGTATTCGGGGAACGACTCGAGGACGGTTTCATCAGGGCTCTGCTCCCGGATCCTGTAGGGCCCGCTGCCCACATATTCTTGGGGCAGTCGTTCCAGAGCGCTCGCCGGGCTGATGGGCATAGCGACCAGGAGGTCCAGGAGGTCGGCCATCGGCTCCCCGGTGACGATCCGGACGGTCTGTTCATCGACCTTCGTGATCTCGGCGTCCCCCAGATAGCTCAGGTAGACGCCCTGGGTGCCGAAGGCCCCGCCGATAGCCGGATCAAGCACCCGGCCCAGCGTGGCGACCACGTCGTCGGCGCGAAGGATCTCCCCGTTGTGGAACCTCACGTTTTTTTTGAGCCGGAACGTCCAGACGCGGGCCTCCTCGTCGACGCTCCAGCTTTCGGCCAGCCAGGGCTGATAAGCACCTGAGGCGTCCATCTTGACGAGGGCTTCGTAGACCGAGAAGATCAAACTCAACCGGTTCGCCGAATCGCTGCAGATATGGGGGTCGCCAAGTTCGACCGACGACTGATAAACCGTGATCATCTCTTTCTCCTTGGGGCGGGGGGAATCACGCCGGCAGCTCACCGGCAAAACGATCGCAACAAGCGCGACGGAGACAAAAGGCAGTAAGCGACGTAATAAGGTTCTCAGTGATGAGACGTGTATCATCCGAAACACCTCAAATCGGCCCATTATGTGCATTTGATCTAGATCATTTCAATCCCAGCTTCTTGCCCGCCGCCAATAGTCTGATCGCCTCCTGCAACCGCTTCTTTTTCGTCTCATCGCGCTTCGCCGAATCGATCCAACCGAAACACAGGGCCTCGTTGACGGCGTCCTCATAATCGATGACCGGCAGGCCGGTGTGGCGCTTCTTGAAGATGAGCCACACCTCCGACTCGGAGTCGTGATGTTCGGCCAACCAGGCCCTCCACTGGGCTATCGTTCGCGTCTCAACGGTCTTGAACGGTTTTGAGGTTTTCGACGGCATCGTGTTCCTACTCATGCTTGTTCATCCGGCAATGATTATATGATCATGGGCCCGAGAACGCATCAAAATACTGGCTCGACGCTGACGCCGCCGGCGCGCAGGGCCCTGGCCAGCCGCGCCGCCTGGGTCTTGAAGAACGCGTCCGTCAGGGCCTCCTGGAGGCCGTGGCGCGCATAGAAGTCCTTCACCGCCGGCACGTAGTTCATCCGGTCGATGAGGACCCGGTCGGCGGCGCCGGCGAGAAGCGCGGCCAGGCGCTCGGGATTCCCCGGCAGCAGCGGCCCGGCGAACGCGAACGTCCGGATGCCCGCGGCCTTGAACTCCCGCAGGACCTCGATTCGCTCTGCGACCGGCGAAGCCCGCCTCTCGAACATCCCGGCGACGGTCTCGTTGTCGGTGGTGATGGTGAACCCGACCTGGACATCGGGTAGGCGGCGGATGACGTCGAGGTCGCGCCGCACGCGGGCCGATTTTGTCTGGATCTCGACCGGGAAATCGCGGCCGGCCAGCACTTCGAGCGAACGGCGGGTCAGGGCGTACCGCTCCTCGAGCGGTTGATAGGGGTCGCAGACCGAAGCGATCCAGATCGTCCCCCGCCTGGCCTTGCCGATCTGCCTGGCCAGCAGGGCGGGCGCGTTGATCTTGACGTCGACGAACTCTCCCCACGGCTCGCTGTGGCCGCTGTAGCGCCTCATGAACAGCGCCGCGTAGCAGTAGACGCACCCGACCTCGCAGCCCGTGTAGGGATTGATGCAGTAGTCGTGGATCTTCGAGACGTTGAGGATGGACTTCGCCTCGACTTCGCGGACGACAGGCACGGGCGCGGTCACGGACATGCCCTTATTATATGCCAAGATGACCGGATAATCCCCGGGAACGGGTGAATATCTCGATGACACGCAACTCGATCATCCTTGACTTCTTCGTTGTCGCAATTTATCCTTTCCCGCGGTCGTAGGTTCCGACGAAATTCACTTGAGGACCAAAGGAGGGCATATATGAGATGGCAAGGAAGACGCAGGAGCGATAACGTCGAGGACCGGCGGGGGGGATCAGCGGCCGAGGGCTTGCGGTCGGAGGGGGCCTGGGCGGGTTGATCATCGTCGCTCTGTACTTTCTTCTCGGCGGAAACCCGGACGAGATCGCGCAGAGCCTCCAGACAGGCGGGTTGTCCTCGCCTGCGGCGGTCGGCCAGCCTCTCAGCGAAAAGGACAAGGAAATGGGAGAGTTTATCTCCGTTATCCTGGCCGATACAGAGGACGTCTGGGGAACCGTATTCGGCGAGAGCGGACAGCAATATCGGCAGCCGCGTCTCGTCCTGTTTACGGACCAGGTCCAGTCAGCCTGCGGCTTTGCCGGAGCCGCCACAGGCCCGTTTTATTGCCCGGTGGACGAAAAGGTCTATCTCGACCTGAGTTTCTTCGATGAAATGCAGCGCCGGCTCGGGGCCCCCGGCGATTTCGCAATGGCCTATGTTGTTGCCCATGAAGTCGGCCACCACGTCCAGACCCTGCTCGGCATCATGGATCAGGTCATGTCCCGGCGGGGCCGGGTGAGTGAGCGGGAATTCAACGGGCTCCTGGTTCGCTTGGAATTGCGGGCTGATTTTCTGGCCGGCGTCTGGGCCCATTATGCCTGGCAGACGGCCGGCTACCTCGAAGAGGGAGACATCGAGGAAGGACTCAACGCCGCCAGCGCGGTCGGTGACGACCGGATCCAGCGCCAGTCGCAGGGCTATGTCGTGCCGGACGCCTTCACTCATGGAACGTCCGAACAGCGCGTCCGCTGGTACAAGAAGGGATTGGAAACCGGCGATATCAGCCAGGGCGATACCTTCAACGCGAGGATCCTCTAACCGGTCGGCGTTTTTTTCTTGACAGTCATTACGCGTCCTTAATATATTTGAATCACCTTGTGAGGACTGAATTCCCAGTCTTGGCGAGAGGAGAATGAAAATCCGGAATCTCCGGGGAGCGATGTTCCCATCCGGAATGAGGGCCTCCTCCAGCGGCCGGATGAAGAAATTGACGGGCGGCGTTTGTGTATGCGGCGTGAAAGAATCGGCGGTGAATCC
>JBAUIH010000121.1:0-10302 GCA_049682755.1 Candidatus Aminicenantales bacterium | reverse complement strand
TCCTTAGGCCCCCGTAGCGGAGGGGGGACCCATCGCTTTGATGGGGGGAACCGACGGGACTGGTTCCCCGGGGTGCGGGGGCAGAGGGCGGCTCCCTGCCCCCAAGCCAATCACCGATTTTTTCTCTCCCCTTAAGGGGTGAGCCGGGCAGGCGGAAATTCATCCCGGAATCCACCCGAAGGGGCGATTGACCGGAACGGCGAGAAGATTAGGATGGGAGATGCGTCAAGGGCTAAGTGTGAGGCCTGGAATAGAAAAGAAGGAGGGCCTCATCCAAGGCGGAAACCGGGTGTACAAAGGGAGCAGGACAAAAGGATTCCTCTCCTCCCTCTCCTGGCCCTCCTTCTTTTCAATTCCATGAGGGGGCCGCAGCTACTCCTGATCTAAATCCTCCGAAGCAGCACACTCCCTTTTTAACAAACACAATATCTTGTGCCCTCATAGTCTTGAATACGACATGTAGATTGACTTGTCAAGGGATTTTTTTATTTTTTTTGGGGAACCAGGGAAAAAAGGCGGGTGTCCGCCGCGCGTAAGCGGCAAACTCCGTGTTGCCGGCATATTTCTTTTCGAGCATCGTGACGCCCGAGACCTTGAGGAGAAGGAAGCCGATGGTCAGAGGGCTGACAATCGCAGCCCATCCCCCGGGCACATTCAGCGCGATCAGAAAAATCCCCCACCACAGCGCCGCCTCGCCGAAATAATTGGGATGGCGCGTGTATCTCCAGAGGCCGGACGTCATGATCTTACCCCGGCTCGCCGGCTTCTGCTTGAACCTCTTGAGCTGATCATCCCCGACGGCTTCGAAGAGAAAGCCGGTGAGCCAGAGCAAAACACCCAACCCGTCGAGGACCGTGAGTCCCCTTCCATGAGATCCATTCACCAGGACGATCGGAGAGGCGATGATCAGCAGGAAGAGACCTTGGAGCATGAAGATCTGGAGGAAGCTTCTCGGGAGGAACCAGCGTCCCCAATCGCGGCGCCACTTAGCGTATCTGAAATCCTCTCCCCTGCCCCGGTTCCGGATGAAGATGTGGGCTGCCAGGCGAAGCCCCCAGACGGTCACCAGCCCGGTCACGAGGATATGGCGGATCTCAACTCCCGGCCGCAGAAGCAGCGTCGTCAGAGTGACAAGAATGAACCCGGGCCCCCAGGCGACGTCGACGATGGAGTTGTCCTTGATGAGAAGGGCGATAAGGAAGACGGCGGTCATGTAAATGAAGACCGCCACGGACGCCGCGGTGAAATAGGAGAGCATATCTTCCCGCTCTCGCGATTTATTCGTGCATCAGGGTGACGCCGACCACACCAATCCCGTTATGTGCACCGACGACCGGCGAAACCTCCATGACATAAGCCGGCGGCCGGCCGAGCATGGCCTCCAGCTTTTGGGCATACAATTGAGCGCGGGCGGGATTCTGGGCGTGGACGATAGCATAGCGCCAGATCTTTCCTTGGGCGGCCATCTCCGAGACCATCGTCAGGATCTTTTTCATGTTGGCCTTGCGGCTGAATGACTTTCCGAAGGGAAGGCCCTTCCCGTTCTCGTCCAACGTGATGATGGGCTTGAGGTGGAGAAGCCGCGCCACCAGTCCTTTCATCGGGCTGATCCGGCCGCCGCGGACCAGGTACTTGAGTGTCGCTATGTCCACCAGGATCCGCGTCTTGGCGATCCATTCGGCGGAGAGGCGGACGATCTCTTCGTGCGTCGCGCCTCGTTCCAGGGCTTCAACGGCCCGCATGACGATCAGGCCCTGCGCAGCCGACAGCGTCTTGGTGTCGATGACCGTGATCTTTTTGTCCTGGACTTGTTCGGCCGCCTGGCGGCTGAAGGAAAGGGCTCCGCTCAACCCGCCGGAGATATTGAAAACGAGGATGGAATCGTAGAATGTCGATAAAAAGGAGAAAAGGTTCTGCATGGTCGCGACCGAAGCCTGGGAGGTCTGGGGATGCTCGCGCCGAGTCTTGAGAAGCGTATAGAACTGGGCCGGGGTGATGGTCAACTTATCGAGAAACTGGGTCTGGCCGAAACTCAGGTTATAAGGGATGACCTGGATCTGGTGCTCGTCGATGAATCCCTGGGGCAGATCGCAGGCGGAATCCGTGACCAAGGCGATCTGTGACCGGCGGTTATGGCTGGCCTCGTATTGCTTGCGCATGTCGTCGGCCTTGATCTGAACGGTCGAGCCGATATCCTTCAACTGGAAGAAGAGCTCGGCCGGCGCGTTGGTGTGGACATGGAAGCGAAGCTTCTTTTCCGAGCCGGCCACAATGGCCGAGTCGCCAAACGACTGGAGAAGGCCGCGGACCTTTTCCAGGTCCATGCGTTTTCCTTCGAGAAGGGCTTCGGTGCAGTACCGGTGGGTGAGACCGTTCTTGAACGAGTGGACTTTCTGGGGGAGTTCCTGGGCGATGGGAAATGTCTCGGCGATATTCCTCAGCCGGCCGGAGCGGATGAAGTGCCAGACGCCCTCGATGAAGTCGACGAACCCTTTCGCCCCGGCGTCGACAACACCGGCCTTGGCCAGAACCTGGAGCTTCTTAGGCGTGTCCATCAACGAGCGCTTGGCCTCCAGGAGTGAATCATGGAGAAGCTCAACAAAGTCGGGCGTCTTGGCGGCCTTTTGGTGGACGGCTTCGGCCCACTCCCGCATGACGGTCAGCATCGTCCCCTCGACCGGATGCAAAATTGCCTGATGGGCCGCCTGGACCCCCCGCCGGACCATTTCGGCAAAGGCCCTGGCGGTGAGATGCTGGTCGTTATGGACCTCGGTGCTCAGGCTGTGGAGGAACTGGGCGAAGATGAGGCCGGAGTTGCCCCGGGCCCCGGACAGCGCGGCATCGGCGATCGACTGGAAGGTGCTCTTCAGTGATTTCCCGACGACGGCCGTCTCGGCGATCGAGCGCATGGTGGCAGCCAGGTTCGTCCCCGTGTCCGCGTCGGGCACGGGAAAGACATTGATCTTGTTTAGATAGTCCTTGTCCTGGATGACGGCGTTGCCGCCGGCCAGGAAGGCGTAGTACAGCCTCCGGCTGTTGAGGTAGCGGATCTTCATCTTGCCTTCTCGCTTAGCTTGCTCGAATCTAGTGCAATTAAGCCTATTTTATCCGAAATGTCAAAAATAATCTATTCTTCCGATAAATTCTATTGGTTAGATATGAATCTTGTGGGTCTCAGTCAGGTCCCGCCGGGTGGCCGTTCCCGTTGGGCTCAAGCTTGGAAGCCTGACGCCGCGAAAGCACCCAGGGTTCGTTATGGGGGATAACGGCCCGGCCGTTCCAGTAGTAGGTTTGGAAGGCCGGCCGGTTGTTATTGTGGGCGTCGTTGGATATGGTCGCGCAGTAGAAGGAATTTTCACTGCCGAGTTCTCTCTTCATGAACCGGACGGCCCGACGGAATGAGCGGAAATTCTTGCACCAAACCCGGTAATCCGTGAAGTCCGAGTAGAGCCAAACTTCCCAGCTTTTGGCGCCGGGCATCAGGCCCCTCCCCCGATCCAGACGAACTCTCTCATCCTTGCGCCCCATCCTCCAATAACCGGGCCCGCCGAAAAGGCGTGTCAATCCTCAAATCCAAGGCGGTTAACAGTTCTATTTTACATCTTTCACCAGTTGTGCTCAAGTCCCTTGCGGCTCTATAACGAATAGTGTGGAAGCGATGAGAAGGCGGAGAGCGGGATCAGCCTCCATCGGCCTCGCTCCCGTTCGGGTTTTTAACGCCGTTCGCTCAACGCTCTTCTCGGCGCTGCGGAACTCCGCACGTTCGATTCGCGCCCCAATCCGGGTCTCTTGGCTTCTTTCCCCTGGCCGCAAGTTCTCACCGTGCTCAAACAGTCCTCGCGCCCGCCAGAGCGGGTGCCCTCGAAGAGCATCTCGCGAAGGCTAAACCCTCAACTGTCGCTGCGGCCGTTGGCGGCTGATCCCCTCTCAAGGCTTGATATTAACCACACTATTCGTCATAGAGCCGTCCCTTGCCGGAAGAATGCATTTTCTATAATGAAGGAAATGGAGATGCTTTCCGGCGGGGATTGACCGCGCCGGACGAAAAATATATATAGATGTGGGTTGTTTCAATGAACAAGCCGCCGCTCTTTCTGGCGCTCCTCCTTATCCTGACTTGCCTTGGTTGTTCCGGGCCTCAAGCGACGTTGTCCGCGGCCCAGGAAAAGCAGAACGGGATCTCCTACGCCTGCTGGTGGCCGGGCCTGTATTCGCTTCCCGATTCCGATGTCTCGCTGGCGCTTCTCTCCGAGACGGGCGCCGGCTGGATCAGCCTGATCGTCACATGTTATCAGGAAAACCTCGGCTCTACGCAGATCTTCGCCAGTGCTTCGACCCCGACTGATGACGACCTCATCCATGCCCTCGGCCGGGCCCACGCTCTGGGTCTCAAGGTCATGCTCAAGCCCCATCTCGACCTCTGGAACGACCGCTCCCATTGGCGGGGGAATATCGGCGAGGCCTTCACGAGCGAAGAGCAATGGGCCGAGTGGTTCGCCTCGTACCGCGCCTTTATCGAGCACTATGCCGATCTCGCTGCCGCCCACGGCGCCGACCAGTTCTGCGTCGGCTGCGAGCTCGAGAATACGACCCACCGGGAGGCGGACTGGCGGGCGATTGTGGCCGGTGTGCGCGCCCGCTATACAGGCCCGCTTATCTATGCCGGCAACCACAGCGGCGAAGAAGTCCGGATGACCTGGTGGGATGCCGTCGATATCATCGGGGTGGATGCTTATTACCCGTTGAGCAGCTCAACGGAACCTTCGATCGAAGAGCTAAAGGCGGCCTGGCGCCCCCGCGTCAATGAACTCTCCGCATTAGCCGCGAAATGGCAGAAGCCGATCATCATCACCGAGATCGGCTACCGGAGCATCGACGGGGCTTCGATGCATCCGTGGGATTGGGAGATCGAGGGAAGCGTAGACCTCAAAGAGCAGGAGGATTGCTATCGGGCTGCCCTCGAGAGCGTTTACAACGAGCCCTGGTTCGCCGGCATCTACTGGTGGTCATGGAGTCCCGATCCTTTCGAGGGTGGGCCCGAGGACACCGGGTATTCCCCGCACGGCAAGCCGGCCGAGGACTTGCTCAGGGCCTGGTTCGGGGGAGTGCCGCGGCGAACGCCTCTTCGGACGCCGGAACCGAACCGGGACCGCAGGATCGATATCCTGACGGACGGTCCGGCCGAAGGCTGGGAGGACTGGTCCTGGCTGGCCGATCATGATGTCGTAGCGACCGACCAGGCCCACAACGGAAGGTCTTCGCTCCGGGTGCGGCTCGAACCCTGGGGCGCCGTCTCCTTCGGGCACCTGCCCTTTCCTTCTTATTCCTACTATTTCCTCGAGTTCTATGTCCGGTCGTCCGGAGGAGCCGAGCCTCAGCTCTGGGCATATTTCCACGATCGCGAGGGAAAATCGCTTGTCCGGGCCGTAGTCAACGACCGGCGCTATTTCGAGGGCGGGAATATCGAAGCCGGGACGGTGGAAACACGTCCTCATCCCGCTTGGCGACTTAGGAGCGGCCAGAAGATTCCTGTCCCGCTTGTCGATCCAGGACAGGAGCGGCGGCGGCACGGCGACCTTCTGGGTCGATGACCTGCGGATTATCGGCGCGAAGTGGCAGGTGGTGCGCCCCCGGCCGGGCAAGCAGCCGGTCATCCCCTAGCATTCTGGGGACATGTCCCGAATTTTCTGGAATTCGGGTACGTGTCCCCGGAATTCCGAATGTTGACTTCGCCTCTGCCATGTCATAACGTTGATATAGGCAAGTTGTCGATTCGGCCCGGACGTTTTCTCATGACAATTTCGTGACATCCTTTTGAGAAAAAAGTGCTTTGATAATCGCTGACCCGGGGATATACGCTCTGATGAAGACGAGCGGCCATCGCAAACAAATTCTTCTCTTTCTCCTCGCCGTGATCCTTCCCAGCCTGGTTCTCGTCGCCTTCACTCTGCGGATGATCAATCAGGAAAGAGAGCTCGCCCAGAAGAGGGTGACGGAGGAACGCCGCCGCCTCGGCCGTGAGTTTGGGGAACGCTTGCTCCTGCGCCTGGAGAAGATCAAGCTTCAAGAAGTCTCCGCTTTGAGAACGGGGGCGGAATCCGGCACCCGCAGAGAGTCGAGCATAGAGGGAGAACCACGGCCTCGGCCCGGCCATGTCAATCCCGAAGTCGCGCTTGTCGGTTATGTCATGGACAACCGGCTCGCGCTCCCCTGGGAATTCGAAGAGAGCATCGCAACGTCCGGCCGGCTTCTCAATCAGGATTCTTTTCGCCGGATGATGGCCGACGCGGAAAGCGCGGAATTCTCGGCGAAGAACCCTCGGCAGGCGGGCCGGCTGTATCAAGCGGCGATGAATAAGTCCGGCCACCCCGTCCAGAAAGAATATGTCCGTCTCGCCCTGGCCAGAGCCCTGGCGAAATCAGGTCAAACGACGCAGGCCACGGATCATGCGCAAAAAATTCTGGCTCTGCCGGCCGAAACCTGCGATGAATTCGGTATCCCTCTGTCCTTCTATGCAGCCGGGATCCTCATTGAGGGAAACGTCGCTTTGGAGGAAGTCGTTGACCGGATTAAGACAGAGCTGGATTCCGAAGGCTGGCTCTCCCCGCCCGCGGCTTACATGGTCAACGATCTTATCGAGAAGCTCAGCCGGGAAGCCTCAGAACCATCGCTCGCGAAAACGGTCAATGCGTGCCGCCAGGCGCTCCAGGCCTATATCCCCAAGCTCGAGCAGACCCTTGCGCTTCAGCAAGATTTCCAGGCCCTCGGTTTGACCATCTTTCCGAGCAAGGGGAGCAACAGTGATGAGCCGCTCTGGACGACTTACGGAGAAAATCCCTGGCTGGTGAGTCTGTCTCCGCCCCCGTCCGGGCCTCGACAGATCCTCGTGGCCGTCAGTTTGCCCGATATTTTCGCCTCTTTAAAATCCGACCTGGAGCTCCTCAAAACCTTCCCGCAAGAATTTCATCTCATCACCGATATGGGTGCGCCAGGGGAAGACCTCGGGGAGAATTTCCGTGGTTTGAAAATCGCATTTGTCGGAACAGCCGAGGAATGGTTATCCAGTCAATCGACTCTCCAGCCTCTCTTCTACGTCCTGATCGTCATCCTGGTATTGGGAATGACCCTGTTCGGCACATATCTTCTCCTCAGGGATGTCCGCCGCGAGGTCCGGATGGCCGAAATGCGGTCGCAATTCGTCTCCAGCGTCTCCCATGAGCTCAAAACGCCGCTCACCGCGATCCGGATGTTCGCCGAAACGCTGCGCCTGGGCCGGCTGCAAAATCGGCAGACCCAGGAGGAATACCTCGACACCATCGTCAACGAGAGCCAGCGGCTGACCCGGCTCCTCAACAACGTGCTCGATTTCTCCAAGATCGAGAAGGGAAAAAAGATCTACCGGCCTCAGCCGGCCTCGCTTCCCGAAGTGATCAAGGCGGCGGCACGGGCCATGGAATATCCCTTGAGCCAACAGGGATTCAAATTGAACGTCGAACTCGACGAGGAATTGCCCGCCGTGTCCATCGACCGCGACGCCATCGAGCAGGCCGTCCTCAATCTTCTTCACAACGCTATGAAGTATTCGGGCGACTCGCGCGAGATCGATTTGCGGCTCGGAAGAAGCGGCCGCCTGGCCTTGATTCAAGTCATCGACAGGGGCGTCGGCATCGCCCCGCAGGAACGAAAGAAAATATTCGAAAAGTTCTACCGGGTTCCTTCCCAGGAGAACGAGCGTCTTCCGGGAACGGGCCTCGGCCTGTCGCTGGTCCACCACATCGTAGCGGCGCACGGGGGCAGGGTCGAGGTCGAGAGCGCGCCGGGCAAAGGCAGCACCTTTTCCATTTTCCTTCCGCTGGAGAAAGACGAATGAAACGCATCTTGATCATCGAGGATGACCTGGCCATCCTGCGCGGCCTCAAGGACAACCTCGAATATGAATCCTACGAGGTCCTGACCGCGACGGACGGCGAGCAGGGATACGCCTTATTACGTGAGAAGAAGCCCGACCTGGTGATCCTCGACTTGATGCTTCCCCGGATGAGCGGTTACGAGCTCTGCCGCAAGGTGCGCAAGGAGGGCAACACAATACCCATCTTGATGCTGACCGCCCGCGGCGAGGAAGTTGACCGCGTCCTCGGTCTGGATCTCGGCGCCGACGACTATGTGACCAAGCCGTTCTCCGTACCGGAACTGCTGGCCAGGATCCGGGCGATTATGCGGCGGGTCCAGCAGGACAAGACAGGAGATTTGCCGGACGATCTTCATTTCGGTGAAATATCGGTCGACTTCAAGTGTTTTGAGGCCAGAAAGGGGGAAAAAGTCCTGAACATGTCGCGAAAGGAATTCGGGGTGTTGCGCGTTTTGGCGGCCCGCGTGGGCGAGGTGGTCACCCGCGATGAACTGCTGGATGCCGTCTGGGGTTATGACCAGTACCCCACGACCCGGACCGTCGATAATCATATCGCCCTTCTCCGGACGAAGCTCGAGGACGATCTCTCTAATCCACGTCACTTGATCACCGTCCACGGCGTCGGCTACAAGCTGATCCTGGAATAAGACAAACGCATTTTACAGCGTGTCATTGGAATAAGACATACGTATTTAACAGTGTGTCATTGCGAGGAACGAAGAGACGAAGCAATCTCCTTTGGTCGTCCCCCGCCTGCGCAGTCCAATGGGTCATCGCGGGCGAAGCGCGTCGATCTCATGACATTTCCATGACATATAGCAGACAAAGGCCTGAAAAAATATTGCCAAAAAATGACATTTTGTGGACCGTCCGATGACATATTCCGAAGCCGAAAGCGCTAGATTGTTGTTGAAATGCAAAAAGAGAGGAGAAACTCCATGAAAAAGCTTTCAATTATGATCGCCGTTCTTGCCGTGGTCGCTTTCAGCTTCGGGAGTTTTGCTGCTCAAAACGGCTACGATCTTTTCCAAAAAGCCCTGGCCAAGGAGCGCGGCGAGGGCAATCTCGAGGAGGCGATCGCCCTCTACCAGAAGGTCATCCAGGAGACCAAAGACGAATCCCTGGCCGCTAAAGCGCAATACCGCATCGGCATCTGCTTCGAAAAGCTGGGGAAGGAAAAGGCCGTCCTCGCCCAGGAGGCTTTCCAGAAAGTCGTCGACAAGTACCCCGCTCAAGCTGATACGGTCAGGATGGCCAGGGAAAAGCTCATCGTTTTTGCTAAAGCTCAGGCCCCGTCCACGCCCGCCGGTGGCGATTTGACCGTCCGCAAGATTGGCCTGTCCGATTCCACCGGCACACCCGCTCCGGACGGTTCTTTCATCAGCATCGCGCATTGGCCGAAGGGCAACCTGGCCGTCAGGGACCTGACGGGCGACAGCATACGGCTCCTCACGAAAAACGCGACGGGCGACACATTCGTGGGTCATTCCGTAGTCTCTCCCGATAGCCGGAAGATCGCCTACTCCTGGTATGATGAAAAATACAATTTTGGCCTTTGGCTCATCAACGTCGATGGGTCAGGAAAGCGGCGTCTCTACAGGGGCCAGGGTGATTGGCACATCGAACCCTCGGACTGGTCTCCCGACGGCAGCCTGATCCTCGCAGTACACACCCTGTCCTATCCTTCCCAAGCCTCCCAGATCGTTCTCGTCGCCTCAGCGGACGGGTCGATGAAGGTCCTCAAGGAGCTCGGGAGGAAGGCGCCTTCGAACACCTGCTTTTCACCAGATGGCCGCTTCATCGCCTATGACTATCCTTCCGGACAATCAACGGCCAACGACATCTTCGTCATGACGGCCGAAGGCGGCCAAGAGGTTCCCTTGGTCGAAAATCCGGCGGATGACCGTCTCCTGGGCTGGACACCGGATGGCCGTTATGTCATGTTCTCGAGCGATCGCGCGGGGAACGTGGGGGCCTGGGTAGTTCCTGTCCAAGGTGGTCAAGCCCATGGAACACCGAAACTCGTCAAACACGACCTCGGATCGATCGAGCCAATGGGTTTCACCCGGGACGGCACGTTCTATTACGGGATCGGCGGCTGGAAGCACGACGTCTATGCCCAGGATGTCGGTCTCGACGGCGGGAAGCTTCTGGGACAACCCGAGCTGGCCGTCAAGAGCTTCGTCGGCTCCAACGGCATGCCGGCCTGGTCTCCCGATGGGGGGAACCTGGCTTACATCTCTGGAAGGACGGCTACGGCTGCTTCATCCAAATCTCACGCTCTGTGCATCCGAGACTCCAAAAGCGGCGGCGAGCGCGTGCTCTTCCCGGACCTCGATTGGTTCCAGTGGCCGAGATGGTCGCCAGACGGCAAGGCCCTGATCGTCGTGGGC
>JBAUIH010000120.1:0-10223 GCA_049682755.1 Candidatus Aminicenantales bacterium | reverse complement strand
ATCCTGAGTCGCGATCCGCAAGCTTGGCTCATCCAGAACTCCGGCCTCAACCGGGCCTGCGTGGACTTCGGCGCCCACGAGACCTTCGCCGAGCCCTTTGCAGCATCAGAGTGGCAGATGAACGCGGTCATCTCAGACGAATGGTGGGCAAAGCAAGGGTTCCTGCACGCCAGCCCGGAGATGGCCCTGAAGTATACCGTCCTGCAGGCGGGTGTGCCGGGCAACGCGGGTGGTGTGGCGTGGTCGGTAGGTCCGCATCCCGGAGGACGCTGGGAGACGGGCGTACCGGAGTTCGCCGAGCGCCTGGGCGCCTATGTTCGCCGGATTGAGAATGCGCTCTTCGGCACCCGCCCGAGCGCCGCTTATCCGACGCCCGATAGGACGCCGCTGCGGTCCGCGCGAATCGTGGGCACGGAGTCGCAGGACGGCAAGACAACGTACCTGCACGTGCTGTGGCCGCCGCGGGGGAAGGATCTGACCCTGCCTGCTCCGGCGGATGGGAGGACACTCACAGAAGCGGCGCTGCTGGGCGGCGGCAAGATTGAGCTGAGCCAGGACGCCAAAGGGATAAAGTTGCGGCTTGGCGACGGCCAGTCATGGGACTTGGTCGATACTGTAATTGTCCTGAAGTAGACCGTGGGCATGTCGGGAGAAATCGATGACGAAAAACCGCATTCTTCTTATTGGCGGCCTGCTGGCCGTCGCGGCCTTGGCGCGGGGGGGTCAGGATCGGGGCGAGCTATCGCTGGCGGCCTGCCAGGAACAGAGATCCAGGGTCTTCAACGATGGCCGTTCCATTGTCGCTTACCGGCAAAGCGGGACCATGGTTGGCGGGGACGCGAACGGCCCTTGGAAAAAGGCGACTCTCTTTGCCCAAGAGACCATTTTCAAGGACCCCGACGGCACCGTGATCGCCGATGTGGCGCTCTGGGAAACGACCGACCCGGAGGGGGATCTCGTGTGGGGCGTACTCTGGCAGCCGAAGGATGCGCCGCACGCTCTTGAGATCAAGGCCGGTACCGGGAAGTGGAAAGGGATTAGCGGCAAAGGGAAGCTGCTCAACGGCGGAGCGCGGTGGGAAATCGAATGGTCGATCGCCAACCTTGAAAGCGCCGCGCTCCGCGGCAAGCCCGGTGACTATGCCTATCACGATTCAGGCTTCAGCTTTCACGGGCCGCATGTCACAGAGATGTCTAGAAAGTTGCCGAACGGCGCCACGCTCATATACAACAACCAGTCGGGCGTGCTTCTGAGCGACAACCGGGAGGCCAGAAGCCCGCGGAACCTGGCGACCAGCTACGATCGCGGCACCACTTACAGCATCGGCGACAGGAACCTGGCCGATATCATGCTGCTCGAGGACACCGATCCCGACGGCGACACGGTTTGGCTCTATCACGAATGGTGGTACGGAACGGGTCCCGGCAGCTATGAGTTCATCGGCGGGACCGGCAAGTGGGAAGGAATCTCGGGCTACGGAAAGACGCTGGGGGTGTTGCGGGACCGGGTTGACGACCACTGGTTGCTCAAGTCCGAAATGCACTGGAACCTGCCTCCGGAGGAGCCCGGATTATCCGGGAGGGGCGCAATAGGGCCAAAGATCTCGACACCCCACGCTCTCAAGCTCGGCTGGCGCGTCTCCTGCCAACATTATTCCCTTCGCGACCGGGGTCTCTTTGAGGCGATCGACGCCCTGGCGGGCATAGGGATCTTGAATATCGAGCCGACGGATTTTCAGAATCTGAAGAACGGCGATGAGACGATAACAGACTTCCGTATTTCGGCGGATAAACGCGCCGAGTGGAAAAAGCATTTGGCGGACCGGGGCATGAAAATGCCGTCCTATTACGTCAGCAATAAAGACGACTTTGCGGACCGGCGGCTATGGGATTTCATGAAGGACATGGGAGTCGAGATCGTCTGCGGCGAGCCTGCCCCGGCAAACCTCGGGAAGGTGGAAGAATTATGCAATGAATACGGCATGAAGCTGGCGATTCACAATCATCCCGAAGGACACTCCATCTACTGGAATCCGGTGACCGCGATGAATCTCATCGCCGCCCAGGGCCGTCTGGGGCCGGAGATCGGCTTCTGCCCCGACGTCGGCCACTGGGCGAGGTCGTGCGTGGACATCGTGAGCGGACTCTCCAAGTATCATGAACGGGCCATTCATGTTCTCCATGTGAAAGATATTCCCAGGCCTTGCGAGGGATGGAAGAACGATCTCCCGTTGGGTGACGGAGTGATCCCCTTCATCGATATCTTCAACTCCCTATCGTCTTGGAAGTGGCAAGGCATCGTGACCATCGAATTGGAGGCCGATCCGGCGAACCTCCGGGATATCGACTCCTGCGCGCAATTCATCGAGGATTACGCAAGAACCAAGGTCAACTCGGCTATTGCGGCTCACGAACCTTCCGCAGGGATGATCCCTCAGATGTGGGTTGGGCTCATCGAGAACAAAAAGGCGGAGCTTGCCAAGGCGATTGATAAGGCCTTTAGGATCATCGTAGCGACGGAGGAAGAGAGACTGATGGCCTCTGTCTTGCTCTGGGATGATGGCCGCATTGAGATCCATTACCGGGATTTCCATCCGGAAGATACCAGCTTGGAGGCCCGTTCCGCGGTCAGGATTTATCACGCCATCAGCCGAAGCCGGGAAGATCACAAAAAGGTCGGCAGCGACGAATATGTTAAACGCATGATGAGCGAGCATGCCCCAAATGCCGACAAAATCATCGATGATGCGATCAGGGCTATCCTCAAAAAAGGAGAATAGGACATACAAGAAACGGCAAGTGGAAGAGAGGGGACAAGGTCCACATCTGAGGACATTTGAGGAACTGTGCCCAAAAGTGTGCCCCACCTCGGCCACATTTTTCTTGAAAGGTGGGAGGGTATAATCTAAAGCTTGCGAGGTTATGCCTTTTCCGATAAAATTCTCCTAGCTAGGTCGTTAACGATCGACATCTAAGTGATGAGGGAGGCTTTCTATGGAAAAGATCAAGACCATTGCTCTCGTGGCACACGATAATCGAAAACCCGATCTCGGAGAGTGGGTTGAGTTCAACTATCGAACCTTAGTTCAACATAAGTTGGTTTGCACAGGAACTACGGGCCGCCTGGTCGAAGAAATTATAAACCGCAAATTTGAACAAGATCACATTAAAAAGGAGGAGTTTGAGATTGCCAAACTCAAATCGGGTCCGCTGGGAGGGGATCAGCAGCTCGGGGGAATGATTGCCGAGGGCCGGATCGATTTTGTCATATTTTTTTGGGACCCAATGGAACCGCATCCGCATGATGTTGATGTCAAGGCGCTCCTTCGAATTGCTGTAGTCTATAATATCCCCATCGCTTGCAATCGTTCGACTGCGGATTTCATGATTTCATCACCTTTGATGAATGAGAAGTATCAGCCAATAGTAAAAGACTATACGAAATACATCAAGCGCAAGATACGGCAAATTTAGTGCTTTTCAGATGGCCGCGGTAGCATTTTCGGATCACCTCTAAGATTAAGCCTTTTATCATCCAATTCCGGGACTATCCCAGAAGGAGCCGGCCAACCAAATGGGAGTGGCGATCCGGCAGAAGCAAACACAACGGGAGACTTGTCATTTGGGTTATGTATTCTGCAAGAAAGGCAGCCTGATGAAGAGCCAGATTATAAGTTGCGCGAAACCGAAGAAGCCTTGGGCCGTGTCAAATAAGCTATCCCTGCGGCAGGCCGCGGGGATAATTTTTCCCGCATGGCAGCCAAGAATCACCACGAATTTCACGCCAATAGGCAAATGAAGCGTTCCCTCAGACGGCGCAAATTTGTTGTTTTCATGGGGCATATATTCTGAGCACGCTGGCCTTCCCACGGCCGGGGATGATCATACCCGATTCATCACGAGCACAAATCCGACCGACGGGAATTTCACAGAATCTTAATCATTTCTTAATTCCAAATTAACGGTCGACGGGTAGGATTTTGTTCTAAGGAGAAATATCCAAACGAATGCTTTACGGGCGTTGAATCCACGGCTTACTTTCCCGAGGATGGATGCAAGGTCCATATTCTGATCTATGGGTTTGACGAGCGCCAGTTTGAGGCGATTCAGCAGTTCCGCAAGAACATCTACGATCTGCGAGACTATCTAGTGGAAAACCGGCTGGCCCATTCAGTAGCCCACGCAACATACTCCGTCAACGGCAAGCTCTCCACTCTTCATCTGGAAAAGCTAATCCTCCTTTTCGACATCTTCGAGGGCATAAACGGGGGAAGAAACAAGCTCCATAATGACACTTTGAAGGCCGTGCTGTCCTCCCTGAATCCGGATAAGCTGGACGATCTCTGGAGAAGATATCGGATCGAGCCCCTCAGCGATGCACCCTGGGTTAAAGGGTTCACCGGAGGCTCCGACGATCATGCCGGCCTCTTCATCGGAAGGACGCACACCACGTCCGTCGCCAGAGACGTTCCCGAATTTCTTGAGAGCATTCGGGAGAGGAGGACGCAGGGAGTTGGACGGCACAACGATTACAAGTCCCTGGCCTTTATGTTCTATAAAATCGCTTACGATTATTACCGGCACAAGAGCGACAGTTCCTCATCAACGTTCTTGAGCAAGCTCACAGAGTATGTTTTCGAGAAAAAAGAGCCCGGGCTGAAAGATCGGTTCCTCCTCCGCCGCCTGAAGTCGTCATTGAGAAAAGACGGCCGTCTGATTCATCGTCTGCTTTCTGAACTCATCGATCAGATCGAAGATCGTCAGACCTCTCCCTTGGAGAACCGCCTTGACTTGGTCTATGAGAAAATCGCCGAGATAGCTGACGAATTCTTCAGGATGCTTCTCGAATCTCTGGAAAAAGACGTTCAACGTGGAGACCTGATCAGCGTGATCAAGAACCTGTCGGCATCCATCCCGGGGATCTTCCTCTCGGTTCCTTTCTTCTCGACGATTCGGATAATGACTGACAACCGCATCCTTCTCTCCGACCTACGAGCACGGTTTGGAATAGAGACTGCTAAAAAAGATAAGACGATCCTCTGGTTTACGGACACCATCAACGACCTGAACGGCGTTTCGATGACCCTCCAGAAGGTCGGAAACCTGGCGCTGGAAAAGAATCTTCCTCTCTACATCGTGAGCTCTTCTCAGAAGAATGAGCGCGGCCAAAGTCGGCTGCCGATCAGGACGATCAGCCTCCCAACCATCCATTCTTTCCGGCTTCCCGGATATGAGACTTACCTCCTCCGAATCCCCTCCATCCTTCATTCTTTGGAGCTGATCTGTAATGCTGACCCCGATGAGATCATCATCTCAACTCCCGGGCCGGTAGGGATGCTGGGGCTGCTGGCGGCAAAACTCCTTCACGCCAAGAGCGTAGGGATCTACCACACCGATTTCACTCTCCAGGCTCAAAAGATCATCCCCGATGAATCTGTCGCCAAGCTCCTTGAGAACCTGGTCCGGTCCTTCTATTCAGCCATGGACGAGATCCGGGTGCCGACGCATGAATACATCCAGATCCTTGAATCCCGAGGTTTTGACCTCTCCAAGATGAAAATATTCCAGCGGGGCATTGACGTTGACATGTTTACTCCTCAGCCGAAGGTAAGGCCACTTCTCAAGAAAAGATACGGTCTCGATGACGCCTTCAACCTCCTCTACACAGGAAGGATTTCCAGAGATAAAGACCTTGCTTTTCTCGTGAAAATCTATGAGCGTCTTCTGGACATAGATGAAAAGTGGAATCTTCTGTTCGTCGGCGACGGGCCTTATCTCAGAGATCTGAAGGCAGAAACCCGGCAGTATGAGAGGGTCAAATTCAGCGGACCGGTGGATTATGGCAGTCTTCCGGAGATCTACTCGGCTGCTGACCTGTTCGTCTTTCCCAGCACGACAGACACCTTCGGCATGGTCGTTCTGGAGGCCCAGGCTTGCGGCTTACCCGCCGTTGTTTCCGACCGGGGAGGACCGATGGAGCTAATCGAGGATCATAGGACGGGCCTTGTCGCCGAGGCCGGATCAATTGACGATTGGGTGGAAAAGATTGCCTTCCTGAGAAACGTGTGGCAGACTAATCCTCGCCGCTTCGAGCGGATGAGAGAGGAGGCGAGACAGCGCATCCTGCAATCTTTTTCCTGGGATAGCGTCCTCAAGGAGATGTTCGATGAAAAAAATCCGGGTCCTTTTCGTTTGCGTCCACAACAGCGCCCGCAGCCAGATGGCCGAAGCCTTTCTCAACACCATGGCGGGGCAGAAGTACGAGGCGGTCAGTGCCGGCCTGGAGCCGGGAGAACTCAACCCCCTTGCCGTTGAGGTCATGAGGGAAGTCGGGATCGACATCTCTCGGAACAAAACCAAGAGCGTATTCGATCTTTACCAGCGCGGCGAGCTTTTTTCCTACGTCATCGCCGTTTGTGATGCCAAGGCGGCAGAGCGATGTCCCAATTTTCCCGGCCTGCTAGCCAAGACACTCAACTGGAGCATTGACGATCCTGCCTCGTTCAGTGGGACCCAAAAAGAAAGGCTTGAAAAGACACGCCAGGTCCGGGATGCCATCAAGGCGAGGATCGAAGCCTTCCTCCGAGAGAAAAAATAGGCTCGTTCTCTGCGGGACTGCGAGTTTTCTCCTTCCGATGTAAAGGACCAGCACCCTTATTTTTTCCGCTTTTTGCCCTTTTTGCCTAACCTACACACGGTAGAAGTCATAGGTTCAAATCCTGTATCGCCCATTTCACCAACCTCAAAACCTGGCTTGAATGATCTGGGCGGAATCACAAAGAGTTAGGCGTGGCTGCCCTCAACGGAGCCTTGCCTTTTTTCCGCTTAGAAGCAACGACCGCCCTGTGGACGGCACGAAATGATGAGGAACGAAAGCCTGATTTCAACGCGGCTCGGACGCGACCTGGTCATACGCCTCTTCGAGGGTGCGCAAACGCATTATTCCCCGCCGTACGGGCGGAGGAGGACACAGGCGCCGCGCGGCAGACCAGAGGGCGGCGACGCGCCGGTAATAGGTTTCATCCGGATGGAATTTCCAGAGGGCTTTTTCCGCATCGGCAAACGTTCGAAATTTTTGGACGGCCATTATTTTTTCTCCGAAGATTTCTTGGCGATCAGTTCGGCTAAAAAACGGACGTCCCTTTTATCTTCCGGACGGAACGAGTCTTGTTTCATTCGGAGAAGAGTCTCGGGGGTCGCGATCCGAACCTGCGCTCCTGCAACCTCCCGGACTTCGCACTCCAGGTCTTCGTAACGGAACATTTCTCCGATCCCCGCGATGAGATCGATATAGAAATCATCCGCGGTCCCGAACCGGACAACGGCATAATCGTGCAAATCCTGGAGAGATAAGGAATCGATTTCGTCATCCGCGGGAAAGACGTTCCTCAAGGCTTTTTTCACCCGCTCCAGATTCTCGGCATCCGGTTTGATAAAAATGTCGATATCGGCCGTCAGGCGGGAGAAGCCATGGAGAATGACGGCAAAGCCGCCGATCAGGATATAATCGGCCTTTTCCGAGGAAAGAGCTTGCGTGATATCCAGAAATCGTCCGAATAAATCAGTCGGGTCTTGATCCCTCTTCACTTTTCAAGTATATAATAAGCGGCTAATCAGAATCAAACTCCTCCGCATTTTAAGAGCCCTAAACGAAGGAAAGACAGTCTGTACCCGTTCCACGGGGCGGATTCCCCTTATGTTTTATCGCCTAGAGGCAGGCCCATCCGGCGCGAAAGGTCCTGGAAGCGCGGGTCATCGCGTACGGAGTCCCAGACGGGCTTGCCGAGGTAAGGCAGGTTGGGATCGCGATCCTCATAGGCCTTCTCGAGCCAATCGATGGCCCGGGCCTTGTCGCCGGCGAATATGTACTTGATGGCGATGTCCACAGCCATGACCCTCCCGGATTGCTCGTACCGGGCCGCCATAAAGTCCGCAAGGCGACGTTGCACGCCCTCGTATCCGGCCTCTGCAAGGCCGTGTTCGAACGCCGCGACGCGCACAGGATCACCGGCGACCCTCTCCCGCTGCGAGGCAAGCTGCTCTTCGCGCATCCCCATCGCGAAGAGAGCCTCGTCCAGGTTGGTGAGAGCGACCGGTGCGTCGGGCTGCATGGCGAGCGCCGTACGGGCCGAGGCAAGGGCATCGTCATAGCGCCGACTGTACATCAAAACCGATGCGTATAAGCTATGGAACAGTGCGTTGAACGGGTCCAACTTGAGCGCCAACTCTATGTGCGGTGCGGCCTCGTCGATGCGCCCCACGTTCGCTAGGAAGTGCGAGTAGAATGCGTGAGTTTGCGCCGAATTGGGGTTGAGCTCGAGGGCCCGCCGCCACTCCGGCTCGGCGCCGGCCCAGTCCCAGTCGGTCCACGTCTTGACCACACCCAGCGCTTCGTGGGCTCCCGCGGAGTGGTCATCCAACGAAACGGCCCGCAGGGCCGCCGCCTTCACCTTGGGACCGGTCTCATGGGGCGACGCGATGCCCATCTGCTGGCGGCTCGTCCAGATCCATGCGAGACCCGCGTAGGCCAGGGTATAGGCAGGATCCTTCTCCAGCGCCAGCTCGAAGTATCGCTGAGCGGTGTCGAGATCCACCGGCGTCAGTTTCTGCTGGTGATAGGAGCCCTTGAGGTAGGCATCGTAGGCCTCGGGGTTGACCGTCCGGGTGGAAGCCAGGCGCGCCTGTTCGGGCGACATATAAGCCACCGTCCCCAGCGTCGTTTGGCTCTTGGTCAGCGACGATCCGCCCCGGAGCTTGGCCAGCCCGAAGTCCATCACCTTGGCCTGCCCTCTCTCCGTGACCATGATGTTGGCACTCTTGATGTCCCGGTGGATGATGCCCTTGCGATGGGCCTCTCCCAGGCCGGCCGCTATTTGGATCGCAAAATCCAGCGCCTGCTCCGGCTTGAGCAGACCCTTCTTGATCTTGTCCCGGAGCGTCTCTCCTTCCACATACTCCATGGCAATGTAGGGCCTGTCCTCGGTCTCCCCGACCTCGTGCATAACGCAGATATTCTGGTGGGATAGGGCTGCAGCCGCCTGGGCCTCGATGAGGAACCGCTCCCGGAGCTCGGCGGACTTGTGAATTGACTCTATCGGGTCTTACAATAGAGCCAAGCGCCTGAAAAGACCATGAAAGACGTCAAGCCGTGGGATCGCCTGAAAGAGGCGGCTTGGCTATTTCTCAAACTCGGCGCCCTCAGTTTTGGAGGCCCCGCGGTCTATATCGCGCTCATGCATCAGGAGACGGTGGAACGTCGCCATTGGGTCGATGAGCAGCGTTTCCTTGATCTGGTCGGCGCCACCAATCTCATTCCCGGGCCCAACGCCGTTGAAATGGCCGGCCATCTGGGGCTGATCCGGGCGGGATGGCGCGGGCTGATTGCCGGCGGCGCGCTGTTCATCTTGCCGGGGATGGCCGCGACGCTGGCTGTCGCCTGGGCGTACGTCACCTACGGCTCAATCCCCGCCGTCGAATGGGTGCTCTACGGCATGAAGCCCGTCGTCATCGGGATCGTCCTTCAAGCCCTCTGGAACCTGGGCCGAAAAGGAATCAAAGGCCCCACGACGGCCCTCGCGGGAACCGTGGTAGCAGTGCTTTATCTCCTCGGGTTCAACGAGATAGCCCTCCTATTTTGCGGCGCGGCGGCAGTTTTTCTGGTCGGCGGCGGCCGCCGTTTCTTGAGACATGGACTTGAAGCCATCGTCCCGATTCCCGTGTTGCTCCAAATGCCACTAGCAGCCTTTTATGAAGGCGTCGTACGTTTCAGCCAGTCGGCCCTTTTCCTCGGCTTTCTCAAGATCGGCTCCGTCCTCTTCGGCAGCGGCTATGTCCTTCTCGCTTTCCTCAGGGCTGAATTCGTGCAGAGACTCGGGTGGCTCACCGAACAGAATGTGTTGGATGCCGTTATCGCCGGCCAGATCACGCCGGGCCCGGTTTTTTCCAGTGCGGCATTCGTGGGATATCTAGTTGGCGGCTGGCCCGCAGCCCTGCTGGCAACGCTGGGGATTTTCCTGCCGTCCTTCCTATTCGTGGGGCTCCTCAGCCGCATCCTTCCCTTTGTCCGAAAATCCCCCTGGGCCGGAATCTTCCTGGACGGGGTCAATGTCGCTTCGCTGGGCTTGATGGCCGGTGTGACGGTCCAGCTTAGCCGTGCCGCAATAGTGGACGTGTTTACCGTCGCCCTCTTGCTTGCTTCCCTGTTCGTGATATTCCGGCTGAAGG
>JBAUIH010000119.1:0-7071 GCA_049682755.1 Candidatus Aminicenantales bacterium | reverse complement strand
AGACTCTGCCTGGTAAGCTATCATCTTTATCCCATCGGTTAATAGTTTTCTCTCCTGCGAAAGCCGCACAAGTTCTCCTTTGTATGCTTCTCCTGCAGTAACACCTTTAGGAAGAGAACGTACTTTTTGTTCGAGTTTCTCCACGCGGGCTCGCCAGCGCTGCCCTTCGTTCGGGGTTAGGAACTTCGGTTGCTATACACAGCGTCTCAAATGATTGCGCATAATTGATGGAGCATATGATTGGGTTTACTCCAAAGCCTAAAACGAGCAAAGACGGCGTCCACGAGTTCCTCCAGTTCAGGGAAGTATCGATTATGAGTACAAAGACGCCGCGTCAGCTTCCAAATCCGCTCGATCGGATTGAGATCGGGGCTATAGGGAGGAAGTAAATCGAGCTGCAGACGACAGCGATGTTGGTGAAGCCAAGGCTGAAGAACCGCGGCATGGTGATGCCGGGCGTTGTCTGCAACGACGGTCATCTTTCGCGCCTGGCGGGCATGACGAATAAAGATTCCCAAAAAACTCTGGAATGTCTCGGCGTTGAACGTCTTGGCCGGCTGGGTGACCAGACGCCCGTCGGCCGGGCAGACGGCACCGAACACCGCCACCGACTTGCGGATCGGGGCATGATAGAGGACGGGATCGGTGTTTTCCGGGGGAATCCACATGACGCACCGGGACCCATGCTGCTGAAAATGGCATTCATCGGTGAACCACAGGTCAACGTCCTCTCTTCGGGCCAGTCTTCGGAGTTTTTTTATATGCGGCCTTGGCCTCGGGATCGGCTTGGGCAATCAGAGACCGGGGTTTTCTCCGGCGGAATCCCAACTGATGGAATAGTCGCTGGCACTGACGGACGCCCATGTCGATCTGATAGCGGGTTTTCAGGTGATGGCTCAGAAGTTTCCCGTCCCAGAGGGTCTGGGGATAGCCTAAGAGTCGAGGCTCGCGTCGGAGATCTTGGCCGACCGCCTGCAGAGCGCTCCCTGATCGTCAGGGTCTTCTTGTAATGGGGCCGGTCAAAATCCTCTTCCGCCTTCCCCAGAAGCTCCCGGTTCCAGCTCTCCAGGTCCGCAACCTCCGGGATCGGAACGAAGAAGTTCCGCCGAACATAGCAAACCTTGTTCTCGACGTGCCCCTTCTCGTGGCCCGCCTCCGGATTGCAGAAGCTCACCGAAAAACCATAGTGACACTTGAACCGTAGGAACAGATCGTTCAGGCTGATCTTGTCCCGGACGCGCCGCCCGATGCCGCCGGCGTTGTCGAAAACGATCCGCCGCGGCACCCCCCCCGATCCAGTGAAAGATGTCCTCGAGCCCCTGGCAGACGCACTCGGCCGTCTCCCCGCCGAAGACCTGAAAGAAGCCCCCGTTGCTGTGGGGAAAACTCAGACAGAGATACTTGAGCCGCCGTTTGACGCCGCCCTCGACAACATCAGCTTCCCCAAAATCCGCCTGGGCTTCCCCCCGGCGGCCAGACGAGCTCCAGGTAGCCCGGCTCCGTCCCCCGTTCCCTCTTTTTCTCTTTCAAGTACCGCTGAACCAGAGGATAGGAACAGCGGTAGGTCTCCGGATACTCGCTCTCGAGCCTCTGATGGACGCGCTTGGCCGTATGCCGCTGCTTGAACCTCATCCGCCGGTCTTCGGCCAGCCACTCGTCGATCTTCGGCTTCCAGGGGTCCAGCTTCGATGCCGGAGCCCTTTTTCACGGGAGGGAGCCGTTGAAATCTTCGACCTTCATGTACTTGGCCACGGTCTTCCGGTTGAGGTTGAGCCGGCCGGCGATCTCCTGCGGCCCCAGCCCTTGTCGTTGAAGTTGCTTGATCTGATCAATTTGATTCATTCGGAGCATGTCTCCTCCCTGTAGGATGATATCCTACAGGGCCCTGCCCCGCGATTTTTATGGGTATTTTTGACGATTTTTTTGTCCATTTCCGTTTGATCATTCTGTCCATTTTCCCTATATCACAAAGACGAGGATCGATTCCCGCGGCTCACCCTTGCGGTAACGAGGAAACTCGTCGCCCAAGAGATGCTTGTTGATCGTCTTGCGATGACGACCCGTCTCCTTGGCGATCGCCCGGATGCTCTTGCCGTTCCGGTGCATGGCCATGATTTCCATAAATACCTCCTTGGAGATCATTGGGTATCACCTCCTTTCGTCGAGGAGACGATACCATGGGTTCAGTCCCCAGGTGGTACACTTTTCGTTCCCATTATTGGTACATTATTCCATGCCCATCGACAACGGTGTGGTGAATTCATCTGGTCGCGACGCAAACAGCAACTCACTTGAGCTCGTAAGAGCGAAGGCTGCTTGGTCCTGCGGAGCAAGGTCAAGGAGTGGTCGCTGCAAGAGCTCCGGAAGGCCTACATGCAACTGACCGACGCGGAAAACAGGTCTTAGCCCTAAAAAAAACTTAAAACTGTTGAACTTGGGATAATTCTGTCTTGACAAATCAAAACCATAAAATAGAATGAATTATCGAAGCGCTCATTCGAGAAAAAGAGGTAGAATGAAATCGTATCTGTTTAAACAAAGGCCCTTTTTTGAGTTCTGGATACTTGCCTTATTGTTCTTTATCGGTTCATCCGGGCTGGCCAGGGAGAAGCTTGCGAAAGAAAAAAAACTGGTGCTGGAGTGGTTGAGTCAACCGGAGGTTATCGAAAAATTCGGCAGGATTTCAGATGCCATCTGGGAGTATGCCGAACTGGGAATGCAAGAGTTCAGATCGTCCAAACTTTTGGCCGATACGCTAGAAGAGGCGGGATTTACCGTAGAGCGGGGAGTAGCCGGAATGCCCACCTGCTTTTTGGCCAGCTATGGCACGGGAAAACCGGTGATCGGCATTCTTGGAGAGTATGATGCTTTGCCTATGCTTTCCCAGAAAGGAAGGGTTCCACGACAGGAGCCGATTATGGAGGGAGCTCCTGGACACGGTTGTGGGCACAACACCATGTGCACGGCGGCTTCAGCAGCGGCCATCGCTGTCAAAGAAGCCATGGGCAAGTATGGATTCAAGGGAACTATCAAGGTTTTTGGTTCGCCAGCAGAGGAAACCCTGATCAGCCGTCCCTACATGATCCGGGCAGAGAAGTTTAAGGATGTGGATGCGGTCATCGATAACCACAGCAGCAGCGGTTTTAGCACCGACTACGGAATAGGCGGCAATGCCTTGTACTCCGTGATCTTCACCTTCATGGGGAAGACCGCTCACGGGGCAGCACCCTGGGGAGGTCGGAGTGCCCTCGATGCTGTGGATATCATGAATGTGGCGACGAATTATCTCCGCGAGCATCTGTTCTACACTTACCGCATGCATTATGTCATTCTCGGAGGAGGAGAAGCTCCTAATGTGGTCCCGGATAGGGCCAGTGTTTGGTACTATGTACGGAACAGCGATGAGAGGATCGAGGATATGTACCAGAAGGTTATCAACTGTGCCAAAGCCGGTGCCCTGGCTACAGGAACGGAGCTGTCCGAACCCAGGATTTTGACTGCCGTCCACCAGCGGCATGCCAATAAGGCTGCGGCTGAACTGTTCCAGAAAAATATCGAGCTTGTCGGAATGCCCGAATGGGCCGAGGAAGAACAGGCCTTTGCCAAGGCCCTGCAAAAGGAGCTGGGGGTAGAAGAGAGAGGTATGCCCAAAGAAGTCCGAAGACTCAAAGACTCAAGCGGGTTTTTCGTCGGGGGAGGATCCTCGGATGTCGGGGATGTCACCCTGATTGTTCCCACGGCGACCATAAGGTTTCCCGGTCAGGTCCCCGGTGCTATCGGGCACCACTGGTCTTCGGTGGCCTGCAATTTTGGCTCGACGGCCTGGAAAGGATTGAATGCCGGAGCCAAGGCCATGGCGGCCTCAGCCATTGAACTAATGACCAAGCCAGAAGAGCTGAAGAAGCTGAGAGATGAATTCGAAGCCTATTCGGCCAAGTGCCCCTACAAATCTTTCCTTCCCGAGGACGCCCAACCGCCTTTGGACTTGAACCAGGAGCTTATGGAGAAGTGGCGCCGGCTGATGGAGAAGGAAAAATAGAAGGAGCATCAAGCCTTTCAGATGAGGGGGAAATTTCTGAGAATTTAAAAGATAAACAGCGCATTTCCACGGTGCTACGTGAGTCTTAATTCGAGGGCTATATCAAGTCCTTAAAGATATAAAAGATAAGCATTTCGTTTTCTGGTGTGGCTCCTGAATGAGCTTGTATGCTCCGATCTTGCCTCACCCCTTCGTTGGCAATGATAAATCGCGGCGTCGTCGGATGTCAAATTAAGATGAAACCAGCGGAAAGGGACCAGGAAGCCACGGACAAGCAAAAAAGTGCCGGAGGTCCGACAGACCTTTCCTCCCGTTCATAGAAAAAATCACGAAGAATATTCAGTAGAGGTTTTAGCGGCCATCAAGATTTCCTGATGGCCCAGGCCGCAAACTGAAGAGAGTTGGGATGGCCGGGAAATTGCGAACAAAAGTTGACATGGCCCACTACACTAGCTTGATTTTGTTATTGGAAACCATAGCTTGAGAGAAAACAACCCCTGTCCGAATTTTGCTGACGTCAAGCAAGGCAGTCCCAGTTCAGGCTGGAAGCTTTTCCGAAGGCCAAACCCTCGCTCCGCGCCCCGAGCGGATTGACAAAAAAAATATAAGCGTTCCTCTCCTCTTGAAAAGGGTCTACAAACACTCTTCTAAGGTCATCGGACGGTCTCTCTTACGCTGATGTATCTTGGGCCATGGTTTTGGCCGAGATGAAATCCGGTTGACTGTCATGACAGTGGATTCCCAACTAAAGGCAGTCTTTATCCTAAAGGATGCGGAGCTCCGTGTATTCAGTCGGTTCACTGTTCGGATGAAGTTCGGCCATTTTAAAACCGGTGAAAACAACAGCCTGTCTCCAAACCGACTCGTTTTAAAAGACCATCGCCACCCGGTCCTTTATCGACCCGAGTGGCGTGTAGAATCAGAGGATTCTGAATAGAAAAAGCATGAACCGGCAATGTCAGGAAAAACAGGGTGAAGGCCGTTCTGATGTATTTCAAAAATGTTTTTTCATCGGAAATATTTCACGGCCGCATGACCTTAATCATTGTATTTCCAATTGCCCACCTGGATCTGCCAAGCTTCCCAAGATCAATTTCCGCCTTTCCCGTTCGCTCACCTGAATACGGATTTTCCGGGCCGAGACCCAGAATAGAATTCCCAGCGCCGCCCAAACAATGATGATAATCCACTCCATGGGAATCGAGCCCTTGGAACTCGCATACGGTTGATACAAGGTCATAATGACCATGAATATGGAAACCAGGAATCCAATGACGGGCACGACCATTCCTCCTGGAGCACGATAAGGACGGCGCAACTCCGGTTTCGTACGCCTCAGTTTGAGCACTCCCAGACAAGTGAAGGTAAATGCAAAAGCAAAACAACCGCCCGCCACATTGACGATAGGCAGAATTGCGCTTCGACCCATAAATATGCCAAGGCAGGCTACGCCTCCGACAAAGAAGATCGAGATGAAAGGAGTCCCGAGACGAGAATGGACTTTCCCTAATCCTGATGGGATGATACGGGCACGTCCGAGGGCGAAAATGATGCGGGAGGCCGCAATGAAAACACTGTTCCAAGTGGTCACAATCCCCATCAGTCCGGCGACGAGAACCATTTTGGCCAGAAAAGGAGATTTGAGTGCCGCTTCAAAAGCTCCCGCCGCAGGAAGCTCATGACTTAGTAAGCTTTGCCAAGGTACCACTATGGAAGCCGCAAGTATGACCAGGAGATAAAAGATCGTGGCTCCTCCAATAGAAAAAAGGATGGTTTTCCCGGCCAACCTGAGGGGGGTGCTAGAAGCTTTTTCCTCCATGACTTGAGGAATGACATTGAATCCCGCGTACATGAACGGCACCACGATAAACACCGCTAATATACCCAGGATGATCGGGCCGGCTCCAACCTTTGAAAAAACCGGTTCCAAATTGCCAACATCTCCATGGATTAACCCAACAATGATAAAAATCAGAGATATACAAATGAGCCCGTAGGTCATGATTTCTTGAAAAACGGCCGCTTCCTTTATGCCGCGATAATTGAGAAAAGTGAGAAAAATTGTCCCGCCTAATGCAAAAAGAAGCGTGCCCAGGAGCACCGCGTCTCCTCTTATCGCATAAAGAAACGGTCCTTTAAGGCCTTTGAACAGAGTGCTGAAGATCCATGCCGCAGATATCGCTTCAAAAGATATCGCGGATATATAGGCAAGGCTAAGAAACCATCCCATGATGAAAGAGCTTTTTAGGCCGTAAATCTCATAGGAATAGGCGATTTCTCCCCCCGAAACCGGCATCATAGTCGCCATTTCCGCATAGCATAGCCCGACAATCATCATCACAACGGCGCCCACTGCGAAAGCTAATATCGATCCCAGTGGGCCTGCTTGCTCAAGCCAATCGCCCAGGATAATGATCCATCCCACCCCAATAATACATCCAAAGCCGATGGTGAAAAGATGGCGGGCTTTGATCTCCTTACCTAATCTTTGGGAGATGGTTTTGTTTTCTTCTTCATGATTTCTTCTCATTGGAACCCCTCCTTAGCATGTGGTCGCTCTCATATTATTAATGGCAAGGACATTGTGCATCCCAATCATTGAGTGGATAACTCTGTTACTCAGGAGCCCGTATACAAAATACGGAGTTCAATATTATCGAGAAAGATCTGTTTTGTCAAACAAAATCAAGGGGAAAAAAAGAAAATCGGCGGAAAATTTTCGATAAAGGTCGAAAACCGGGCTTTCTCCAAAGCCGAGGTGCATGATCAAAGAATATAGCTTTTCATTATCAGGAATACCGATTCGATAATTCCATCAGGGTCCAAATTGTGCTTATTCAGGGGTTCATCCGCGGTGCCCGATTCGCCGAACATATCCTGAATACCCGATCTATGCAGGGCTGATTTCCTTGTCCTTAATTCGGCCAAGTGAACTTCCCCCCATTCTTTGGACAATAATGAGGAGCCAGTAAGGTGCATTGCGGCCGGGCCCATTTTTAACCACAATAACCGCCGTGTGCGCGGAATAGGGG
>JBAUIH010000118.1:0-10904 GCA_049682755.1 Candidatus Aminicenantales bacterium | reverse complement strand
GAGGCATTATGGGAAGTACGATGGCGTTGATCATCCAACTGATCAGCGGCGCTTTGGGCGGCAACCTGGCCGGAGGGTTGCTGAAAAAGCTGTCTCTGGGCACGGCCCTCAACTCCATCCTCGGCATCATTGGAGGCGGTCTCGGCGGTCAATTACTGAACGCGCTGGGTTTCGGGGATGTGGGAGGCCCCGGAATGGATATCGGAAGCATCATCGGTAACATCCTGGGCGGCGGTGTCGGCGGCGGAGTCCTGCTGGCGATCATCGGGGCGATCAAGAAAGCCTTCGCCAAAAAGTAGCCGTTTCTTTTTTTCGGCGTCTCACGGGATCATTATCGGAGCCGATAATTAACTAGAGGAGGAGAAATATGGCGGTTAAACGGACAACCCACCGCAGCACGAAGGGAACAAAGCTTTATGCCATCCGCGACAGCAAGGGTCGGTTCAAGGATATCCAGACCTACAAACGCGCCCACGCTATGGACATCAAGCGCAAGAGCAAGGCCGAGACTGTGGCCAAGGCCAAAAAAACAAAAAAAGGCAAATAGAGCAAGATCCTTCTCGGGCCGACTTCCGCCGGAAGGAAATGAATCTTCCCAGTTGCCGCCCGGAAGAGATTTATCTGCTCTTGGGCGCGGAGGAGAGGTCGGGACGGTAGCGCCCGGTTTTTGACTCCATTTTCTTGATCAAAGCCCGGGTCCTTTTTGACAGCGCGGCGCCCTCCTTCTTTCGGCAAGGATATTGACATAGACTGCATCCGGACCTATATTTTCATTGTGGGCAGGAGGGGCGATCAGCCGACCTGATCGGTTTTCTCCTTCGCCCCGAAGTGAGGGAGTTTGTCTTGAAAACCCGAAGGGGATTTCCCAATGCGTAATTTCGTGAAGTTGGGCTTTGTCCTGATAATGACGCTATCGCTCGGAATAAATTTTTTTCCTCAGGAGTGGGAGGGATTGCAGGAGCCGGGGAAACCCACTGTAAAAATCTCCATTTCTCCCGCTGAACCCACAACCAAAGATATGGTGACTTTTGCCGTGGAAGCTCAGGACAACAGCAGGATGGGGCTCAAAAGGATCGTTATCCTGGTCAACGACAAGGAAGTCAAGGTCTGCTTAATGTCCCCCTGCACATATTTCGGAGGGCCTTATCCTGAGGGCCCCTTGAAGTATGAAGCCAGGGTCTTCGATCATACAGGCAATGAGCCCTGGACGGGATTCCGGAGGGTCAATGTCAAGAGCCCATCAGGTTCTGTGGAATCAAAAAAGGGGCCTATCGACCTATTTGCCCTGGCAGAAAGTGCGGATGCGCGATGGGCGAATGGTTATGTCGACCTCCCTTTCGGTGTTGAAGAAGAATATATCAGAGGTTTTGCGGCCTATAGGTACGATGCATTGTTGGAAGATGATAAAGTCTATGCAAATGTCCTTTTGACGCGTCCTGGTTCGCGGGATGAATTCGGACTGATTGCAGGTGTCTTCAAGATCAAGGATCTTCCTGAACATGCGACTTTCAGATCGAGGGTCGGGTTTCTCAAGGAAGCGGATCAAACCGATGGCGCCGAGTTCAAGGCCTTTGTGAACGAGGACCCCTCCTTCTATATAGCGAAACGCTGTTTTTATGACGGCCGTCTGGATGCCCTTGTTTTGGATCTCGGGCGGTATTCCGGTCGGGACGTTGAGATCGTCTTGCAGGTTCGCGCTCTGAATACATCGGCTCAGGACCTGGCCGTTTGGGTAGACCCGAGGATTGAACGGTAAGCCAAGCGCCGGAAATACCCCAGACCTTTCCTCCCGGGCAAAGAGAGAATCACGAAGAATATTCGGTTGAGGCCTCGGCGGCCATCAAGACCTCTTGATAAGCGACGCGGGGCGGATCAGGCGGGAGAACCTCAACCGGAGTTGCCGCCCGGAAGAGATTTATCTGCTCTTGGGCGCGGAGGAGAGGTCGGGACGGTAGCGCCCGGTTTTTGACTCCATTTTCTTGATCAAAGCCCGGGTCTTTTTTGACAGCGCGGCGCCCTCCTCCCCCATCCCCTTCCAGAATTTCTCTTCGGTAACGGCATAGTCCGCCGCGCTCCTGCCGTACTCGAACCAGACATAGACCGGCATATCTGTTCCCAGGTCTCCCATGTAGGTCAAAAAAGGATCCCGGGCTTTTTTGGCTGCGCTCAGAGCGATCCATTCTTTGTTGACGGCCTCGAATTCCGCCTCTTTTCCCGGGATGAGCCAGACGAAATCCCAGGTGTAGAAGCCGATTTCTTCCGGCTTCAGCCGCTCTTTTTCGGGCAGGAACGAGATGTCCGGACGGAAGCGCCAGAATGTATAGACGCGCTTGATCTCGGCGGCGACGATACGGCCGTGGACGGCCTGGAGGTTCTCCGGCCCCATCTTTTGGGCGAGCTCAACCCAGGCTTCGAACCATGAGTCCACGTCGGCAAAGTTCTTCACAAGAAAGATGACATAATAATGGCTGTCGTCCGTGGTGTAAGTGTCAAGGTGAAAAGGGAAGCCGTGCTTTTCCATGTTGTTTATGAGTTCCTTGAAAGCGGCCTCGTATTCGGCCGCCCTGGAAATATCGACCAAGAAATCACCCATGAGATAGAGCTGCGGCTGAAGTTCTTGAGAACGTGATTGAACGGACCAGGCGCTTAGCAACACGGCGAGCCCCAGGATCAGGATAATCGGTCGCGTCCTTTTCATATCGCCCTCCTTTTATGATCGGCTCTGTTCGGCCGCCGGGGCCCAAAGCCGGCGGAAGATCCGTCTCAGGAAGAACCCGGCGACCACGAAAAGAACGCTCCAGGCGCAGCCGGCCGCGGTTTTCCCGTAGAGGAAGCTTCCCGCTCCGAACAGAGCGGAATAGACGAATACGCAGCCGGTGATCCAGCCCAGGAGAGCCTGGGGAAGGTAACCGGGTTCGTCGTTAACACCCGCCTCCGCCCGGACCGCCCTCCATCCTGGGCCTGCCGGACGCACCAGGCGGCAGAACTCGTGGAGCTTGGACCTCTCCACCGGTTTTGTCAGGAAGGTCGTGAGTCCCCAGACGACCGTGGTGATGGCGACTGTCAGGATGAGCGAAATATGGGCCGGGATCTCCATCCCCATCTTGCCGGCGACGAAAAATCCCAGCGCGGCCAGGAACGAGCTGGCCATGGCGGCGATCTCGCTCCAGCCGTTGATGCGCCACCAGAACCAGCGCAAGAGGTAGATCAATCCTGTCCCGGCCCCGATCGAGAGCATCAGGTTGAAGGCCTGGCGCGCCGAATCGAGGACGAAGGTGAACATCGCCGCCAGGACCATCAACGCCGCCGTAACCAGGCGGCCGACGAGCACATAGTGCTTCTCGTTTCTTCCCGGCCGGAGGAAACGCCGGTAAAGGTCGTGGACAAGATACGAGGTCCCCCAGTTGAGGTGGGTGATCAAGGTCGAAACATAGGCGGCCAGCAGGCCGGCGACCATCAGGCCGATGAAACCGGCGGGCAGGAACTTGAGCATGGCCGGGTAGGCCATATCGTGGCCGATGAGCCGCGGGTCGACGTGGGGCAGGGCGCGCTGGATATCGGAGAGCTGCGGGAAGACGACGAGCGAGCAGAGGGCGACGATGATCCAGGGCCAGGGCCGGGCCGCATAATGGACGACGTTGAAGAGGAGCGTTCCCGAAAGGGCGTCCTTTTCGCTTTTAGCGGCCAGCATGCGCTGGGCGATGTAGCTTCCGCCACCCGGTTCCGCGCCCGGGTACCAGACGGACCACCATTGGATGGTGATAGGGATGATGAAGACGGCCAGGGCGGCATCCAGGCGGCTGAAGTCGGGCAAAAAGTTGAGGGTTGCCGGGTCGAGCTTGGAGAGCAATCCCCCCAGGCCGCCCACTTCCGGCTGCTTGAGGGCATAGACGGCCGCGGCGACCGCTCCCGTCATCGCGATCCCGAACTGGATGAGGTCGACCACGAGCACACCCCAAAGGCCCGAGGTGGCGGCGAAGATGACGTTTATCCCGGCGCAGATGAGCAGTGTCTTGGCCATCGGCCAGCCGAGAATGACGTTGGCGATCTTAGCCGCGGCCAGGTTGACCGAGGCCATGATCACGCAGTTGAAGAACAGACCGAGGTAGACGGCCCGGAAGCCGCGGACGAAGGTGGCCGGCCGGCCGGAGTAGCGGAGCTCGTAGAATTCGAGGTCGGTGAGGACTCCAGAACGCCGCCACAGCCGGGCGAAAAAGAAAACGGTCATCATCCCGGTGAGGAGGAAGGCCCACCAGAGCCAGTTGTTGGCCACCCCCTGTTCCCGAACGATGTTGGTCACCAGGTTGGGGGTGTCGGAGCTGAAGGTGGTCGCGACCATGGAGATGCCGATGAGCCACCACGGAGCCGCCCGGCCCGAAGTGAAGAACTCGGCCGTGCTCGACCCGGCGCGCCGGATCATGAGCAGCGCCGGGATGAAACAAATGACGATGGACGCGGCGACGATCGCCCAGTCGAGAAGGGTCAGAGTCATGGGAACGCTTATATATCAGCGTTCCGAGATAACTGTCAATAGGGACCGACCGGCGGTCAGCGCAAGCGCTTTTTCAGCGCGGCCCGTATCTCCCGGTCCAGCTCCCGTTCTTTGATGGCCCGTTTTTTTTCATAGGCCCTTTTGCCCTTGGCCAGCGAGATCTCGACCTTGACCCTCCCCTTCTCGTTGAACATCACCTTGGTCGGAACGAGGGTGTAGCTCTTTTCGCGGATCTTGCCGATGAGGCGCTTGATCTGCTGGCGGTGGAGGAGAAGCTTTTTCTCCCGGAGCGGATCGTGGTTGAAGATATTGGCCTGCTCGTAGGGACTGATGTTCATGTGGAGAAGGAAGACCTCGCCGTTGCGGATCTCGGCATAGCTGTCCTTCAGGCTGACCCGGCCCTCCCGGATGGACTTGACCTCGCTCCCCAGCAGGGCGATGCCCGCCTCCAGGCTCTCGATGATCTCGTAATTGTGATAGGCCTTCTTGTTCGAAGCGACGATCTTCATGGCTTATCCGCCGGCGCCGGGACCGAGAGTGATACGCACCAGGCTGATGTGACGCTTGTTCATCCGCTCGACGATGAAGCGGTTCCCCTGGAACTCCAGGCCGTCCTTCTCGTGCGGGATCCTCCCGAAATGGTAGAGAAGGAAGCCGGCCAGCGTGGTGAATCCGCCCGTTTGCGGCAGGCACAGGGGCAGCCGCTGGCAGAGCTCTTTGAGCGAGGCGTTTCCTTTGACGAGGAAGACGTTTTTTTCCACGGTCTGAAACCACTCTTCGGCCTTGCCGTCGTATTCATCCTGGATCTCGCCGACGATCTCCTCGATGATGTCTTCCAGAGTGACGATCCCCTCCAGGGTGCCGAATTCGTCGACGACGAAAGCGAGGTGGACCGTTTTCTCCTGCATTTGGACCAGAACCTTTTCGATCGAGGCCGACTCGGGCACAAAGAGGGACGCGCGCAGTACGTCCATGATATTAAATATTTTATTATCAACAAGATACGGGATAACGTCCTTGGCGTGGATGAGCCCCTCGATGTTGTCCAAACGGCCTCGGTAGACCGGCAGGCGCGAGTACTCGGAGGTCTGGATTGTCCTCAATATCTGGTCAAAAGGAGTGCCGATCTCGATGGCCCTGATTTCCTGGCGGGGGATCATGATCTCCTTGACTGGCCGCGCGCCGATATCCAGCACTCCTCCGATCATCCGGCGGCGGAGGGAAGACATCCCCTTGATGCCCTTGGTCAGGACCAGCTTGATCTCCTCTTCGCTCAGGGCGCTCGACTTGCCGCCCTGCCGCTCCGGAGAAACGCCGAAGAGAATGCGGGGCATGAATGTCAACACCTTGACGAAGGGATAGAAAAAGACAACGAACACGCGGAGCGGGTGAACCAGGAATTTCGATGTTTTCAGCGGGTAATATGCGGCAAACGTCTTGGGGTTGACTTCGCCGAAGATGAGGATGAACAGGGTGGTGGTTAAGGTGGCCAGCAGGGCGGCCTTGTTCCGGTCGCCCGGCATGATGCTCAAAAAGAACAGCGTGGCGATCGAGGCGGCCGCGATGTTGGCCAGGGTGTTGCCGATGAGAATCGCAGCCAGCATCTGGTCCAGGCGGGAGAGCAGGCGCTTGATCAACCGGGCCCTTCGCGACCCCTTCTGTTCCAGGAGGTCGAGCGAGTAGGGATTGCAGGAAAGGAAGGCCGTTTCCGAGGAGGAGAAAAAGGCGCTCAGAAGCAGAAAGACGCCGAACAGGATGATCGATGTCAGTACCATCGGGGCGGATCAGATCTCGATGTTCTGTTTGAAGCTCTTGGCGCAAAAGGACAAGCTGTCGGCGAGTCTCTGCTCGATCCTATCCAGAGAGAGGTCGGAAACCTCGGAAATCTCGGCAATGAGAAGCTCCTTGGCCTTTTCCAGCATCTTTTTCTCGCGGAAAGAAAGGGGTTTGGTCAGGCTCAGGAAATAAAGGCTTTTCAGGACGCAGGCCATGTCGAGAATCGTCCCCGAGCGCATCAGGCTGACATGCTCCTTATACCTCCCCTTCCAATCACTGCAGACCGCCACCTCGTGTTTCTTCAGGAAACGGAAGATCTCTTTGACCGAGTCCTCGGCGATGGGGCGCCGGATTCCGATCTCCTCGGTGTTGGCGGAAGGAACCATCACCAGCGTGTTGTTGGAGAGAATGCGAACCCGGTAGACCCGGAACCGTTCGCCGTAAAGAAGCTCGTCCTGGATGTCTTCGATGACGGCGAGGCCCTGATTGGGATAGATGATTCTATCCCCAATCTTGAACGAGTTCATTGTTCAGATTATAGCCGAATTTCCCCTGGGAGTCAACTTCGGCTTGACAGAAGAAGCGGGGTCGATTAAGATTATTCTCCAGAAATGAGTTGAAGCCATGAAGCCGACGTTCCGACCCAATGTCAGAAAGAGGAAGAAGACCCACGGTTTTCGCGTCCGGATGAGATCCAAGGGCGGCCAAAAAGTCATCAAGAACCGGCGGCAGAAGGGCAGGAAAAGACTTGCCGTTTGATGGCGGAAAGCCTCGCTCCTCGCGAGAGGATCAGAAAGAAAAAAGATTTTTTAGTTCTCTATAGAAAAGGTTATCGATACAAGAGCAAATATTTCAGCCTCATCGGCCTGTCTAATGCCCTGACATATTCTCGGGTAGGCGTTGTCGCGTCCAGGAAGGTCGGGAATGCCGTTGCCCGGAATAGAGCCAAGCGCTGGATGAGAGAGCTGTTCCGGAGGAACAAGGACTTGCTCGAGCGTCCCGTAGATCTCCTCATCGTGGCCAGAGCGGCGATGAAGGAGGCCTCCTGGGCGGAGTTGAGGGAAAACTACATCCAGGCCGTCGGGGAGATCTTCCAGAAAAAGAGGGCGCGTTGAAAAAAGCGGCGGTGTTGGCCATTCGCCTCTATCAACTCATCGTCTCGCCTATCCTCGGAGGGCAGTGCCGGTTTTATCCGAGCTGCTCGTCCTATATGCGGGAGGCGATAGAAAAATACGGCCTGGTCAAGGGCATTTCACTCGGCGGCCGTAGACTGCTGAAGTGCCATCCTTTCCATCCGGGCGGAGTGGATACTGTTCCTTAAGAGGTCTGTGCAATGGAAAAAAGAGTGATCCTGGCTATCGTCCTGTCTTTTCTGGTCATGGTGCTCTACCAGATGATTTTCATGAAGCAAAAGCCCGAGGCCGAGTCTCCCGCCCAAACCGCAATTCCCGGCCAGGCGGTCGAGCCGGCACCGGCGCCTTCCGAAGCAGCCACCCAACCGGAGGCCCCTCCGGACGCGGCTCCTTCATATGAGGAGGCGAAGGCCGAGGCTGAAACGCGGGTGGTGGTCGAGACCTCGCTCTACCAGGCCGTTTGGAGCAACCGGGGAGCCTCGCTCCGGAGCTGGAAGCTGAAGGCGCACCTGAACGAACAAAGAGAAGAGCTGGAGCTCGTCTCTCGGCGGGCCGAGGAAGCCGGAAAGTATCCCTTTTTCCTTGACACTCAGGACGCCGAGCTGGACAAAGTGGTCAATGGCGGGTTGTTTGTCCCTTCGATCTCCCGGATCTCCCTTGGCGACGGCGAGACGGGAGAGCTTAAATTTTATTATTCCTATGGGAATAATGTAAAAATCGAGAAACTCTTTGTTTTCACCGGAGGGACTTACCACTTCGACGTCCTGATTAGTGTCTGGAAGGACGGCAGCAAAGTCGAGCCGCGGATCATCTGGGGCCCGGGGATCGGCGATCCGGTCGTCACCTCAAAGAGGGACCAATTCGGCGGCGGGAGCGGGGTGGCCGTCCTGGCGGCGGACCGGGTTTACCGGATCAACGAAAGAAAATACAGGCCCGAGGCCAGCGCCTTCAACTTCGCCAGTTGGGCGGCCTTCGAGGATAACTATATGGCCGCCCTTTTCATCATGCCGCCGCATCAGGGCACCGCTCTGTTCCTAAAGGAGGCCCGGGGCGAAACCACGGCAGATTATTATCTTTCCGTAAGTGCTCCGCAAAAAGCCTTTATCGGCCCAAAGGAGTTCGACCGGCTGCGTGCTTTCGGGTATGAGTCCAAGAAGCTCATCAACTTCGGCTTCTTCGGGGCGATTGCCGAGATCCTGCTCATCTCCATCAAGGCCATCCACAAGGCTTTCCCCAACTGGGGTTTCGCCATTATCATCCTGACCTTTCTCATCAAGATCATTTTTTTCCCGTTGACCTACAGCAGCACCAAATCGATGGCCAAGATGCAGGAGCTCCAGCCGAAGATCAAGGCTCTCCGGGCCCGCTATAAGAAAGCTAAGCAGGATATCAACCAGCGCCGCCAGATGAACGAAGAGATGATGAAGCTCTACAAAGAGCACGGGATCAACCCGGCCGGAGGATGCCTGCCGATCCTTATCCAGATCCCGGTCTTCTGGGGTTTTTTCCGGATGCTGGTCGTGGCCGTCGAGTTCCGACACAGCCCGTTTATTCTCTGGATTAAGGATCTGTCCGTTAAAGATCCCTATTATGTCACCCCCATCCTGATGGGCGCCACCCAGTTCATCAGCCAGAAGATGACGCCGACCTCGGCCGACCCTTCCCAGGCGAAAATGATGCTCATCATGCCGGTCGTCATGACCGTCTTTTTCATGAATTTCCAGAGCGGGCTGGTCCTCTACTGGCTGACCAATAACGTCCTCCAGATCGGCCAGCAGTACATCATGAACCGGATGATGGCCAAGAAAAAGAGAGAGTCCCATGGAAAACGAAAAAAGTGAGCCTCAACAGGAATTCAAGGGGAAGAACCTGGACGAAGCCCTTGGGCACGCCGAGCATGTGCTTAAAATCCCCCGTGACAAATTCGCCTATGAGATCGTCACGGAGAAGACCAAGCTCTTCGGGATCAGGGGCAAGGAGATTGTCATTCGGGCCTGGCCGAAAAAGGAGCTAGACACCAATCCGGTCACTCGATTTCTAGACACCCTTCTCCCCCATTTCCCTCTGGTGCTGAACTATCAGGTCAAGAAGAAGAACGAAACGATCTGCGTGATATTCGATGGCGAGGACAAGAGCCTGCTCCTGCGCAAGGACGGCTCCTTGCTCCTGGCCTTCCAGCACGTCCTCAACAAGATATCTCCCCACAAGGTCCAGGTGGACTGCGAATTCTACAGGCGGCGAAAGGAAAAGCGGCTGCGCGAATACGCCCAGCAGGTCGCCCGTCAGGTGAGCGACACTGGGAGGAACGAGGTTCTCGACCTGATGAACCCGTACGAGCGACGGATCGTCCACATCGCCGTGAACGAGGTTCCCGGGATCACCAGCGAAAGCATCGGCGAAGGTTTCTTGAAGAAAATCAAGGTCTTCCCCATCGGGAAGCCTTGAGCCAAGGCCTAATAAAGGACCTGGGCGTCCCCTTTTTCCGAGATGAGCTTGTCGAAGCGGGAGACGATCAGTTTTCGGCGGGCCATCAAGGCATCGATTTCCCATTTGGTCAAATGATCGCCGGCGACTCCGGTGACATCATTGTCGGCCAGCGCGCGCAATTGATCAAGAAGAGTCCGCTCGCATTTGAGAAGCACCTTTTCGTCCTGAAGTTTGCGGACGGTCCGGAAAGCTCGCGTGAAGTCGATCATCCAGATCTTCCAATCCTCTGAGATCAGGATATTCTGAACGTTTCGGTCCGTATCATAAACAAGTTGGGAAAAAAGGAAGACCTTGCGCATCTGGAGATTCCAGGCGTGCGTATCGGGGGGCACGAGTCCCTTTTTCAAGCGTTCCTCTTCGTCCATTTTGACGTCGACCCACCAGCTCAATGATCCCTTCTTCCCCTGCCATTCCCTTTCCACGGTCACCGGGACCATGTCGTCAATGCCGAGCAGGCGGGCCAACTCATAAGCGGCGATGTTGTAATGGTAGGAGTCGGCGAAGTTCAGTTCACGGCCGCCGCCGGCGAACCCGGCTTCCTGGGTTCGGATATTGACGTCCTGAAAGGAGGCGTCGTGGGTCAGATTGCCGTCCGTCAGCGTCAGCCGCCAGGGGTGGGTCAGGCCTTTACCGATCTCTTCGCTCTTGATGACTTCTGCGGTGAGAAGGAACTGACGCACTCCCTCTTTTGAGAGGAGCGTGGACTCCTGCTCTCCAAAGAGCCGGACGGGAATCAGCAGGAGCGACACTCCGGCCGCGACCATCCAAAGCTGTCTGATACGGTCCGAAACGACGTTCATTTTTCCTGGAGATACGTCCTTGACCATCGCTCCCTCCGATATATCCACTATATAGCCCGATTCACCCCCTGTCAATCCAAGGGAATTTTTCGCTCAACTGGCGCTTCGTTCCCTGCCCTCGAGCTCTCCGGGGATACAAAGTTTTTTCCCCCAGGCTCGGGATGTATGCTGAGAAGTCCGTATGAGCGATGAGCGGGCAGGGTTCCGCGAAGCGGA
>JBAUIH010000117.1:0-5454 GCA_049682755.1 Candidatus Aminicenantales bacterium | reverse complement strand
AAAAACCGGCCGCTCCTGGAGGCCGTCTACTGCGCGCTTCATGCCGAGGCTCTGCTCCGCCGGGATGTGGATTATATCGTCCGGGCGGACCGGATCGAGATCGTCGATGAGTTCACCGGGCGGGTCGTCGATAACCGTCACTGGCCCGACGGGCTCCAGGCAGCCGTGGAAGCCAAGGAAGGACTGGCCCGCCGGTCCGAAGGCCGGATCCTCGGCTCGATCACCCTGCAGCACTTTTTCCGTCTCTACCCCAAGCTTGCGGGAATGACGGCCACGGCCCGACCCTCGGCCGAGGAACTGAAAGAGTTCTACGGCCTCCGGGTCGTGGTCATCCCCCCGAACAAGCCCAGCGTCCGGATCGATCGTCCGGACCGGGTCTTCACGCACGGCGAAGCCAAACGCTCGGCGCTTCTCGACGAGATCCGCGAGGTCCATGCGGCCGGACGGCCGATCCTGGTCGGCACGGCCAGCGTCAAAGAATCGGAGGATCTCGCCGCCGACCTCCGGGAAGCCGGAATCCCCTGCCGGGTCCTCAACGCCAAGAACGACGAGCTCGAGGCCCGGGTCATCGCCCAGGCCGGTCTGCCGGGAGCCGTCACTATATCCACAAACATGGCCGGCCGGGGAACCGACATCAAGCTGGGGGGACCCGACGAAATGGAGCGCGAAAAGGTCGTCGCTCTCGGCGGATTGTACGTCATCGGCACCAACCGGCACGAGAGCCGGCGGATCGATGACCAGCTCCGCGGCCGGGCCGGACGGCAGGGCGACCCGGGGGCCAGCCGCTTTTTCATCAGTCTCGAGGACGACCTCTTCGAGAGGTACGGACTCACCCGGATGTTTGTTGAGCACCATCGTCTCGAGAGGCAGCCGAAAGCGCTTGGTCTGAAGACCATCCAACGGGAGATCGACCATGCCCAGCGCATCATCCAAGGACAGAACTTCAGCATCCGCAAGTCCCTTTGGAGGTTTTCTTCGCTCGTTGAAATGCAGCGGAAGATGATCCAGGACTGGAGAGAGACAGTCCGATCCGCCGGGGACGGCCCGCGGATTCTCCACCGCAAAGCGCCGCTTCTCTACGAGAAAGCCCTGGCCCGGTTCGGCCGGGCCGAAGTGGAAAATTTCGAGCGCCGAGCGGCGCTCTTCCACATCGCCCGCTACTGGTCCGACCACCTGGCCTGGATCACCGATACACGGGAGAGCATCCACCTGGTCAGTCTCGGCGGAAAAACTCCGCTTCAGGAATTCCAGAAGGACGTGACCTCGGCTTATCTCAAGATCCGACCCGCGGTTGAAAAGGCCGTCGAGGCCGACCTCGAAAAACTTCTTAAGAAAGAAGGACCGGTCAACCTCGAAGAACTCATCCGGAAGGGGCCGTCCTCGACCTGGACTTATCTTGTCAACGAGGACCAATTCGGATTCGGTATCGAAATGATCCAGGGTAAGAATATCGGGTTCGCCGCCGGGGCCGCCCTTTACACCGGGCCCCTGTTCATTATTGCGCTGCTTTTCAGCAAGCTTTTCAAGAAAAAAAGGGGAACTCAATAGTCGCCTTTTCGTATTTAAAATCTAAGCCCAATACGACGCTCATCGCCGGCGGCCGCTATCAGACCGACGTATATCTGGGCCAGCGCTTCGGCCGGAGCGGCTTACGCCTGATCGGGCAAAGCCAGGTCACCAAGCAGGTCCGGCTGGAGACCAAGCGCGGTTTTTTCTTCAAGGTGTCCTATCTCTGGCGCCTCTAGAACCGGAGCTTCAGTCCGGCCGAGAAGCTGAGCCCCGAGAAATCGAGAACGGCTTTCCGGGCGGCCGTACCGAAGGAGCCTTCGGGAGGGATGATGTCCAGAAGCGGATAGTCTCCCGCGTTTATCAGATAGAGAGATCCTTCCTGACTCAGAACTTGACGACGGTAATTTATATATCTGGTCTCCTCTTCTTTTCCCTCGAAGCCTTCGATCTTGGCATACCGTCCCAAAGCCTCGAGGAAAAAGGCCACAAAGGGGTTGGCGTTGAATTCAAACCCGACGCCTCCCTCCAGGCCCCATTGTTTTGCCTCGTCTTCCTGGTATAAGCCTATCGGAAGGAATCCGGCCAGGATGATCGGCATGCTGTAGCTTACGGCGGTGGTGTTCATGACGGTCATATTGTATCGGTATTGGGCGGAATAGAGAGCGGGTCCACCGTGGACAGAGATCGCCAGGCGGCCGGCAAAGGGGACGGCGTAGAAAAGGCCGAGCCGCAAAACCGACACCTTGACCCCGGAATTGATGTTTATTCGCTCATAGCCGGGGCTTTGGATCTCGTAGAAAATCACGCTCTTTTCCTCGGCGTTGATCCGGCTCATTCCGATCCCAACCCCAAAGCGGGGAGTGATACAATAGATGAGATCACCGCCAAACTCAAGCCCGTCGTGCGGCAATTCCTTCTGGCTTCTGGTGATCGGCACACCGTCTACGGAGATGAGATGGGCCGTCAAGTCGTACATCCCCCCGATGCCGTTCTTGATGTCACCGCCGGAAAAAGTGTTCCAACCGCCTTTGAGCTTCAGGGTGAGCTTCACGCCGAAAAAAGAGCCGTAGGTTTCCACGGGCTCCAGTTCCGGCATCTGGGAGCTCCGCGCGAGTCCATTCCCCAAGGAGTGGACATGGCCGAGAGAGAAGCGCGCAGGTGACGATCCGGCAAGACAGGCCGGCTCCTCCAGGTTGAGCCCCAAACCGGAGATGGCCGCTCCGGCGGAAAATATCAGAGTTTTCTCGCCGTTTTCGGCCCCCCCTGCCCCAAGCGGCCGGAGAAAAGCCAAAATACCGAGAATAAGACCGGGAAGGAGGTTGTTTCTCGTTTTGGAATGATTGCTGGACATCGATCCTCTCTTTTTTGATTTTTTGCCCAAAAATTGATAGTCTGCATCCTTCGAAAGCCGGAAGTCCGCGCTCCCGGTGAACCTTCACGGATCCTTCTCAAGCACAAAGAATAAAACAGGCCGGCCGGGATTGTCAACTCGGCGGCTTTCAGCCCGTTTCCGCCGGCCATTTTGGGGCATTGCCGGGCCTTCCCCTTGGTAAAATTGGTGACAGTATATCATGTTCCGAATTTCGAGCCGGGCTCATCCCTAGGCCAATCCCAAGGCGGGGATTGGGGCAATAGACGAGGTCTCCGCCGAACTCGTGGCCGGAATGACTGGATTTCTTTTGGTTCTCCAGGACCGCCGCTCCGGTTGATGAGATCAGATCGGCCGCGTGCGGGATAAAGCGTTGTCAATAGGCTGGAAAGCCGATGAGACGGCGGAGGAGTGCCGGGGAGGCTGTAACGTCCGCTCAAGCCCCGCGTATAAATAAGTGAAATCAATGGTCGCCAAAGGAGTCAGATCATGAAAAAGACCATCCTCATTTTCGCCGTCTTCATGGTGGCGCTGGCCCTCGGGCTGATCGGCGCGCCCGAAAACAAAAAGCCCTCCTCCCAGGTATCCGCGGTGCCGCCGGATTCCCAGTGGGCTCTCCACATCGATATGCAAAGACTGACCTCAAGCACGATGTTCAAAGGTCTCCTGGAGGAGAACGGCGCGGCCAAGATGAAGGTCAAAGCCGACCAGTTCCTCGGCAAGCTCAAGATCGATCCCTTAAAGGACCTCAAAGGAATTACGGTTTTCGGCCGGGACAAGAAAAACGAAGACGCCGTCGTCGCCCTCAAGGGGAAATTCGACAGGGCCCATCTTCTCGGCCTGATCAAAGCCGAGGAGTCCCACAAAGAAATCCCTTATGGGAAGTCGACCATCTACTGCTGGGACGGCGATGATTTCGGGGCCTTCGCCGCCGACGACCTGATCCTTCTCTCCGAGAGCGAAGAGGCCGTCAAGGCGGCGCTCGACACCCTGGAGGGCAAGAAAAAAGAGGTCTCCGCTTTCCCGTTTCTCGCCCGCGTCATGAAGGACTCCCCCAATGCCATCTTCTCAGCAGCGGTCAGCAGCGTCTCCGGTCTGATGGGCGAGAAGGGCAGGCCCGTCATCCTGAGCAAGATCCGGGAGGCGGGCGGATCGTTCTCCGAAAGCGGTGAGAATGCCGTCCTCAACGTCTCGATCAGTGCCGAATCGGCCCAGGTGGCCAGGGACGTCGAGCAGGCCATCCGGGGATTGCTGGCCATGGCGAACCTGCAGTTGGCCGATACCGAAGCCCAGGCCCTCGCCCAGAGCATCAAGATCGAGGTCGACGGGGAGCGCGTCAGGATCAATGCCTCCTACCCCGCGCACAAGCTCATGGGCCTCGCTCGCGGCCGAGCTAAAGGTCTTTCTGTCGACTGATCCATTGGCAAGAAATGCGGAGCGGTCTCATGGGTATTTCCCCCTCTCTTTCATCCTCCCCCGCCAGGGGGGACGAAATCCTAGGGACCTCTCTCCCTCGAAATAAATGAGGGCGGAATTGATGGGGACGGTCCTGTTTTTCCCGCCCCCTTCTCTGTCTATCCCTCCCCTTAACGAGGGAGGGTTTGGGAGAGGGTGAAATAAATTTGAGCCGGACCTGCGTTGTGATAAGCTGAAATGAGAGATCCGGGCAAAGCAAAGATGGACGCAACAAGAGAGCTTCGGTACCAGACGGACGAAGAACTGGCCGCTCAAAGCGCAGCCGGCTCCCGCTCCGCTTTCGAGGCGCTCGTCTCCCGGTTCACCCCCCGGCTGTTCTACTTCCTGAGATCCCGCTCCGAATCCGACGAGGACATCGAGGACCTGATGCAGGAAACTTTTCTGCGGGCTTTCCGGCACATCGACCGCTACAACCCGAAGTGGAGGTTCTCCACCTGGCTCTACACGATGGCCGTCCGGCTGGCTATCAGCCGACACCGCTCCAAGAAGACCGTCTCGCTGCCGCTCGATCCGGAACTCCCGGAACACTCCTCTCCCGGCCCACAGGACAGGCTCGTCCGCAAGGAAGAAGCTCAAGCGCAGAAAAATATCTGGAACCTGGCAAGAACCCTGAATCCCGGCGAGTACCAGGCGCTCTGGCTTCGCTATGCCGAAGGACTGCCGGTCAAAGACATCGCCAGGGCCATGAACAAAACCCAACTCGGCATTCGTACGCTTCTCCACAGATCCCGGATGAAGCTCGGCCAGAAGTTGCGGTCGCCTTCCCTGGCGGCCGGTGCAGTGGAAACGGCGCCGGCTCGACAAGGCTTAAAACCATATGAAAAGGAGATGAACGATGTGGTGCTTCATCCATAGATGGGAAATCTCCCGGGCGATCGACTCCGGCAAGCCGCCGGCGGCTCTGACCCGCCGTCACCTGGAAAAATGCGCCTCCTGCCGCGATTTCAGCCGGCTCAGCGAAGAGATAGGAAAACGCCTGGCCGCCGACGCCTCCGCCCTGATCGGCTCAGCCGACGCCTCCCCGGCCGGACGGGTGAGGCCGGCTTTGCCCGCGACCGCTTCTACCGCATCTGTCTCTCCGGCTCCGGGCCGGCTGAAGC
>JBAUIH010000116.1:0-12920 GCA_049682755.1 Candidatus Aminicenantales bacterium | reverse complement strand
GTCCTGAAGGACCGTCGTAAGGAAATGAAATCAGGCTCCATTGTCACTACCTCATTCTACGGAGATCAAAGGAACAAAGTTCAATCCTTCCACGAAAAAGCCCTTCCCCGGGACCTGACACTTATCTTATTTAGCTGGACTCTTTTTTCAAGCGCTGATTTGCGATGGCCAGGCTGCGGATCCGGAGGGCGTATGTTATACTATGGACCCATGAAAGTCGTTATCTTAGCTTCCGAAGTCGTTCCTTTTGCCAAGACGGGTGGACTTGCCGATGTCGCCGGAGCCTTGCCCAAATTCCTCGGATCACTGGGGAGCGAGGTCGCCGTCATCCTGCCCCTTTATCGGGAAACGAGAAAGAAGGGATTGTCTCTCGGCCGGGTGGTCGAACATCTGGAGATGGACTGGTCCGGAAAGAGGGAAGGTTTTTCCGTACTTGGGCGGGACGAAGGCCCGGTCCGTTTCCTTCTCGTTGAGAAGGATGAATTCTTTGACCGTGATCAACTCTATGGGACTCCGCAGGGTGACTATCCTGACAACGGCGAGCGCTTCGCCTTTTTTTCCAAGGCGGCTCTGGAGACGGTCAAGCATCTGGGTTTCCGTCCCGACGTCGTCCATGCTCATGACTGGCAGGCGGCCATCGCCCTCGCTCTGCTGAGGAACGTCTACGCCGATGACCCGTTCTTCAGCTACACCCGGTCGCTCTTCACCATTCATAACCTGGCCTATCAGGGTTTGTTCGACAGGGACATCCTCGGCCGCATCGGCCTGCCTGATTCTCTCTTCAACATAGAGGGCCTGGAGTTTTACGGCCGGGTCAATTATCTCAAAGGGGGAATTCTTTACGCGACGGCGGTGAACACGGTCAGTCGGCGCTATAGCCAGGAAATCCAGACACCGGAGTTCGGTCATCGGCTCGATGGGCTCTTGCGGAAGCGCCGGGACCGTCTGTCCGGCATTCTCAACGGCGCGGACTATACCGATTGGAATCCGGCCACCGACCGGTTCATCATCCGGCCGTACGATCCCACTTACCTGGACGGCAAGAAGCAATGCCGGAAAGACCTGCTCCAGGCGTTCTCGCTTCCGGAGGTGGCTGAAGACACTCCTGTCATCGGGATGGTTTCCCGGCTGGCCGGCCAGAAAGGATTCGACATTCTCAGCGAAGCCCTGGAGGGGATTTTCAAGCTGGGGGCGGTCCTGGTTATTCTGGGCACTGGTGAAGATGTTTACCAGAAGTCCCTGAGCGCAGCCCGGAAAAAGCATCCCCGGTCATTCGGGCTGCGGATCGCTTTCGACGAGGCGCTTTCTCATAAAATTTACGCGGGCAGCGACATGTTTTTGATTCCCTCCCGGTACGAACCCTGCGGCCTGACCCAGATGTACAGCTTGCGCTATGGCACGATCCCGGTGGTCAGGGCGACCGGCGGGCTGGACGATACCATCCAGGAATTTGATTCTGTCCAGGGGACAGGGAACGGGTTCAAGTTCGCGGACCACACGGCGTCTGCTCTGCTGGCCGCTTTGCAGAAAGCGATTTCCGTCCAGCGCCTGAAAAACCGCTGGCGGCCGCTCATCCAGAGAGCTATGGCCTGCGATTTCTCCTGGGATAAATCAGCCCGCGAATACCTCCGGCTTTACCAGAAGCTCCCTAACCTCTAACTTTTTTCGTTTTCTCAGGACCGCAGAAAGCCGGCGGCGGTCTCCGGAGGTACCGGGTTGATGTAGAAGCCCGTCCCCCATTCGAACCCGGCCACCCGGGTCAGCACCGGGATGATCTCCATGTGCCAATGGAAGCTTTCTTCCAGATTGGCCCAGGCTTCGTGGGGCAGGTTGGGGTTGGGCGCCTGGTGAATGTAGAAATTGTAGGGGGGGTCGGAGAGAATATCCCGCAGCTTTTCCAGCGTCCGCTTGACCGCTTTGGTCAGCGACCGAAGCTCGGTTTTCGTGGATTTCGAGTACCACGGAGAATGCCGCAGGGGATAGACGCGCATCTCGAAGGGGAAGCGGGGAGCAAATGGGGTGATGACGCAGAAGTGGTCGTTGCGGAGGACCAGACGTTCCCTTTTACGAGTTTCCTCCCTAATGATGCGGCAAACGACGCATTCGCCGAATTGGTGGTGAAGACGTTCGCAGCCGTACAGTTCTTCGTTGATCTTTTTGGGGATGATCGGCGTCGCCACGATCTGGGAATGGGGGTGGCTGAGCGAGGCTCCCGCTTCCCGGCCTTTGTTCTTGAAGACATGGACATATTTGTACTGGGATTCTTTCTCGATGCTGGTGACTCTTTCCTTGTACATCCCAAAGACATCGTAGAGATGCTCGAGCGGAAGATCGGGCAGCTCTTGGCCGTGGCGGGGGGTTTCGATGATGACTTCATGCACTCCCACTCCGTCCATCCACTGAAAGATGCCCTCGTCATGGCGTTTCGGGGGGAGCCCCCGGTTCAGCGCCGGAAACTTGTTCGGGACGGTGCGCACCCACCAGCCCGGACTATTCGGCCGCGTGCCCGGCTTCCTGAGCGAAGCGACCTCAGGGGGTGTTTTGGATTCATTGCCTTCACAAAACGGGCAGAATCCCAGCGCCGGCTCTTTCTCCGTCGCCCGGGCGGGACGGAAATCGTCGGGCCTTTTGCTCCGTTCTGAGGCGATGATGACCCAGCGGCCGCTGATGATATCCTTGCGCAATTCGGACATGGATTAACCGATCAGCTCCTTGATCTTGACTTTGAGCTCTTCCAGAGAGGCCGATTTGACGATATAGGCGTCCGCGGCCCAGGTCATGAAATCGTGCTTATAACTCTGGTACGCCGTGTTGATGATGATCGGGATGTCTTTACGAAGGCCCATGATCTGGGTGATGAGCTCGATCCCGTTCTTCTTGGGCATGCGGATGTCGGTAATGATGAGGTCGAAACTGTGGGCTTTGATTTGTTTCATCGCCGCATCCGCGTCCATTACTGCCGTCACCTTATACCCCGCCTCGGAGAGTTCCTCCTTGTAAAGAAGACAGAGGTTCTTTTCATCTTCGACGATGAGCAATTTTTTTTTCATTGCTTAGCTCCCCTTTCTTTCGGCTGAGTTTTAAAATAGAGTTTGAAAGTTGTGCCCTGGTCTTCGGTGCTCTTGATCTCGATCCGGCCCCCGCAGGCGTCCATGACCCTTTTCACATAGGCCAGTCCCAGTCCCATTCCCTTCTCCTTGGTGGATACGAAGGATTCGAAAATCTTGGCCTTGATGGTTTCAGGCATTCCCGGGCCCGTGTCCTGGACTGCGACGACTGCCCAATCCGCGTTCTCCCGGTATGCCCGCACATAGATCTTCCCCTCGTTTCCGACGGCGTCGATGGCGTTGTCCACCACGTTCCGCACGGCCTCTCCCACGTGAATGGGATCGCATTGGACGACGCGGAGACCGGCTTCTACTTCCACATCGATGATCAATTTCAATCTGTCGATTCGCGCCCGGACCGATTCGAGGACAAGATTGAGCATTTCTTTTATATCGATCGTGCTTTTTTCCCGGACATCAACCCGGAGAAATTGGGTGAGCTGCATCAGCGTCCTTTCCAGCCGGCGGATCTCGCTCCGGATGATCTGGAGGTTTCTTTTCCTCTTTCTCGGTCCTATCTTGGGGTCGAGAAGCTGGTCGGCGAAACCACCGATCGTGACCAGGGGGTTGCGGAGCTGATGGGTAACGAACATGGCCATCTCCCCCATGGCCGCCACTTTTTTCATGTCAACGACCCTTTTTTGCAGCTTGGCTGTGTAGATATAATTGCTGGCGAAGAGTCCGCAGATCGAGGCCAGTTCGACATCCCGGCTCCGGATAGGCTGGCCGGTAATCGCGTTGTCCACGATAATCTCCCCCAGCGCTTCTTTCTCAGCCAGGAGCGGGATGCAAAGGAATTCGTCAGCTTTGATGGTTTCCTGGAAATGCTTGTCCACCAGGGGCTCATTCAAGGCGTCCCGGACCAAAAGGATCTCGTTCGTCGAGGAAGTCAAAGCCGGAATCGGAGGCTGGTCCTGATAGAGCGGATAGCTCAATTTCTTCACGCGCTTGGTCAAAGTATCCACTTCGCCGTTCAGGAGGGACCGGTTGTGCTCGATGATCTCAGGGTAGCCGATGCCGGGAGTGGAAAGGACGCGCCAGATGGAGTCGGCTTCCTCGGGAGAAGAGGGGCCCAACCAGAATTCCCCCTTGAGCTTTTTTCCGTCTGCCAGAAAGAGCATGGCCCGGTTGAAGCCCACGCCGTGTGCCGCCGTCAAGGCGGTCATGATGACGAGCAGGTTGTCCAAAAGCGAAAAAGGCTGGAAGAAACTCTGAGCGATGATGGAGAAAAGCTGGATCTCTTTGGACGTCTCCCCCGAGAATTGGTGGAGCAGCGGATTGTAGCGTTCGATCACTCCAGCCTCCAATTTTTGGGGATGACCCGGATGCCATCCGCACTGATCATGAAGTGGGCCCGGTCTTCCCTCACCCGGAAGCCGCTCTGGAAGCGACTGGGGATCTGGCAGAATTTGTCGACGATCACCCGGCGCAGCCTGGAGCCCCGTCCGATGCAGGACCCTTCAAAGATGATTGAACTCTCGACCCGGGCGTCAGGGGAGATCTCCACTCCGGGAGAGATGATGGAATTGCGGACCAGTGCGCCCCGGACCCGGCAGCCCGATCCGATAATCGAATTCTTGATGTCGGCCTGGTGAAAATAGGAGGGGGGATATTGGTGCTTGTATGTTCGGATCAGCCAGGAATCATCTCCGGTAAGAAAAGGGGGTTCGGAATCCAGAAAAGCCATGTTGGCCTTCCAGTAAGCGTCGATCGTCCCGATGTCCTCCCAATACTCATCGTAAAGATAGGCATAGACGCGTGACTTTTGGATCAGACGGGGGATGATATCGCGTCCGAAATCGTGGCTGCTGGCGGGACTCTTGGCGTCTTGGATCAGGGCTTTGACCAAGGCCAGCGTCCGGAAAAGATAGACCCCCATAGAGATCAACGTACGCTTTTCATCCCAGGGAAGAGAGGGCGGGGTTTTCGGCTTTTCCAGGAATTGGACGATGCGCCGGCTGCGGTCGATGCCGACAACGCCGAATCGGTCGGCCTCCGAGCGACGGACGGTCTTGGCCAGGATGACGGCATCGGCTCTCTTGTCCTCGAAAAAGCGGATGATCTTCCTGTAATCGGCCCGATAGACGTGGTCGCCGGAGAGAATCAAGACGGCCGCTGGGTCTTCCTGCTGGATGGTGTAGATGTTCTGGAAAACGGCATCGGCCGTACCCTCGTACCAGTGATCGGCTACCCTTCCCTGCGCGGGAAGGGAGACGATGTATCCGCCGCTCTCGGCATGGAAGATGTTCCATCCGTAAAGGATGTGTCGTTCCAGGGACAGGGATTTGTATTGAGTGAGGAGGGCGATCTTCTTGAGCCCGGAATTCAGGCAGTTGGAAAGGCTGAAATCGATGATCCGGTAGCTGCCCAGGAAAGGGACAGACGGCTTCGAGCGGTCGCGAGTGAGCGGATAAAGCCTCTCCCCTTTTCCCCCGCAAAGGATCATGACGAGGGTTTTTTCAGACGATACGTCCATCGGGGATCACGACCTCAGAGAACAGCTTGTCCTCTTCTTCCCACGTTTCCAGGAGCCCCATCTCGGCAGGGCTCAGCGGGTTGTCTCTCTGGATCCAGGTGACAAGCGTGCTGGCCCGTTCATAATGCTCGGCAGCGCGGTTTTCGGAATAATCCCGGGCCGTCCAGGTCGAGATCAGGAACGGCCAGTCCGAGCTCTCGAGAAGGAATTTTTCGCGGATGAACTGCTTGAGGATCCGACTATCCTTGGCCGGAGAGAAAAATTTGAGCTTCATCGCCTGCTTTTCGATGGCGTAGATCTTTTCCCAGATCCAGGCAGTGCCGTCGTTGAGCCAGATCCAGTGGAATCCGCCCGTGCCCCATGAGCCTTCCGGAAGAGAGATCAGCGAATGAGGCGGGAGGGCCTCGAGGCAACGGCTGGCCGTCTGCGGTTCGACCTCGGCCTGATGGAGCTTCTTGAGGACCAGATAAAGCCACTCCGGACCTTCGAACCACCAATGACCGAAAAGCTCGGTGTCGTAGAGAGCGACGACAACCCCTCCATCCTGATCCTTCAGGCTCCCGCGGAGAGAATCGACGAAGTGACCGGCGTTCTCTTCGAGTCTCTCGCGGACGCGCTCCGGGTCGTAGGGAAGTTTATCGCCGAGGTCGGCGTCGCTGGCCGTGATCCTCCAGTAGCGCATCCCGCCGGGAAAGTGTTTCTTGTGAAACTCCAAATACCAGCCGTCTCCCGGGTAGCCTGTCTTGCCCGACCAGACCTGCGCGCCCGATCTTTCATCCCGGACTAAAAAGGGGACTTTTGAGGGATAGGCCAGATATGGAAGATAGGGCGTTTTGGCGATCTCCTGCCCTGGCTGGTATTCCTTCTTGAATTTTTCCCAAAGCAGCTTCAAGGCCGGAAAACGGTCCAGGTAAACGCCCTTGGCTTCGCCGCCGCTCAAAAGGTGGGTATCCACAAAGAAACAACCCAGTCCCTCTTCACCAAGGATCTCGTCAACTCCGGACCGGGACACGGCGTCGGGGCTGCCCAGCGGCGATTTCCAAGCGTATCCGGGACGGTAGGCGCATTCGGGAAGCCAGAAACCCGTCGGTTTCTTGCCGAAATATTTCTCATAGCAATAACGGCCCTGGCGAACCTGCCAGCGGATACTGTCGTCCTCCGAGAGAAGGGGGAAATAGCCGTGGGTGGCCGCCGATGTCAGGACCTCGATCTGGTCGTCGTCCTGAAGCCTTCGAAAGGCCCCGATGATATCCTCATGATATCTCCCGGAGAAGAGCTCGAGGAGTCCGGTATACCAGTTTTCCCAGTATTCGGTGAGCGCAAGGAGGGGCTCGGTACCGGCTTTTTCGAAATACGCCCGATCCTGGCGGGCGATCTCGACCTTCATGCGCAGGTACTCCTTAAATCCCGTCGCGAAGCTCGGGCTCTTGAGCTGCTCCATGAGGACGGGCGTGAAGGAGATGTTGACGCGCGGAGGAAGGCCTTCTTCCTGGAGGCGTTCAAAGACGCTGAGCAGGGGAAGGTAGCTCTCAGCCGCGGCCTCATAGAGCCAGTCCATTCCGTGCGGCCAGTTTCCGTGGGCCATGACATAGGGGATATGGCTGTGCAGGACCAGAGAAAAATACTTAACGCTCATATCCTTTATTTCCTTTCAAGGTGATGCTCAGACTGAATTTCTGTCGACGGGCGAGGCCGACTTCCCAATGAGGCAGGAAACACATCCCTTGATGGATTATATCATAGCCCTCCTCTGATTGGGAGAGTGTCTGCAGAGGAAAGTGCCAGAGTCCTGGAACGGGGGAGAATTCCAGGCGCCATTTTCCGCTGAGAAGCGAGAGAGTGCCCTGGCGGACTTCCCATTCTTTCTCCAGGAGATAAAAATTCCATTCGACGGCGAACACGGCCTGGAGTTCCCTGTCAGATTCGTTTTCCAGCTCATAAGAGATCAGAACCCGGTCTTTTGCGGGGGCAAGGCGCTTGGCTACCCGGACGCGGAGGCGCTCCCCGCCGGTCCAGACGTGTCCGTGTCTGACCATCAGAGCGGAATCTTCCTGCAAGGCGAACTGGTATTCCTGGTTGACGAAATCCCCCTGCTCTCCATAGTCGACCCGCCGGAAAGACTCCGCAGTGGTCCCGGGATGAAGGAAATGGTCGAGGAGCGAGAAACGAGGATACCAGTCGTACCTCAGGAGTGAGGAGGTTTCCGGCGGGAGCTTTTTGGCCAGCTCGTGAATGCTTTTTCCTTCTCCCCCGGAATCCTCTTCTCTGTGGCGATGATAGGACTCTTCTCTCCTGGACAAAACGTCGGAAAGGTTGCGACCGAGCCGGCGGTCGTCAAATTCGATCAGGCTTCCTCCGAAACTGGGTTTGAGCAGCAGGTTGAGATTATCCTGGCGGAAGACGAGCTCTTCGCGGCCGTCGAGGTCGTAGTCCACCGTTTCCCATCCGGGTTGGAGCGGCAGGTTTTTTTCGGCCGCGAGAAGATGTCGATAGGCCGATTCCCTGAGGTGAGGAAGGTAGAGACCGCCGAAGATCCCGTGCCAAAAGGGATCGTTGCACTGCGCCTTATAGAGATCTCGGGATGCTTCCGGATTCCGGCTCTTCCTGACTTCGCGGGAGACGAGGAGCATCCTCTTGTGGAGATGGTTGCTCTCGGGATACTTGAGGAAGTATTCCCGGAAGAACCCTCCGCGCAGAAAGCGCCGCTTCTCGACGGACACTTGCTGCTTCAGGGCGCGGAAGCGATCGTAATCCTCGGGCTCGAGCACCCATTCCATCATCTCTTCGTAGGAGGCGGGGGGAATATAGATCTTTCCCAGCGGGGGGCGGTCATCGAGATAACCGGAGTAGGTCATCGTCCGGATGCCCTCGTTTTCAAGAAAGGTCAGGAAAGCGGCGAGCCAGCCCTCCTCATAGACCCATTTGTGCGTCCCGGGCCAAAGACCGAACTTCTCACCGTCATCGCCCAGGATAGCCACTCCTCCCCTCTCCTTGATCTCGCGGAAACGGAGGCGGACTTCCTCAAGAAGGTGAAAGGGGATGTCGTAACGGAGCGGCTTGCTGACGGGGAAAAGGATGAGCGGCGATCCTTCGTCCTCAGTGATATAGGGGCGTTCGATATCGCTGATCCCGGCATAATGAAAATGTTCTTCGTCGAGGATTGTATATTCGATTCCTTGTCCGGCCAGGATTCTTGGGAGGTGAGGTTCCCAAACCCTCTCGGTCAGCCAGGCACCCCGGGGCCGGCGTCCGAAGTTCTCATTGAGAAAATTATTCATCAGGCGGAGCTGGCCGACCCTGTCCTCCTCGGGGATGATGGACAGGATCGGTTCGTAAAAGCCGCCGCCCAGGAGTTCGACCTGGCCGCGCGCGACCATCTCTTCAACCAGCTCCCAGGACTTTTTTTCTTTGGCCGCCATGTATTCCCAGAGCGGACCCGAAAAATGGAGGGTGAAGCGGACAGCCGGATGAGCGGCCATCTCGGCAAGAAAAGGTTCGTAACAGTCGCGGAATGCTTTTTTGAAGACCTCGGGAAAATTGCCCACAGGCTGGTGGTTGTGGACGGCGAAAAGGAAGGTCAATTCAGGCATCCTCGGCTCTCTTCTTTTTGCGGCCGGCTTTCCTGAGGTAGCCGCGGAACAGAGCTTCGAACTCGGCGACGTTTTCCTCCCCGAACCACCAGAACCAATCCGAGCCTTCGGCGATAGCCAGTTCCTCGCTCGGTCCGTATTTTTCCCGGGCCCGGGAGAGGTCGTCCCAGGCGGCATTCTTGGCCGGGCAGCCGACCCATTTGGAGAAGCTCCCGAGCCAAGTGCCGGCGACGATGTCCAGCTCTTCTCGGGGCGGCGACAAGGCGAGATAGCTTTCCAGAAAAATGGGCGTGACCTCTTTCGTCCTAAGGGTTCGGCCGTAGAATTCCCGCAGGAACGCGACTCCATTTTCGCGGTACCCGGCCCAGGGATTCTCTCCGTCGAGAGCAATGACACAGATCGAATCCTTGGGGCAGTCTTTCCCTTTGGTCTTCAGCTTGGCCAGGAGATCGGAGACAGCGTCCTTTTCCGGCCAGCGGTGGTACTCGAAGCTGATCAGGTCGCTGAGCTCGCGGTCCCGGAAGAAGAGGGTAAGTCCCCGGCAGAAGTAAGGCTGATACAGGAGACGGGTATCGTGGTTTTTTTTCAACGTCTTCCAGAGGATATTCTCATCGGTCACGGCGAAGGAATATCCCTCGGCGGCCATGGCTTCTGCCACCTCCCTGCTGATCCCTCCTTCCGAGGGCCATATTCCGCTCGGATAGCGGCCGAAAACGCGGCGGAAATATTCCCGGCCGCTCTTGATCTGAGCTTTTCCGTCATCGGGATAGAGGAAAAGCCGCTTTGGCATTGTGGTCTCGCCGCCCAGCCGGAGATCGAAGATCAAGGGGAGAAGCGGATGATAGTAAGCCGAGGTCGTCAGCTCGACGCGGCCGCCCAGCCAGAGTTTCTTATAGGAGGGGACGACTTCCTTCCAAGTTCTTTTTTGCAGGTCGAGGAGGGCTTCCCTGTCGTGGGATGTCTGCAGGATGGGCGAAAAGAATGACTTCAAAACCAGGGTCAGGACGTCGGCCGGGCTGGTTGCTTCCGTCCCCGGGCGGAGGAACCTGGAGAGTCGAGTGAGCTGCGGAACGGTCAACTTACCCGGGTCGGCCTCGAGCGCCTTTTGCAGCGCATCCTCGGCCTCACCCCGAGCGTATTCCTCGATCTGCTCGATCAGACAGGGGACGAGATTGAAGGTGCAGGGATAGCCGGTTTCCTCAGCCAGATAGGCCATTTGGTAGTAGTTCTTGGTCAGGTGGAAGTTGACCCAGGGGAGGATATATTCGCGGTTGTCGGGATGGCGGTAGATAGGCTGGTGGAGATGCCAGAGGAGGGAAAGATACATGAGCTTGGATCAGGCCTTTTTCTTTTTTTCCTGCTTTTTCCAGTGGTTTAGGCACTCGATGTTGCAGAAATGAAGGACGTACTCCTGTCCTTCGGCGTGGAGCGCAGTGGCCTTGGGGATGAGTTTCTGGCACACGTGGCAAGCGATCTTTTCTTCTTGGTCTTTTTTCATTTCAACCTTCCTTGAGGATATCGGCTCTGTATTATAGCGGACTTTTCAACTTAAAGAAAAGCCAGTTCTTGTCCGCTGAGTTCTCTGGCTTCAGTTTGATCAGGCCGTAGCGGCCGTTCAATAGCTGCCCTTGGATCACGACAACGCGCTTTCCAGGGGCTGTTTCCTCAGCTTGGTATGTTCCCTTGTCCCAGATCTCCACCCGACCGGCGCCATACTCGCCCTCGGGAATCTCGCCTTCGAAGTCCGCATAGCCCAACGGATGATCTTCGGTGGCCACGGCCAACCGCCGGACGCCTTCTTGGCGAGGAGGGTCTTTGGGGATGGCCCAGCTCTTCAGAACTCCCTTTTCTTCCAGCCGGAGGTCATAGTGAAGATGCGAAGCCCGGTGTTTTTGAATGACATAGACAAGGCCTTGACGCGTCTTCGACGCCCTGCCGGCCCGGGGTTCGGGAGTCTTCAGAAAATTCCTTTTTTCCTGGTATTCTTTGAGTGTCATGCCTCGGTCCCGTCGAGCCTGTCCCTATCTGTGCAGAAAGCTGCGTTCACTATCCGCCTCCCCGGGCCGCCGGGTTATGATCATCGCCAGGCCGAGGTCATTAGCCCGGTCAATGACTTCCTGATCCTTGATCGATCCCAGGGGATAGATCAGGGCCGTGATCCCGTTTTGAGCGGCCAGTTCAACGACGTCGGGGAAGGGCATGAAGGCATCGGAGGCCAGGACACAACCCTCGGGACCGTAACCGCGCCGGGAAAAACGGACGGCGCAGTCGGCGGCATCGATACGGCTGCGCTGGCCCGAGCCGATCCCGTGGACCTTGTCCTTTTGGCCGATGACCACAGCGTTGGAGCGGGTAAAACAGGCGATAAGCCAGTTGAAGACGGCGGCTTCGACCTCTTCGTGAGTGGGCTTTCGGGACGAGACGACATCGACATCGCCGGGCCCTCCGATCCGGGAGTCGAACCTCTTCTGCATAAGCACACCTCCGGCGACGCGTTTGAATTCCAGTCCGTTATCGAGAGAAGGTTCGTTGAGCGGTCGACCCATTTTGACGACCCGGAGGGTCTTCCGCAAAGCCAAAACGGCCAGGGAATCCGGTGCGTAGTCCGGGGCATAGACGACCTCGATATTCCGCTGACTCTCGACCAGAAGCTTGGCCAGGGGTTCAGTGACCGGGCCGCTGAACACGTCCACACTTCCGAAATTCGAGAGCGGGTCGCATTTCCAGGCCTTCTCGAAGGCCCCTTCGGTCGTATCGGCCATGGCGACACCGCTGGGCATCTCGTGTTTGACCAGGACGCAGATGGATCGATGGGGATGGACGGCGGCCAGTTTCCTGATCAGTCGTTGTCCAAGATCCATGTCGCCGACGTTGATATAGCTCAAACCCTTGGTCCCTTCCTGCAATACGTCCATGGCAGCCATATTCGGTCCCGAGGCTCCACTCTCGGCATAGAAAGCGGCCGGATATCCCGGGTTCTCTCCGTAGCGCATGGAAATCCTTTTCCGGAATTCCTGCCCCGCAAAGGTCAGCTTTTCCGGGAACGCCTCGGCGACCTTGGTGGAATACTGGAGCCGCGCTGATTTGCTGTTCTTATCCATCTTCCTCATCCTTCCCGACGGTTGATGATCTGGATATCGTAGTTCCTGAGGTTCGCCCGGAGGGCGGAGATACAGGCGACCGCGACGCGATAATCCTTTTCCGGATGAGCCGGCTTCAGAGCCTGGTAAACGGTTTCGGCCATCTCCCTGGCCGTTCCCTCACCGATCTCGACGGCCGTCGGTTCACCCGGGAAAGACGGCAGAGGATTCTCCTCCGGGCCTGCATAGGTGGCGATCAGCCGGCCTTGCCCGGGTTCGAGGGCCCAGGAGGAAAAAGAGAGGATACGGGCTCCGTCCGCTCCCCGTTTGATCAGGCTGAGACCGGCGGCTCCACCTGTCAGCACACAGCCGCTGATCCGCGGGGTGAAATGGGGACTGTCCGGCTCATAGGTCCAGTTCTCTAAGGCGCGGGCCAGGAGATCGTCCGGCCGGTCTTCCTCCCCGGCTTTTTTCAAGGCTTTGGCAATGTCGTCCGTTTGCCGCCCGTTGCTCACGGCGATCATCCGGTCGATGGCGATCGCCCGGTAGATGAGGAGGTCGGCGTTTCCCTTGTTGATGGCGTCATCGCCCAGGGGTTCGGTCCAGACCGCGCTTCCTTCGAAGGTGAGTCGTCTGGCCTGACTCACCGCGGACCTCCCTGTTACGG
>JBAUIH010000115.1:0-4712 GCA_049682755.1 Candidatus Aminicenantales bacterium | reverse complement strand
TCCCATGTGGATCGGGGACACCATGTACTTCGTCTCGGACCGGGGGAACGGTATATCCAACATATACGCCCAAAAGATCGGGGGTAGAGAGGTCAGTTCCATCACATCCTACACCGATTTCGACGTGATGATGCCCTATACCGACGGCCGGACGATTATCTATGTCCAGGACGGCTATCTGCGCCTGCTCGACGTTTCGTCCGGCCAGTCGAAAAAAATTACGGTGCTCGTCCCCTCCGACCGCTGGGTGCTCCGCGACCGGTTCATCAACCCGCGCGATTATATCCATCACGTCAAGATCGCCAATGACGGCCAGGCCGTGATCCTCGAAGCGCGCGGAGACATCTTCGCCGTACCCACGGCGAAAAAGCCGGTCGTCAACCTCTCCAATACGCCCGGCACCCGCGAGATGTATCCGGCCCCCTCTCCCGACGGGAAATGGATCGCCTTCTTCTCGGACAAGAGCGGCGATTATCAGCTTTATCTGCAGAAAGCCGAGGGCGGAGAATGGACCCCCCTGACCACCGGAGTGGACCGGACGGTCTACCATCTGCTCTGGTCGCCGGACGGGAAGAAGATCCTCTTCGGCAACAAGGATTTCTCGATCTTCGTCGTCGACGTGGCCACCAAGAAGCTCCTGAAGGTGGATTCTTCCAACCAGATGAAGAACGACGAATTCTTTTGGGAGATCAGCGATTATGTCTGGGCACCCGATTCCCGCTGGATCGCCTACAGCCTCGTCCAATACAACCGCAACAGCCGGATCTTCCTGTACGACACCGAGAAAGAGAAACGCTATCCCGTTACCGACGATTTCTACGACAATCTCTATCCATCCTTTGATGCCGACGGCCGTTATCTCTACTTTGTCTCCAGCCGAAATTTCAGCGTCCAGATGGATTTTTACGAAGACAACCACGTCATCGATAGACCCCAGCAGGTCATGGCGGTCCAACTCCGGGCCGGAGAGAAAACGTCTTTCGGCGAAGACACTCCAGAGGAAAAGGGGGAGAAGAAGGGAGAAGCAGAGCCTTTCCGCATCGACCTCGATGGGCTGAACGATCGAGTTTCTCCGCTTCCCGTTCCGGCGGGCAACTATTTTCACCTGAAAGCAGGTCGCGGCAAAGTGCTCTGGGCATCCGTGGACAAATTCACCGAGGATGAGTACGAGGAGATCTTCGCTCCCCGGGGAGCGACCAAGTGGGACCTCCACATCTTCGATACGGCCGCCGGGAAAGAAGTCATCCTCGGCAACAAGATACGGGAATTCGACCTTTCGACCAACAGCGAACAGCTCATCGTCCGGAAGGAAAATGATATCTTCTGCACTCCCGTCGATAAGGCCTATCAGAGCAAGGGATTGGGCGAGCGGCTCGACCTCTCGACCCTTCTCTATCGCGTCGACGTGCAAAAGGAGTGGAACCAGATCTTCAACGATTGCTGGCGCTGGTACAGGGATTTCTTCTACGACGCCGGATTCCACGGCCGCGACTGGAAGGCCATGGGAGAAAAGTATCGGGCTTATATTCCGCATCTTTCGTCGCGGGAGGAGCTGAACTGGGTCATGTCCCAGATGGTCGGCGAGCTCTGCGTGTCACATACCTACATCAGCGGGGGCGATTATGGCCCGTCCCAGACGCCCAGGTCACCGCTTTACACCGGACTCCTCGGGGCCGACCTTGTTCCCGACAAGGCCTCCGGATTGTACCGGCTCGCCCGGATCTACGGGCCGACCGAAATCAACCTGGACCTTACAGGCCCCCTCGTCCGGCCGGACATGGAGATCAAGGAAAATGATTACCTCCTGGCCATTGACGGCATACCGCTCCATGCCGGAGATGATTATTTCAAGCTTCTCCAGGTCACCAGTGGACCAAAGGTCAAGATCACGGTGAACGCCAGGCCGACTCTCGAAGGTGCCAAGATATACGAGGTCAAGCCCCTCCGCAGCGACCGTGCGCTTCGCTATTTCCGCTGGATCCAGGACAACATCCGCACGATCGCCGAGGCAACCGAGGGCCGGGTCGGTTACATGCACATCAACGCCATGGGATCGGGCGGCATCGGCGAGTTCGACAAGTACTGGCGAGCTTTCCGCTACAAGGATGGGATCATCCTCGACCTGCGGCGGAACTCCGGCGGCTGGACTGAGTATTTCCTCATCGATAAGCTGGAGAGGCAACTGGACTCATTCAATGTCCTGCGAGGCATGGTGCCTTTCCGCTATCCCGGATCGGCCGGAAACGGCAATTTCGTCGTCATCTCCAATGAGAACAACGGGTCCGACGGAGAGGCCTTCGTCGAGCATTTCAAGTCGCGGAAGCTCGGCACCGTGGTCGGAGTGCCCTCTTGGGGAGGTTTGGTGGGGATTCTGAACGGCCAGACAACCATCGATAACGGCCGGGTCGAACAATCGAACAACGCTTTTTATGGCAAGGAAGAAAAGTGGATCGTCGAGAACCATGGCGCCGACCCGAATATTCTCGTCGACAATGACCCCGCTTCGGCCGTGGCCGGCCGGGACCTCCAGCTGGGGAAGGCCATCGAGGTCATCCTGGAGAAGATCCAAAAGAATCCGCCCCCATCCTGGCCGAGGCCTCCGTATCCCAAGAAATAGCCGGATTCTGCCGGGGGCTGGATCCGAACTTTTCCGGCGGGTGCTGCGTATACAATAATGATGGATGGTTTTATTCATATTTTTTCAGGAGGGATTGAAATGAAAAAATTGATTTTCCTGCTGATCCTGACAACCGCCCTGGCTTTTTGCCTGGGAACCCTTTTTGGACAGGAAGCGGACCTGACCGGCACCTGGGAAGGAACGACCTATGTCCCCGACTCCGGCGATGACCGGGTGACCTTGACCCTGAGAAAGGAGGGGGAAACCTATTCCGGCACGGTGTCGGATTCGATGGAATTGGCCGTCGAGTCTAAGCTTGAGAATGTTCAATTTGAAGACGGAACGTTGAAGGCGGAATTCGTGATCTTCAACGGCTCGGACTATGTCAGGATCAGCTTAACCCTGAAGGTCAGCGGCGAAATGCTCGTCGGGCACTGGGCAGATCCGGGCGGTGAAACGGGGACGCTCGAGATGAAACGCAAAGGATAGAGATACAGGCTTCGGCCCCAAAGATATACCCTGAAGTGGCACTCCCCAGTGCCGGCGACCGTCGTTTTCTCGGCAGCTAAATGATTTCCAGGTAGTCCTTATCGGGCAGCTTCGGGAAGGGCGCGTGGGGTTCCTGCTGGTACCAGAAAGCCACGGATGAGATATCATCCTGGAGCGGCAGGTACCGTCCGCCCGAGCGCCAGCCCAGGGCCTGGATCGTTACTTTGAGGTCCTTTTCGAACCGGATTGGGTCCAGGATGTGCCAGCGGTAGAGGCCGAACCGTTGCTGGACGTCATAATGCCCGTCTCCCCTGATGACCTGAGGAAGGCCGCTGTAGGGAGTCGTGTGCTCGGTGTATTGGACCGTGCCGTCCGGCCTTTTGGTATCGAAGTCATAGGAACCACAGAAGTAGTCCTCCGTTCCCGTGCCGCAGATCGTGGGGAAATCCTTGTCGCCGTCGAGGTAAAACTTGATCTCTCCCTCTCCCCACCAACCGTTATTGTTCACACCCCAGGCCATATAGGTGCCGACATAATGACCCCATCCCTTGATTCCGTCCACGATCGTGTAGACGTTTTTGTAAGGCAGGGGATTGACGCGCCTGAACTGGGCATGGAAATAGGCGGCGGCGTCGGGCACTTCGGTCAGCGTGTAGTTGATCTGGTAATACACTGTAAAGACTTCGTCCGCGATATTCTCCAGGGTGATCTTGAAACCCTTGCGGAACGGCATTTGCCAATAGCAGTTGAACGCGCTGCCGGGGTTGACGCAGACGGCCAGCGATGAGATTTGCGCATACCGCCCCCATCCGCAGGCGAAGAAATCGCCGACCGGACATTCAACGGAGGGCTCGGCCTCATCGTCCCAGTAGATGCGGATGATGGCGAACCTCCAGGTCCCGGCCGGGGTCAGCCAGATCTGCTGGATGGCACCCTGACCCCTGAAATCAGCCATGACGAACGTTTCCTTGGGTTGGATTCTTACATAGGGAGAGACTTTCCAACCCTGGCCGAGGTCGCGGGCCGCCTTCAGGGCCGGGCCGTCGACCGACATGCCCGCCTTGCCCTTTTCGCCGCTGAAGTTTTCCGGGCTGATCGAGCGCGTCTGGGCTTTGGACAGGCGGCTCAGATTCCCCATGCCGAGATTGAGGCCGTTGAAGGGCTTGTTTTCATCCGCGGAGATGAGCAAAACCGCCACGAGCAAAATAAAGCTGATTTTCAAGACAGTGTTTTTCAAGGAGCCTCCTTTTTGTGAGATTTGAGAATGGTTTTGAAAAACCATCCAGGAAAGTTATATTTTTTCGGCTGAGCCGTGTCAAGACAGCGGAACCTTGATTTTCTACTCGGGATGAGGGAGTATTGAGGCCGCATCTGCTTTCGCGATTCCGCAGTCGTTCCGATGAATGACGAAATCAAAATCGGAGTGGATATCGGCGCGGCGAGGACATTCTGATTATCCAGCTCAACGAGGACGGTTCTTAATAGTAGGGCTTGTCCCAAAGTTACGTGATGGCATTGACCCACCGGTATTCCGATCGTAGGGAGACCAGACGTAGCCGACGATGAAGACGCAAGTATTGTTTCCACAAGGCTGTCCATTGATCGG
>JBAUIH010000114.1:0-17167 GCA_049682755.1 Candidatus Aminicenantales bacterium | reverse complement strand
GCCACTTGAACCTGGACCTCCGCCGGGTGACGGGGGACGGGTACGAGCTGCGGGTGAAGGATGACGGCGTGGGGTTTCCGGAGAACCTGGATTTCCGCAAGACCGAAACCCTGGGCATGCAGATCGTTAGCACCCTGGTCAGACAGATCGACGGCTCGATCGACCTGGCCAAGGAGAAGGGAACCGAGTTTACCATTCACTTCGAGGAAGTCAAGTACGCTCAAAGGACATGACCATGGAGACCACCCGCATTCTGATCGTCGAGGACGAAGGGCTGATCGCCCGAGACATCGAGAATATGGTCCGCAACGCAGGGTATGAAGTCTGCGGAACCGCGGGAACAGGAAAAGAAGCCGTCGAAAAAGCCGAGGCCTCCCAGCCCGATTTGATCCTCATGGACATCATCCTCCGGGGAGATATGGACGGCGTCGACGCGGCGGAGAAAATCCGCGAGCGGTTCAACATCCCGGTGATCTACTTAACCGCCCATACGGACGAGAACACTTTGCAGCGGGCCAAGCTCACCGCACCTCTCGGCTACACGCTGAAACCGGTTGAACAGAAAGAGCTCTTGACCGTCATCGAGATGGCCCTCTACAAGCACCAGATGGAGAGCAAGCTGATCGAAAGGGAAGGCTGGTTATCGACGATCCTCCAGAGCATCGGCGAGGGCGTCATCGCCACCGATCCGTACGGCAATATCACCTTCATGAATCAAGTGGCCGAAAAATTGACCGGCTGGAACCAGCCAGAGAGCATCGATAAGCCTCTGAGCAGCATCCTCCACTTGGTCGACGAGGAAAGCGGGAAGCTCGTCAGGTTATCGATCCCGGATCTCATCTGCAGCGGCCCTCGCGGCGCCGTCGACGGGAACATCCAAATCGTCAATTTCGTTGAAAAAACGCCGATCGAAATCACCACGACGGCCATCCGGGACGAGAAGGAGAACATCAGCGGCCTGGTCCTGGTTCTGCACGACCTGACCGAGCGCAAGCGCTACGAGGAGAAGCTCCGCTACAATGCCGTCACCGACTACCTGACCGAACTTCCCAACCGGTTCCGTTTCTTCGACCGCCTGAGCGTCGCCCTGGCCCATGCCCAGCGGGACCTCAACCGGATGGCGATCCTGATGCTCGACCTCGACGACTTCAAAAAGGTCAACGACACCTGGGGCCACAGCGTCGGCGACCGCCTGCTCAGAGGCGCAGCCGACCGGCTGATCCATATGTTCCGCAGAAGCGATACCATCGCCCGTTGGGGCGGAGATGAATTCGTTCTCCTGCTTCCCGAGATCCCCAACGCCGATGTCGCCAAGAATGTGGCCAAGCGGATTCTTCACTCCTTCAACAAGCCGTTCGAATTCGACGGCTTGAAAATCACGATCACCGCCAGCATCGGTATCTCCGTTTTCCCCGACGACAGCCAGGACGCCGACATGCTCATCCGCAACTCCGACATCGCCATGTACTGGGCGAAGGAACAGGGCCGAAACCGCTACCATCAGTACAACCATGAACAGAGAGAATACGCCCGCCATTAAGCGGCGCTCGCCCTTTTTCTTCGTGACATCGGGCCTCCCCCGGCCGTCCTTCTCCGGGCCGTCATTTGGGAGCGGCCGACAACGCCTCAAGGATCCGGATTGAAGAGTTTGACCGTTTCCGGCTTGAGCAGAATGATGAACGAGTAAACGCCGAGGGCCGTCCCCAGGGGAAAACTGATCAGGTGGAAGAAAGAGACGATCAGGGTCAGGATCCGGGCCCATTCTTTCCGTTTCAACAGGCCCAGCCCGGCGATGACCTGGGGAAGGGCCAGGACCAGGAAAAAGAGGCTGGACACCCAGGCGATGAGCCTCAGGATCCCGGGGGCGACATCGCCCGTATCGGGAATGAACGACACGCCGAAAAGAACCAGGAAAACAAAGAAGGCGAACAAGAGACCGATGATGCCGTAAACGATCCACAGGATGCCGATGAGCTGGACATGTCGATCCATCCGTATCCCTCCTTATCTTTTATTGTCTTCTCTAGATTATACGAAACTCAGATCTTTTTAGTTATTCGTTCCGGATGTTCTTTCTTTCTCTTTCCGGATTTTCTCGGGGCCCCGGCCTTTCGCAGGATCCGTTCGATCGTCGCATCCATATCCCGGAAATGAGTCCCCGGCCAGTAAACACGCTCGCAGGACGGGCAGACGGCGAAAGAGGCGGCTCTTTCCAGGACGAACGGCGTTACCAGGTTCCCGGCCATAGTTTTCGGGATGGCTTTAAGCTTGACATTGCAGGCGAGACAGCGCGAGTGCGGCCGGACGGCGTCACGCAGTCCGTAGGTGTCCAGGACCTGGACGAGTTGCTCGGGCCAGTCGTCGCTTTTGATGAAAAGGGAGCGGACGTCCTTGGCGGTTTCGAGCAATCTGTGGTCTTTCGTCAGGAGAATCCGCTGTTGGCGCCGGGCGATGAGCAGCAGATCGAGGTCCTCGGCCTTGTTCAGGTAAACGGTATCGAATCCAAGGATCCTCAGCCATTTGGCCAGTTTCCCCAGCATGCAATCGGCCACAAAATTCACCGTTCTCATCCTGTCCAAACGCCGGGGGTGCAGACGGTATCAAACGCCCGGCCGCTCAACCCGGCCAAGATCCCATGGGCCTATATGCCCAGGAATTGAACGCTCAGGCCGGAGATGAAGATCATCGCCCCGGCCAGGGCGTGGGTATAGCGCTCCAGTTTGCCGAGCGAAACAAAGCTCAGACCCCAGGAAGAAAGAGCGATCAGCGCCAGCATGGTGGCGATCGTCGTCAGGCCAAAGGCCGTGGCAACAAAGACGACACCGAGGGTATTGTGCTTGGCCGCCGGGTACATGACGAGGGGGATAAGCGGCTCGCAGGGCCCGAAGACAAAAATGGTGAAGAGGATCCAGGGCGTGAGCGAGGCCTTCTCCCGGCCACCATGGAGATGGTAGTGATCGGATTGATGGACGTGGGCGTGGGCATGTTCTCCGGTTTCAGAGTGGGAATGAGCATGGGCATGAGGCCTCTTTTTCAGCGCCCTCCAGACTCCCCAAACGAAATAAGCAAAGCCGAAGGTGATAAGAAGCCAGGCGGCCAGGCTTCCCCGCGCGGACTCCACGCCTTCCAGTTTGCCCACGGCGATTCCCAGGGCGATCCCGGCGAAGCCGAGCACGACCGAGCTCAGGACATGGCCGAGCCCGCAGAAAAATGAGATCAGCATGGTCTTGGGAAGAGGCCAGCGCCTGGCCCGGCTGATGACGATAAAGGGAAGATAATGGTCGGGACCGATAACGGTATGGACGAAGCCGAGTGTCGCCGCCGTGCCCGCCAGGACCCAGATCTCCTGTTCGATCATCGATCCTTCGATCCGCTATTCGGGAGAATAAAAATGGTGGACGGTAGGGGACTCGAACCCCCGACCTCAGCGATGCGAACGCCGCGCTCTCCCAGCTGAGCTAACCGCCCACCGGACATTCTTTCGTCAGGAACCCACTCAATGTACCATTTTTGCGCTTATTTTTCCACCGGCTTGACTTGTTCTGGCTGAGGCGATATCTATCTGACCATAAGGAGCCCCAATGAAACGCATCCCTATCGTCCTGTCAATTATGTTTACGGTCAGCGCCCTCGTCCGGCTGATCCCGTCGCAGCAGCCCGCGCCAGAATTTGAGGTCCGGGAGGTCATGATCCCGATGCGGGACGGCATCAAGCTTCACACCCTGATTCTCCTTCCCAAGGATCGGACCGCGCCTCTGCCCGTCCTGATGAACCGGACGCCCTACGGGATCCCCAGGGCGACGGGACGCTTGCCCGGAAGCTATAAAGAGCTCGCCGCTGACGGCTACATCTTCGTCTTCCAGGATATCCGTGGAAAATTCGGCTCGGAGGGAAGCTTTGTCATGCTGCGTCCGGCGAGAGATCATCAGGACCCCCTTTCGGTCGACGAATCGACCGACGCTTATGATACAATCGACTGGCTCCTGAAAAACGTTGCCGGCACCAACGGCCGGGTCGGCATCCTCGGTGTTTCCTACAGCGGCTGGCTGACGGCCATGGCTATGCTCGACCCTCACCCAGCTCTCAAGGCGGCCTCGCCGCAGGCTTCCCCGGCGGATATGTGGCTCGGCGACGATTTCTTCCACAATGGCGCCTTCCGGCTGAGCTATGGCTTCGAGTACTCGACCATGATGGAGACATCCAAGGAGCAAACCCGCTTCGAGTTCGACCGCTACGACACCTACGACTGGTATCTTTCTCTTGGTCCGTTGGCGAACGTCAATGCCCGCTACCTCGACGGCCGGATCCCGACCTGGAACGACTATGTCGCCCATCCCGATTACGACGAGTTCTGGAAGCGGCAAACGCTGGTGCCCCATCTCACCAGCGTCCGGGTGCCGACTCTGAATGTCGCGGGATGGTGGGACCAGGAGGATTTCTACGGTCCGCTGCGCATCTACGAGACCCTGGAACATCACGATGACAAAAATATGAACTTCCTGGTCGTCGGGCCGTGGAACCACGGCGGCTGGTACGGCGACGGCAGCCGCCTCGGCGCCATCGCCTTCGACAGCCCGACAGGCAAATATTTCCGGGAAAATATCCAGGCTCCCTGGTTCGCCCATTTCCTCAAGGATCGAGGGGAACTCCCGACCGCCGCGGCGATGACGTTCGAGGCCGGGGCGAACGCCTGGCGCACCTGGGAGGAGTGGCCTCCGGAGTCCTTCACATCCGAAAAGTGCCTCTTCTTCCACCCGGATGGCCGGCTCGCTTTTGAGGTCCCGTCCGAGATAGGGGACTCCGCCTTCGACGGCTATATCTCAGATCCTGCCCATCCTGTCCCCTACCGTCACCGGCCGGTCCAAGCCACCTATTTTCCCTATGGCTCCAACTGGTCGACCTGGCTGGTGGAGGACCAGCGCTTCGTCGACGACCGGCCGGATGTCCTGAGCTGGGAATCTGCTCCGCTGGAGGAGGACATCTCCATCGCCGGGAAAATTGAGGCTCATCTCTATGCTTCGACGACGGGCTCGGACAGCGACTGGATCGTCAAACTGATCGATGTCTACCCTGAGAAGATGCCCAAGGACTGGAAGATGGCCGGCTACCAGCTCATGGTGGCCAACGAAGTCTTCCGGGGGCGCTTCCGCCGGAGCTTCGAGCGGCCGGAGCCGGTCCCGCCAGACGAGGTCATTCCCTACACGATCGACCTGCACTCCCAGAACTACTGTTTCCAGAAAGGTCACCGTATCATGGTCCAGGTGCAAAGCACCTGGTTCCCGCTCATCGACCGGAACCCGCAGACCTTCGTGCCGAATATTTTCGAGGCCAAAGCTGAGGATTTCCGGTGCGCGATGCAGCGTGTCTATCGCTCGATGAAATATCCATCTCACCTCACGATGCCCGTGGTCACGAAATGACCTTTCGCGGTTATCCTAAGCGCTCAAAATATCGTGGGAATGGAGCAGCCGGGGCTTGACCTTCAACCCGTAAGGGCAGGCCTTCTCGCAGAGACCGGCGCATTCTGCGCAGCTGAGCGGTTTCCTGTCCACGTCCATCTCGGCATAATACGACATGGCTTCTTTTTCCATCCCGTAGTTCTCGAAGTACATCGCGTACCGGAGTATGGCGTTGACGGCGACGTTATGGGGACAAGCGGATAGGCACTCTGTGCAGCTCACCCGGCAATAGAGGTTGTCCGCCTGCTGGCGATAACGGGCGAGCATGGCCAGAGCGGCCCGGTCGAGCGGCTGGCCGGAAGCCGCGATATACTCTTCGACGTGGGAATAGCTGCTCAACGTCGGGATGCAGGTGTCGATATCGGGATTGCTCATGACCCAGCGGATGGCCGCTTGGGGGTAGCTCACCTCCGGGCCGACCATGGATTTCAGGTTCCCCTGCATGCCGCCGGCGAAGATCTTCATGGCCACGGTCCCGATGCCTTTTTCCCGGGCGGCCTTGATCAAAGGCTCGATCTCTTTTCCTTCCATATGGTTGTACATGACCAGCACGACTTGGGCAAAGTCCGTGTCCAGGGCCTGCTTCAGAGTGAGCTTGGCGTTGTGGGTTGAGAATCCCGTGAATCGGACCTTGCCGTCTTTTTTCAGCTGGTCGTAAGCCGATAAAATCTCCTGGTTGTTGAGGAGAGGCGAGAGGTCGTCGATGCCATGGGCCATCGCCACGTCCACATAATCGGACTGGAGGCGTTTGAGGCTATCCTCCATTCGTTTGACCAGGGAAGCCCGGTCGATCTTCTGACGAAAATTGAGGGGGTGCTTGGTGGTGATGATGACCTTGTCACGGACCTCCTTGAGAGCCTGCCCGACGTAGATCTCGCCCTTGCCCCGCAGATAACCCTCGGCGGTGTCGAAATAGTTGACGCCGCATTCTTGGGCATAGCGGAGCACGTTGCTCTCGAAAAGGGAGATCGCTCCGCCGGAGACGTCCGAGACCTTGAGGCCGGTCTTCCCCAGCGGATTGAATTTCCTGATTTTCGGCGTCGCAGATCCTCCCTGTCCGGGCCGGGTTCCCACCGGTTCGGCCTTGATCCGGCCGGCGACCCCGAGACCCATCACACCTGAAGCCAGCGTCGCGAAGAAATTTCGTCTATTCAAGCGGGCCATGAATCCTCCTTTTTTCCTTATTTTTTCCTGATCTCGATCGGCGCCAAGGGCTTGAGCTTGGACTCGATCGATGCTGTCTCCACGGCAACAAACTGGATGACATAGGTATCTCCGCGCCGGGGCACAGGCATCATCAGCCGCGCGCCTTGGGCCAACTCATTCCGGTTCGGGACCTCACTGGAGGAGGCATAGAAGACCACTTCAGACTCCACGCCTTCCACCAGGAAGGATAGCCTGTCGCCCGTCCGAAGCCCAGCTTTCTCGATATCGACCTTCCTCCAGTTGGTGCTGACCATCAAGCCGAAAGGAGAGGAATTGAAATCCAGGACATTTCCTTTCAATTGTCCGGGGCCGGCTTCAACCGATCCGATATTGACCTTAAGCTCCGCAAAGAAATCCCCGGGGAGCGGCTGATTCAGCTTGACGTCGGTGACCTCGGCCAGGTTGCCGCGCGTCCCCACCTGGGAGCTAAACCAGGAAAGGGGCATGTTGATGCTCTCAACGGGTTCAAAGGGGCCGAAGTCGGTGTTGGCTTCGTAGATATCACCCTCAGAGGTTGAACCCCGGAGAACGAGCCTTTTCAGGCAGAAGTCATCCGGCTTCAGGAAAAAATCCACGTTGAGGACGCCCGGCTTGGCCGTCAGATGGTAGAGCTTCTCCGGGCCGAACTACTTGAGCCCTTCGAGCTTGAGATCCCCTTCGAACTTCACCAAGGAAAAAAGCCCGGCATACAACCTGGCCAGCGTCAGGTAAACGGTTTTCTCCGGGTCGGGTATGTCGGTGATGGTGTTGTAGGAATTCCGCCGGACCCGCCCGTCCTGGGCCAGGATAACTTCAGTGACGACAGGGTCTTTGCCGGTGCTGAGTTTGAGATCCCCTTTTGCAGAGACAACGAACCGGGTATTGCCGGTCCTGAAAGAGAGGTTCTGGAGTTGGCTGAGCTTTTCTCTGCCGCCCGAAGCCTCGAAATTCTTTTGGACCATGGCCTTTAAGGAAAGGTCCTCGCCGGCTGACGATGGACTGGAAAAAGCCGACAACAGGAGAACCGCGGCCACCGCTCCGGCCATTATCACTCTCTTCATGTTTCGCTCCTTCTTGATATAAAACGCGGATATTATAGCGGATGAGGCCAATCCAAGCCAAGTCTGACAAGGAGAATATCTAGCCGATAACCTGGATGGCCGCACCGCCTGACCATGCCTCTGGTGAGTCACCCGCCGCTGCTAGAAATCCCTTGGTTTGCAGGGCGAAGTCGGGTAAAATGGGATAAGGCCGGGGGGCGAGGGCCCCGAGTCTCGGGAGATAACCTGGAGGGCGTCATGAAAAGGCCGGACATCGTCATCACCGAATTCGACTTGACAAGGCTTAAGGCCATCCTGACATCGTTCGCATCCCAGGCCGGGCGCGACAGGGAACATCTGGCCGACCTCGCCAAGGAGCTGGAGAAGGCGGTTGTCGTCAAGCCCGAGGAGGTCCCTGCCGATGTCGTCACCATGAACTCTAAGATCCGTGTCCGCGACATGCAGTCGGGCGAGATCAAGGACTACGTCCTGGTTTTCCCCCACCAGGCCGACATCACCCAGGACAAGATCTCGGTCCTGGCCCCGATCGGGACGGCGTTGCTAGGCTACAAGACCGGCGACATCATCGAGCTGACCGTTCCGGACGGCAAGCGCGTCCTCAAGGTGGAATCGGTCCTGTATCAGCCGGAAGCTTCAGGCGACTTCCATCTCTGACCCGAGCTGATTAGCGCAAGACTCAGAGCCCTATTTTGTCTTCATTTTTCCCGATGCCTCCCCCCTAAAGAGGAAGAGAAGACCTTCAAGACCGATCCCGGTGAGGCCGCTTGGAAAGGCCAGGGTTCGTCAGGAACCCTTGGCCAAACGCTCCAGCTCGGCCTTGGCCTTTCTGATATTGGCCTCGCTTTCGCCCCGGGAATTTTTCAGGTAAAGATTGAAGTGCTTCACCGCTTCTTGAATATTCCCGCGCTTTTCATAAGCCACGGCCAAATTGAAATAGCCGGTCGGGGTCGGACGGACGGCCAAGGCCCGCTCAAGCCAGGCAATGGCCTGGTCGTATTCGCCCAGGTAAGAATAGGCAATGCCGATATATTGATAGAAGCCCTGCTCTTCAGGAAAATCAGCGATCAATTTTTTATAGATTTCGATGGCTTCTCTCAGCCGGCCGCCGGAAGCCAGATTCCCGGCATAGCTCATTCTCAGGTGCCGGCTTTCAGGTTCCACGGCCAGGGCCCGTTCATAATAAGTCCGGGCCTCTTCCTTTCGCCCCTCCGAATCCAGGATTCCGGCGCAGACGGTCAGAGCATCGACGTTTCGAGGATTCAGATTCAGGACCTTATTCATGGTCTCAAAGGCATCCCGCGACCTGCCGGCGACGAGATGAGTATGGCCCAAGCGGACCAGGAGAATCTCGGAATCCGGGATTCTTGAGATGCCCCTGTTCAGGGTCTCTATGGCGCGGTCGAATTTCTTCTGAAGGGCCTGAGCGATGGCCAGATTGACGTAGCCGGCGGGAGAATCAGGGATCTCCTCTAGGATCTCAAGATAGGCCTGCTCGGCCTCGGCATATCTTTCCTCGAGCTCATACGCCTGAGCCTGCTGGATCAGCCTGAGCAGATCGGTCTTTTCTTTCGGGTCGGGAGAGATCGATCCGGGTCTGGCCGGTGCAAAGTTCACGTAACCCAGGGACCTCAGTCTTTCTATGTCTTCGGACCTAACGCCCTCCGCCGGGCTCGACGGCGTGCCTCCGGAGCTCGCGCGGAGGACTTCCTCCTCCATCTTTTTCTTCAATTCGGCGGCTCTCTCGGGGAATGTCTCATGCAGATTCCTGTGTTCTCCGGGGTCTCTCTCCAGGTCATAAAGCTCGGGCCGCGGAGACTGGATGAATTTCCAGCGCGCCGAGACCAGCCCGACCAGCTCCGACCAGCCGAAGTTCTCCCGGGGGTAAAAGCTCTCCACCAGGCAGTCGAGGTCCTTACGGCTTTTGCCCCTGAGCCAGTCGACGAGGCTTTGTCCCTTCATCCCCGCGGCCTCCTCTTTCAGGCCGATAATTTCCAGGACTGTCGGAGCGACATCGACCAGCCCGACCTGGCTTTCGATGACTTGAGAACGGGGGAAGACCGTGGGATTGTAAAAAATGAGCGGGACCCGGAGGGTCTCCTCGTAAAGGAAGATCCCGTGACCGATTTCCACCTTGTCCCCCAGTCCTTCGCCGTGATCGCCGGCGATGACCACGATCGTTCTTTCGAGAACACCCCTATCCCTCAACCGGTCCAGGAGAGCGCCGACATAATGGTCCATGTAAGCGATCTCGCCGTCGTAGGGACGGCCCGCGAATTCCTCCTTATAGGGCGACGGCGGGTCATAAGGCCAATGGGGGTCATAATAATGGACCCAGCAGAAGAATTTGTTCTCTCCGTTTCCGCCCAGCCAGCGGGAGAACCGGGCGAAGGTCTCCCCGGCCGGACGCTCCGAGTTCATGGTTTTGAAAGGCAGATCCGACCGGAATGTATCGTCATAGACGTCGAAGCCGCGGTCGAGCCCGAACCGGGAGTCCACGGAAAAGGAAGAGACAAACGCCGAGGTGGAGTAGCCGTATCGTTTCAGGATTTGCGCCAGCGTTTTCAAGCCCGGGGGGAGATCGTGACCGTTGTTGTGAATCCCGTGCGCCACGGGATCAAGGCCTGTCAGGATCGAACAATGAGACGGCAAGGTCAGCGGGGCAGGACAATAGGCCCGGGCGAACCGGACCCCCTCCCCGGCCAGGCGGTCGAGGTTGGGCGTCCTGGCCGTTTGGTCACCATAACAGCCCAGATGATCGGCCCGGGTCGTGTCCAGCGTGACCAGAAGGATATTATGGGAAGGAGCTCCCGGCAGTTTGACGCTGTCTCTCACCGGTTTGATCGCTAAAAAATAGACAAGGGCGGCGACCGCAATGGCCGTCCCGGCAATCCACCAGATCAATCGGGCTCGGCTTTTCGATTGCGCAGCCCTGTTTTTCTGAGATCCTTGTTTGCGCATCAATTCTCAGTCCGGGCCAGGGGCTGTTCGCGTCTTCGGGCCATTTGAGAGCGTTATTGAGTACGCTTTTTGAGCCGGAAGAAGGCTCCGGGCCATTCTGAATGACAGAATGAGAGTATTCAACTCCCCCTCGGGTGTCAAGAAAAGCGCCCGCCCTTCCGAAGAAGGGCGGGCACTCGTAAGAATCCGGTCCTGCAGGCCTCGTTCAGAAGGAGAACTTGAGTCCCAAGCGTGCGGACCAGGGAGCGAACCGGGTCGACCACTGGTTGAATGCGGGGTGGGTATCGTTTTCGTCCGCGGTGAAGTTCTTGTAGTTGGTGGCGAAGGTCCCGTCGAGGATCTCGTCATCGTAACCCGAGTAGCCGTCCAGGTTGTAAGTAGCGATCCTGTTCTGGATCGTCCGGGTGTTGGTCGCGTTGTTGATCTGGAGGTTGATGGACGCCCTGTACTTATTGCCGATCTTCAGAGTGTAATCCAGGTAGAGATCGGCCCAGAGGGTGAACGGCAGCCGCCCCAGGTCGCCGCGGCCATCGGGATAGAAGTATTTGCCGTTGTAGTAAAGCTTGGTCGTCAGGGGCAACCCGCTCCGGCCGTAGGCCACGACGCCCACGGTCAGCCCGAACGGGAAGGAGTAGGAGCCATAGGCCTTGAAGTAGTGGGTCCGGTCCTGGGGCAGGGGGCCGTCGAGGACATTGCCCTGGGCATCGTACCCCATGAACCAGCGGTCGTAGTCCTGCTCCACGTTCGGTCCGAGGCGGCCGCCCTCGTCGGAACTGGCCAAGCCGGAATAGCTGCCTGAAACCCGGCTCAGGGTGTAGTTGATCCCGCCCTGCCAGTTGTGGCTGAACCGCTTTTCCAGGGACAGGTTCAGGCCGTAGTATTCCCGGGTGGCCTTCGGGCAGGGCCAGTAGTCGTCGGTGAACAATCCGCCCTCGGAGACCGGCCGGGAGACGCCGTAGCCGGGATTGGTGACGTAGAACTGCTGCTCCAGGGTGACGGCCCCCGTGTCGGGGTCGGTCACATAAACATACACGCCGACGTCCTCGATCGTCCGGAGGAGGTGCTTGTTGACGAAGCGGACAGACATGGAAAGATCCTCCATCAGTTTTTTCTCGGCGCCGAAGGAGATCTCCCTCTGGGCGGTCGGCTTCAGGTCCGGATCGATGCGGTCGAACGACGGCGGCAGAAAATCGACCGTTCCGGCGTAGGTGTTCCCGGCCTCCTGGCTCGCGGCGTCGTCGAGCGCACCGCTCTCGGCGATCTTCGTCCAATCCGGATCCTGAAGGGCATAATAATCCTGTTTGCGTTTCCAGCCGCCGAAAGTGAGCTCAGCCATGTAGAGCTTCATGACGTCATAGTAGATGCCGAAACTGGCGAAGACCTTCAGGCTGGAATCCCCGAACACATCGTAGATCGCGCCCACCCGGGGGGCCAGCATCTGGCCCATGTTGAAGTTGACGGGCTTCTCCGTGTAGTTCGCATACGAGGTGTCGTCCGTCATGGCCGGGATGTACTGGCTCTCGGCCCGGAGCCCGAAATTGACAGTCAGACGGTTTGCGATCGTCCAGGAATCCTGGAGATAAGCCGACCAGTTGTTGCTGGCACAGTTCCAGACGCCCCCGTAGGGCGAAGTGAAGGAGCCCCGGACGTAATAATAGCCGTAGGCCCCGTAATAGGGGCTCGACGGGTCGGCGCCGACGCCGACAGGGAAGCCCAGGCCCGTATAGGTCCGGCCCCAGTACAGCCAAACCCGGGGATGCGTCGAGGCGTCATAGACGTCTTCGTGAAGATAAGCGTAGCCGATGCCCCCCTTGATCGAATGCTCGCCCATCCAGTTCAGGTAGAGGGTGACATCCACGTTGTTGCTGATCTTCTCGGTCATGTACTTCTGGGTCTCGAAGTAGTTCCAGGTCGTCGCGTATCCCCCGACATGGAGAAGGTCCGGATTGGTGACATAGAAGGGGTTGCTGGAATAAAGCGAGTTCGAATAGGCGAAATAATAGGTCGAGCTGTCCGGAGGCAGCAGCTGCTGATTGGTCTCGTTCTGCCGGTGCCAGCCGCCCCTGTAGCTGACGAGCAGGTTGTTGCCGATGGAATAATCCGCAGTCAGCGCGGCGGTCCAGTTGGGATAGTCCATCCCTTCCTTCGACCATTCGTAGTCGCCGTCATCGTTGCCGACGATATCGGGGATGGCCCCCCGATACCTGGTGAAGTTGTTCAGGAAGCTGGCCGAAAGGCGAAGCCCCTCCAGGGGCGCGGCCGAGAGCTTGAGGGACCCGCTGTAATTGTAGTTCTTTTCCCGGAACGTGGAAAAGGGCCCCTCCCTCAGGTTGAAATCCCTGAGCGCGGCGGTCCGATCGTAGGCCGTATTGAGGGAGCCGAAAAACCACAGCCTGTCCTTGATGAGGTAGCCGCCGAGGCTGAAGACCCCTTCGAACCGACCGTAATCATCCCTGTCTTTCCCGCCATTGAAATACAGGTCATCGTTATTCACGTATTCATAGAGGTAGTCATCGATAGGATTCTGCCTGAGATAGTCGCGGGCGCCGCCCCACATCAACTGCGAGCCGTTCTCATAAAAGCCGATGATGTCGCCGTGGAACTCGTTGCCCCCGGACCTGGAGATGACGTTGACGACACCGCCCATAGAGCCGCCGTACTCGGCGTTGTATCCCGAAGCCGTGACCTTGACCTCCTCCAGAAGCTCGAGAACGACGCTCTGCCCCTTGACTCCCAAATGGAAGTCGGTCACATCCGCTCCGTCGACGAAGAACATGTTCTCGGCCCCCGAGGCCCCGTCGACCGAAATCCCTCCGGCGATCGTCTCACTCTGAACGCCAGGGATAGTACTGATAAGGGAATCGAAGTCCCTCCCCCGGGGGAGCGTCAGGAAGATATCCTTGGACATGGTCAGACCCTTGACCGTGCTCTTGACGTCGATCAAAGGCGCCTGGCCGACCACTGTTACCTGTTCTTCAACGGTGGCCTGCTCAAGGAGGATGTTCAGGACCATGGTCTGGGACAGTTCCAGATAGATTCCCTGCCGGATCAATGTCTTGAATCCGGGAAGCGTATACGTGATCTCATATGTGCCGGACGGGAGGGCCATCAAACGGTAGGTCCCGTTGAGATCGGTGACCGTCGAGGCCTTTCCGACCAGCTTGGGGCTGGTGGCTTCGACCGTCACTCCGGGAAGGGGACTCCCCTGGTCGTCCGCGACTCTTCCGGTGATCCTCCCCTCCGGCGTGAACTGGGCGAAAGCCATTCCGACGGCCAAAAAACCAATGCTGAGCCCGAGGCATAATAATGCTTTTTTCATTCGATTTGACTCCGCGTTTTGCTAATTCTTCATCCCTTTGCCCCGCGGTGAGCCCGTTGCGGATTCACCACGACCTTCAACGTTCAATGCTTAAGTGTTCTAAAATCATTCACCCTCCTAGAACGACTCCCGTTCTCTGGGAGCCCCTGAGCCCGGGCCTCTTTTCCCCGAACGAGTGCCCTGGGCTATGAACACGCCCCAAGACTTAGCGGGACGGGAAAAACCGAATACAAAACTTGGCTTTTTGGCAGAAAAGGCAACGCCTGCCGTCTCGTGCCGTTTTCCCCTGCTCCAACTGTCCAAAATTTTAGCTCACGACGAAATGGATTGTCAAATCCAGGAACTTCATGTTTTTCTTGCTTCTTGTTGTGAGGCATTCTCTACCTTAGTATACGAAGTTTATATTAATAGGGTTGTAATTAGGATTTGCGGCGGATGACACGACGACATGAGTTTCGACTCTTTCGATCAACTTCACTTTTGATAGTTTCGCCATGAAAAATTCCCTGAACTCATCGATATCCCTGACGTTGACCTTGATCAGATAGTCAATCTTGCCCGTCAGAAAATAGATTTCTTCGATCTCCTCAAATTGTTTGAGGTGCTCCTCGATAAGATAATAATCCTCCTTTTTATAGAGGTGCCTTATTTGCAGAGATATGAAACACGTTAATCCTCTGCCCAGTTTTTTTTTGTCCAACACGGCTTTCTGCCCCAGGATGATGCCATTCCCCCGGAGTTTTTTTACCCTTCCGAGAGTCGCTGGCGGGGACAGGTTGATCTTCTTGGCGAGAGTCGAGTTTGAAATCTTACTGTCATTAAAGAGGATCCTTAAGATTTCTTTATCATATTCGTCATATTTCATGTTTTTATTCATAATATAAGGTTGTTTTTCGATTTGTCAAGCAAAATATTATGAATAACTAGAGAAATAACTAATATAATTAAGATAGTTTCGAAAAACACCTTAAGGTAAGTTATGTCGCCGCTGGCAAGCCACGAGGATAAGTTCTTCGAATACCCGTTTCCGGTTTACATAAGAAGATCAGGGTGATAATTTCCAGGCTCTCCTGAAGGGATTTCAAATTCGACAAGGGAAGAAAACCTGCGGGTTGCTCCAAGACAGTCCTCCCAGAGCTTTCTCACGGGCAGGGGAAGAGTGATCTCCTTGAGGACAGCTCTCACTTCTTCCCGGTCGAGTTCGGCGATCTGCTTCCAAAGCAGCCCGCTGCGCCTGACTCTTAGGAATCCCCATGTCAGTCCGCCTTTTTCCCTTAAAGCTTCAAGAGCTGGCGGCCGAGAAGGACGCTGATGAACGAGACCGCACCGCCGAGGACGCTGCCCCAGATAAGGTCGACGACCGTCACGACGAGGGGCCAGTCTTTTAAGGTAGCCAGGTTGCTGAGATCATAGGTGGCATAGCTGATCAGGCCAAGCAGGGCACCGAGGAGGAGAGCCTTGAGCGGTTCTCCGCTGACTAACGCCGGCTTGATGACGAAGATAAGCAGGCCGACGATGAAAAGCAGGTAGAAAAGAATGGCCGCCGCCCAGTTCACTTTAGGATTGAGCATCGGCCCGAGGTGCCGCCGGTAGAATCCCTTGGCCACGATGCCCAGCCAGATCATGTCGATCAAGAAAAAGACGGCCAGCGTGATCAGATACAGGACTAACATGTGTTTTGCGGTCATTGGACTCTCCTTCTCTATTTGTTGACTGTTGAGACCTGACCCCTATAATCTACTTTTTAAGGGGTTTCCGTAAGAACATCGCATACTAACAAACCGTAAGGACATCGCAAACTAATTTTGCATCGCCTAGACTTCTTCCCATCCCAAAGGGAAGGAGAGCTGGGCGATGAAGAGCAACTTCGAATATGAACGGCGCTGCCGGGCGATCGATCTTTTCAACGGAGGCGTTCGGTTTGAAAAGATCCTTCGCGAACTCCAGCGAGGCCGCTTCTGGCTGGCCAAGTGGATCCATCGTTATAAAGCCTTGGGTCTGGAAGGACTCCGGGACCAAGGTCGAACCCCTAAACATATCCGGAACCGGACTCCGGGGTCGATGGTTCGAAAGATCCTGGCTCTCCGAGACGAACTGGTGGCCCACAAGACCCGACGGGCGGCTTTCGCCGGCATCGGGGCCGAGACGATTCATTTTGAGCTTCACCGGCGCGGGACACGCCACCTGCCGTCCATCTCGACCATCGAGAAGATCTTGGCCCGGGCCGGCAAGACCAAAAGAGTCAAAGCTCGACGTCCGCCCGGCGGGCCGCCCTATCCCTACGTCAAAGCCCGGAAGATCGGCGACCTGCAACAAACCGACCTGGTCGGCCCACGTCATCTGCGAGGTTCGCGTGGTGTCACCCGGTTCTATTCCTTCCACACCATCGATGTCGCCGGCCAAACGGCTTCGGCCCATCAGTTTAGGGATAAACGGACGCTCTCCCTGCTCGCGCATCTCGTTGATTCTTGGCGTTTTATGGGCCTGCCCAAGGTCTCCCAGATGGACAACGAGATGTCCGCGTCGGGAGGAGGACGGTATCGTTACAGCCTTTCTCAGGTCATCCGGCTTCATCTGCTTCTCGGGATCCACTTTCTCTTCATCCCCCCAAAAGAGCCCGGTCGGAACGCAGCTGTGGAGAGCTTCAATAACACCTGGCAGGTCCGGGTTCTTCGGCACCGCTGCCCCGACCTCCGAGCGCTGCGACGGACCAGCGACCGATTCCTCGATTATTATCACTTCCGCAAGCCCTGCCGCACCCTCTGCGCGGACCAACACGGAACCCGCTTTCCCGGCGTCCTCCGAGACCGCCTCTGGCCGACTCTCCGTCATTTGCCGGCCGGTTTTACTCTCGATTCTTATCTCGACGGCCAAGGCCGGCTGTCTTTGCCTATTGCCAAGGGATTGGTTTCCTGGGTTCGCAAGGTCGATGCCCACGGCCGCATCGAGTTCAACGGCGCCGAATACTTCGTCAGCCGAAAGCTGGAACGGCAGTATGTGGTGGCCACGCTGTCTACGCATCATCGCCGCGTCTTTATTAAACACGAGGGTAAACTCATCAAATCGATTCCGTTCCTCCTCAAGGGAAAGATCATCGAGCTGCTCTGTTGAGCTCCAAGTAGTTTGCGATGTCCTTACGGTTCCAAGCATTAAGAATCAGTTTGCGATGTCCTTACGGCTACCAT
>JBAUIH010000113.1:0-16830 GCA_049682755.1 Candidatus Aminicenantales bacterium | reverse complement strand
GGACAACCGTGGGCGAGATCATGGAGGACCGCTACGGCAGCGGATTAGGGATGGTCTATTCCCTCTTCGCCATTTCTTTTTTCGTTTCCAATATGGGCGTCATGATGCAGGGGGCCGCCAAGGTCATTTCGGTGGCCTCAGGGAATCTCGTCTCCCCGAACATGGTGGTATTTTTTATGACGATCGCTTTCCTGTTGTACAGTTTCATCGGAGGGCTGATCGCAGCCGCCTACACGGATTTCGTCCAGGCGTTCCTGATCATCGCCCTTTCGGTCATGCTTGTCCCCCTCGGGCTCAAGGAGATCAACGGCTTTGCGGGCATGAGGGCGGTGCTTCCCGAACATTTCTTTGATATTTTCAACAAGGCCAGCGGAATCGACGCCTTCACGATCGTCATGCTTTCGCTCAACGGCATTGTCGGAATCACAGCCCAGCCTCATATGATCTCCATGTGCGCCACGGGCGAGACCGAACGCGCCGGCCGGATCGGGCAGACATACGGATCGTTTGTCAAGAGGCTGGTGACCATCGGCTGGGCTTTGACCGGGCTTGTCGTGGCGGCGCTGGTCATCAAGAATGAAGTCACCCTGACCGATCCCGAGATGGCCTTTGGGTATGCCTGCAGCGTCCTCCTTCGGCCCGGGCTCGTCGGTTTGATGCTGGCCGCCATCGTCGCGACCAACATGTCGACGTGCTCCAATTTCATGGTCAATACCGGCGCTCTCTTCACCAAGAATTTTTACAAAAAATATATCAACCCGTCCGCCGGCGATAACAGGATCCTGTGGATGGGACGCTATTCGGGATTGGCTCTGTCCATTCTGGCTGTTTTATTCGCCCTGAGCATCAAGAACGTTCTTCACGCTTTCCTCTTCACCGAGACACTGGCCGCCTTCATGGGCATCATTTTCCTGGGCGGAGTCATCTGGAAGAGAGCCAACAGATACGGCGCCGCCGCGGCTGTCCTCCTCTCTTTTTCGATCTATTACCTGATCCACTTTTTGTCGACCGGGCATCTCCTGCTTGTTTACACCTGGAAACCCGGGCCCTTCGGGCTGGCCATGCTGGCCGGGTTCTTTTCCTTTTGGCTGGTGAGCCTCCTGACCAAGCCGGAGGATAAAGAGAAGATGGAGGTCTTTTTTGACAATATGAGAAGGAAATCGGACGCCGCGGAGCTTGATGAAGAAGGGAAAAAGCCTCTGGCGGAGAGGTCCGGCGATGATCTTCTGCTTCTCGACCTGCCGGGATGGAGACATAAAGCGCGAAGGAGGAATTTCTTCCGCCGCTACCGTGAAGACCTGGCCGGATTTTTCATCAGCTGGATATTCGTCGGGGCCTTGATTCTCCTGGCCTGGGCGATTCTGCAAACAGATTAGTTATGGTTTCTATTTTCATGCTCAGAGGGTGTCATCCCATCATGAGAAATTGTTCATAAAATGAAGAGTAAAAACTCCCTCTCCCTTGACGGGAGGAGGAATGAAGTTTGCATCGTTTATGAGTAGACCAGGCTCGATAAGCATCTGAGAATGCCTGAATTTTTCCGGAAAGAGGAGTGAGAAAGATGACACAGCCCTATAATCGGCGCGAATTTCTGAGGCAGGCGGCCGCGGCGGGCGTCGGCTTCGGTGTCCTGGGCGGGCTGGATTTCCGCTTCGCGCAAGGAGCCAACGAGCGGCTCCAGATCGCGGTCATCGGAGTGAACAGCCGCGGCCACGCGCTGGCGGAGACGTTCGCTCACCTGAAGGATGCCCATGTGGCCTATATCTGCGACGTGGATATCCGCGCGGTCTCCAGGACGGTGCAGGCCGTCGCCACTCTTCAAGACCGCCGGCCGGTGGGGGTGGAGGATTTCCGCAAGACCCTGGATGACCCGGAGCTCGACGCGGTCGTCATCGCCACTCCCGACCATTGGCATGCCCCGGCGGCCATCCTCGCGCTCGACGCGGGCAAGCATGTTTACGTGGAGAAGCCGTGCAGCCACAACCCCGCCGAGGGCGAGATGCTCGTGGCCGCAGCGCGCCGGAATAAGAAAATCTGCCAGATGGGCAACCAGCGCCGTTCCTGGAGCAAGATCAAGGAGGCGATCGGCCTGCTCAAGGAGGGCGCCGTCGGTCCCCTCCATTACGTGCGCTGCTGGTATGCGAACGCGCGTCAGCCGATCGGCGTCGGCCGGCCTGCTCCTGTGCCGGAGTGGCTCAACTGGGACCTCTGGCAGGGGCCGGCCCCGCGGGTCGGCTACCGGGACAACGTCGTTCACTACAACTGGCACTGGTTCTGGCACTGGGCAACGGGCGAAGCCGGTAACAATGGGGTTCATCCCCTTGACCTGGCCCGCTGGGCGATCGGCGCTGATTACCCGGCGCGCGTGACCTCGGCGGGCGGCCGCTACTACGCCGACGACGACTGGCAGCCGCCGGACACCCAGATGATCGCGTTCGAGTTCCCGAACCGCGTCCTGGTGACCTGGGAAGGCATGAGCTGCAACGCCGTCGGGGCCGAAGGCGAGGGATTCGGAGCTCTGTTTCAAGGCGAGAGCGGCTCCCTGCGCTTGCATCCCGGCAATGGATACACCATCTACGACGAGAAAGGAAAGGAAGTCCGCACGGAAAAGGAGACCGGGGATTCGCCTGACGCCTCGGTTGTCGGACCGGGTCTGGGCTACGATCTCGTCCACGCCCGGAACTTCCTGGAATCGATCCGCGGCCGCGAAACCCCCGCCTCGGAAATCGAGGAGGGCCATAAAAGCACAATGCTCATCCACCTGGCCAATATCGCGGATCGAACGGGACGGGCGCTCACCTGCGATCCCAAGACGGGCCGGATCCGGAATGACGACGAGGCGATGCGATATTGGAAGCGCGAATATGAGCCGGGCTGGGAGCCGAAGGGAGAATGACCATGAAACGCATCATCATCTATTCCGCGGCTGCGGCGCTCATCTTAATGCATGTCATGGCGGCGGCCGTGCAAACGCGGCCCGCGCCGGACCCGCAGAACACGGACATGATCGGCACGGCCGAACCCGGAAAGCGGATCGGCATTATCGGCCTCGACACCTCGCACGCGCCGGCCTTCACCCGCACGTTCAACGCCCGGACCGCCCCGGCCGAGGACTACAGGGGCTTCCGCGTCGTCGCCGCTTTCCCCCAGGGAAGCCGGGACATTGAGTCCAGCACGTCCCGCGTGCCGGGCTACATCCGGGAGATGCGGGAAATGAACGTCGCCATCGTCGATTCGATCCCGGAGTTGTTGCAGCAGGTCGACTTCGTCATGCTGACGAGCAACGACGGCCGCGTGCATCTGGAGCAGGCCCGGCCGGTCATCGAAGCGGTCAAGCCGCTGTTCATCGACAAACCGATGGCCGCTTCCCTTGCGGACGTCATCGCCATCTTCGAAGAGGCCCGAGCGAAGGAGGTCCCTGTTTTCAGCGCCTCGTCGCTGCGCTGGATCCCCGGGGCCCTGGAGCTCCGCGGCGGCGCCCAGGGTGTGATCAGAGGCGTCGACGCCTTCAGTTGGGCCTCCCTGGAGCCGACCCATCCCGACCTCTACTGGTACGGCATCCACGGCGTCGAGATCCTCTACACCGTCATGGGGACCGGCTGCCGGACGGTGAGCCGTTTCCAGACGGAGGATGCCGAGTTCTGCGTGGGCTTCTGGGATGGGGGCCGCATCGGGACGGTCCGAGGGCTTCGGTCGAGCGAGCACAGCTACGGCGGAACGGTCTTCGCCGAAAAAAAGATCGAGTATCTGCCGCTCGTCCACAGCTACAATCCGATGCTGAAGGCGATCGCCCTGTTTTTCGCCACGGGACAGCCGCCCGTTCCCCAGGAAGAGACGATCGAGATCTACGCCTTCATGAGCGCCGCCGACCGGAGCAAGGCCCTGGACGGCCGACCGGTTGCCGTCGCCGACGTCATCGCCGAGGCCCGCGCTGAAGCCCAAAATTCGATCATCAGGAGCGACCCATGAGCCATCTTAGAATCCTCTCCGGTCCGATGCGTCTCCCCTTTCTGATCCTGACCCCGGCCTGCGTTTCTGTCGGGGTGGGAACGGCTTTCTGGCAGACGCGATCGCTCAACGCGTTGAACGTCGTCCTCGTTCTGATCGGCGCCCTGGCAGCGCATATCAGCGTCAACATGCACAATGAATATTTCGATTTTAAGAGCGGCCTGGATTCGAAAACCCGGCGAACGCCCTTCAGCGGAGGCAGCGGCACCCTTCAGGCTCATCCACGGTTGGCCCGCCAGACCCGCTCGCTGGCCTGGTTGACGCTGGCCATCGTCGCGGCCATCGGGGTTTATTTTGTCCGGCTGCACGGCTGGAAGCTGCTGCCCCTGGGAATTCTCGGGTTGATGCTCCTGGTGATCTACACGATCTGGCTCACTTACAATCCCCTGCTTTGCCTGCTTGCCCCCGGGGTCGGTTTTGGGGTGCTGATGGTGATGGGCACCCACTTTGCGCTGACCGGCGCTTACACCCTGACCGCTTTCGTGGCCTCCCTGGTGCCCACGTTTCTCGTCAGCAATCTGTTGTTGTTGAACCAGTTCCCGGATGTCGAGGCCGACCGGACCGTCGGCCGCAAACACTATCCGATCACCATCGGCCGGAAAGCCAGCAGTGTGATCTTCGGCGTCTTTATGCTGATGACGTATCTCTCCATCATCATTGGAGTCATTTTGAAATTGTTGCCCGCCTTCATCCTCCTGGCCCTGTTAACCGCATTCCCGGCCGTGCGGGTCTGCGCAGGCGCCCGCAAACATGCAGACGACATCCCCAATCTGGTCCCCTACCTGGGACAGAATGTGATCGTCGTCATTCTCACTCCTGTTCTGCTGGCCATCGGTTTGTTCATCGGAAAATAGATCCAGTCTGTCTCAGGGACATGTCATGCGGATCGAGCGCTTGGACCTGGCGATCATCATCTTCTACTTTGCCTTCATAGTCATCCTGGGGATCTGGGCCGGACTGATGAGAAAAAAGACCGGGCAGGCGAAAGAATATTTTCTCGCCGGCAATTCCCTGCGCTGGCCGGTCATCGGCTTGTCCCTGTTCGCCGCGAACATCTCGACCGTGCACCTGGTCAGCCTGGCCGAAGAGGGATATGCGAACGGCCTCGCTTACGGAAATTTCGAGTGGATGGCCCCTTTCACACTCATCATCCTGGCGCTTTTCTTTGCTCCGTTCTACATCCGCACCAACGTCACCACCCTTCCCGACTTCCTGGAAAGACGATATTCCCGGGCCAGCCGGGACTGGCTGTCCGTTCTCTCCATCGTCTCGGCCGTCTTTATTCATATCGGTTTCTCGCTCTATGCCGGCGCCGTTGTGCTCGAGGGCCTGTTCGGACTGGACAAGACATTCAGCATCATCCTGATCGCCGGGTTGACGGGGCTGTACACGATCGTCGGCGGGCTGCTGGCCGTCGTCTGGACGGAGTCCGTGCAGACCGTCGTCCTGCTGGCCGGGGCGACGCTCCTGACCGTGATCGCCTTTTTCCAGGTCGGCGGCTGGACCGGCCTGGCCGAAAGCGTTGAACCCGTGAGGCTGACGGTCCTCCGCGCCCATGGGGATGCCTCAGGCCTGCCCTGGTACTCCGTCCTGCTCGGCTATCCCATCATCGGCATCTGGTACTGGTGCACGGACCAGACCATCGTCCAGCGCGTTCTCGGCGCCAGGGACGAAAACCACGCCCGGGTCGGCCCCCTGTTCACCGGGTTCATCAAGATCCTGCCGATGTTTATCTTCGTGCTGCCCGGATTGATCGGCCTGGCCCTGATCAACAAGGGCTTGCTTCCCCCTCTTCCTCTGACCGAAGCCGGAGGCGTGGACACGGCCCAGACCTATTCACACCTGATCACCCACCTCCTGCCTGTCGGGATCCGCGGTCTGATCGCCGCGGCCCTGATGGCCGCGCTGATGAGCACGGTTTCCGCGGCCCTGAACTCCATGGCCACGCTGTTCACCTACGATCTATACCGGCGCCGGGTCCCCCAAGCGTCCGAAAAAAAACTGGTGCGGATCGGCCGGACGGTCACGTTCGCCGGGATGGTCCTGGCCGTCTTGTGGTCCCCGCTCTGCGGGCATTTCCCCACCGTCTTTCAGGGCATCAACGCCGCCATCTCCTACCTGGCGCCTCCCATCACCGTGGTCTTCCTGGCGGGCGTTTTCTGGAAGAAAGCGTCTTCCAGAGCCGCGTTTGTGACCCTAGTTTCAGGTTCCCTGTTGGGTTTTGCCGTCTTCATCCTGGATTTCACCAAGGTCCTCCAGAATTTCAAGGCCGGCCAGCCCGCGTTCGGTTTTCTCAATTTCATGGTCATAAGCTTCATTCTCGCGCTGCTCTGTGCCGGGACCCTGATTGTGATGTCGTATCGTTTCCCCGATTCGCCGGCCGAAAAAAAGGACGCGCCCGTCTGGAAATCCGTCCTGGAGCCCCTGCGGGAAAAGGGTTGGCCGGGGATCGGGAATTACAGGCGGCTCAGCGCGGTCCTGGCCCTGGTCATGATCGGCCTGTACGTGGTGTTCACGTTCGTCACCGGCTAGACGGACAGCCTGACAATAGCTCATCTTCTCCGGCCTCTGCTGCAGCCCCTGAGCTTTCAACTTGGTCTATCTCGAGATCCGATTGAAGCTGCGGGATTTATTGACAATATCGGACTTTGTTGGTATGGTCTCGGGAGAATCGGCCCATGGTGATCGTCGGCGAGCGGTTGAACTCAAGCTGGAAGAAAGTGGCCCAGGCTCTGCAGAACCGGGATGAAGCGTTCCTTCTCGGCCAAGCGAAGCGTCAGGAGCAGGCCGGCTCAAGCTACGTCGACATCAATGCCGCCATCCTGATGGACGGAGAAATCGAAGCTTTGCGATGGGCGATTCCCCTCCTCCAAAAATCCGTGAACGTTCCTCTGGCCTTGGACACCCCAAACCCGGAGGCCATGGCCGAGGCCCTGAAGATTTATCGGGGGCGCCCTCTTTTGAACTCCTTGACCGGAGAATCACGGCGCCTCGAGGTTTTGCTACCGCTCGTCCGGGAATTCAAACCCCGGGTCATCGCCCTCTGCATGGACGAAGACGGCCCCCCGGAAAGCTCGGACCGGGCGCTCGCCCTGGCGGAAAAATTGGCCGGGATGTTGACGCAAGAAGGTCTCCGCCCTGAGGACATTTTCTTTGACCCCCTCGTGCGGCCGGTCGGCGTCGACGACCAGATCGGCACGCTGTTCCTCGAGTCTCTCTCGAAAATCAAGACACGTTTGTCGGGATTCACGACGATCGCCGGGCTCAGCAATATCTCCTTCGGACTCCCCGAACGAAGACTCCTGAACAGGACTCTACTTGTCCTAGCTCTTCAGGCTGGACTCGACGCAGTCATCTGCGATCCTCTCGACGGCGAGCTCATGGCCTCTCTTCGTGCAGCCCAAGCCCTGCTCGGAAAGGACCGCTCTCTCAAGAATTATCTGAAGTACATCCGGGAAAAATCGAAAGCCGGACTCAAACAGCCTTAAGAACCTCCAGGGCGAGATCATATTTACCGAGCGGCGGGCTGATCTGGACGCCCTCGACCAGCTCTTTGACCGAAGTCAAGACTTCTTGAGCGATGGCCACGCCCTCCTGGCGGGCCCGTTCAGCGCCGGCATCCTGAGCCCGTCTCATCCGCTCCATGATGGGATTCGGGATGTTCACTCCCGGAACCTCGTTGTGAAGGAACTCGGCGTTGCGGAGACTCCAGAGTGGCCAGATCCCAGCCAGGATGGGGATACGGTGATGCTCAACGCGTTCGAGAAAATTCTCCAGGAGCCCGATGTCAAAAACCGGCTGCGTAACGGCGAACTCAGCGCCGGCCTCGACTTTGTAAACAAAGCGCGATATCTCGTAGTCTAGATTGACGGCGCCGGGATTGGCCCCCACTCCGATCAGGAATGCAGTCGGCTCGTCCAGTTTCTTTCCGCCGATGTCGATTCCCATGTTCAGGAAGTTCACCACGTTGGTCAGGCCGATCGAATCGACGTCGAACACAGCCGTGGCATCGGGGTAGTCGCCCAGCTTGGGCGGGTCGCCGGTGATGATCAAGAGATTGCGGATTCCCAGAGCGTGCACGCCGAGGAGATCGGATTGCATCCCCAACATGTTGCGATCCCGGCAGGTATAGTGGAGGAGGACCTCGATTTTGGTCGACCCGACAAAGACCGCGGCCAGGGCCAGCGGGCTCATCCGTGCGCTCGCCCGCGGACCGTCCGGAATATTGACGCAATCCACTCCGTGCGACTCGAGCAGCCGGGCGACGGAGACGGCGGCTGATGGGTTGTGCCCGCGCGGGGGCATGATCTCGACACTGGTCACGAATTTTCCCGCCTCGAGCTTCTGCCCGAGCCCGGATTTGTCATGCAGGGGAATCTTTTTCCCCGCCATTTTCTCTTGTTCGGGCAAACTGACCGTGATGACCGTCCTTTTTGGCGGCTGGAACGCCTTGATAGCGCTTCTCATGGCTTTGATATGGGCGGGAGTCGTCCCGCAGCATCCGCCCAGGACTTTAACCCCGCTCAAGATAAACCGCCTGGCGTATTCGGCCAGATAGTCTGGAGAGCAAAGATAAATGTTGCGTCCTTCGACTTCTTTCGGCATCCCGGCATTGGGCATCGCCGAGAGCGGCAGGCTCGTCACCCGGGCCATTCTCTCGACGCACCGGAGCATCGGCTCAGGACCCACGCTGCAGTTGACGCCGACGACATCAGTCTCCCAGTTTTCGAGCTTTTTGGTGAACACTTCAGGAGTCGTACCGTGCAGGCTGTTGCCGTCCTCCTGGATGGTCATCTCCGCGATGATCGCCGCCTTTGGAGCGACTGCTCTCACTGCCTTGATCGCTTGATGAATTTCGTTGATGTCGCTGAAAGTTTCGAGGATAAAAAAATCCACGCCGCCTTCACGGAGTCCTTCCGCCTGCTCCCGAAACGCCTCTTCCGCCTCGGACTCGGACGTCGGTCCCCAGGGCTCGATTTTCAAGCCAAGGGGCCCGATGGATCCGGCTACAAACACATCTCCTCCGGCCTCCTCCCTGGCGATTCGTGCTCCGGCCTGATTGATCTCCCGGACTTTGTCTTCAAGCCCGTGCTTCTGGAGCTTGAAGCGGTTGGCGCCGAACGTGTTGGTCTCGACGATGTCGACGCCGCTCTGGACATAGGCGCGATGAATCTCCTTCACGACCTCCGGCTGCGTCAGGTTGAGCTCGTCAAAACAGGTGTTCAGGTAGAAGCCCTTGCTGTATAGCATCGTTCCCATGGCGCCATCACACAGCAGGACGCGTTCCGCGACCGAGTCCAAAAACATGGTCTTGATGAGAGGGCTCCAATACGTTCAGTTCGGGTGATGCGATTATAGTGACCTGCAGGAAGCAAAGTCAAACGCCCAGTCTTCTTATCATTAAAGCGACTCTCTTTCTCGGAGAAAGAAGGTCAGGTCTGCTATCGGTATGGGTAAAGGCCCGAAGAGGTCGCGCGGAGGGATTACCTGGAGTTCTTGGCGAGGCCGGTCGGATTTCCTGCGCTTTTTGCCTTGTTCGCGGTTTCTTGTCCTATTTCCGCTGTTCTCAGCTCAAGAGGTAGGCCTTCACGGAGTTTTTTGCGTTCTTGACAGCGGTCCGCGGCCGGCGATATAGTCGACCGGCGATGGGCACCTTCAGCCCTGAGCTCACCAGCAGGGAAAGGGCTCGTCCAAAAAGAGGATTTCGATTCGCCGGTGGACTGCCCCACGGCAAGCCGAGAGGTATGTTGCAAAGGAGTCTCATGAAACCAAAAGACCTGAAGCGGAGAGAATTTTTTAGGTATTCAGCCCTCGGACTCACCGGCGCGACACTGGCCGGAATGGTCCTTTCCAGCCGCACGGCGGCAGCCGATTTGAGAAACCCGGGAAAAGATGATCCCCTCTATCAAAAAGTGCTGGAAACTCCCCTCATCGATACACATGAACATCTGATGAACGAATCGGAGAGGATCAAGGCCGAAAAAACCATCTGGGACAAGGCCAACGACTGGACCTTCCTGCTGAGTCATTATTTTGACTCAGACCTGGTGGTGGCCGGAATGAGCCAGGCCGACCATGACCGTTTCTTTTCGACGGCGCTGGAGCCTCTCGACAAATGGAAGCTGTTCGAGCCTTTTTGGCCGCATGTGAAACATACGGGCTACGGACTCAATGTGCGTCATGCCCTTAAGGACGTCTACGGGATCGAGGATTTGACAGGGGAAAGCGTGAGAAAGCTGGAGGAAGCCTATCATGCGGCCATCAAGCCTGGTTTTTACCGGCATCTCCTCCGTGATATCGGGAACATTGAATCCTGCCAGGTCAATCTCTGGCCATTCCTGGAGTCGGAACAGCCCGACTTGCTGATGAGCGATCTCCACATCAGCGGGATGATCGAAGACAACTGGGATCCCCGGTATGCCCGGGAAGCAGGGGTGACCGTGAAAACGCTCGACGACTGGCACCGGGTGATCGAGTATTGGATCACAACCTACGGGAAAAAGGCCGTGGCGGTGAAATCGACGATGGCCTATCAGCGGGATCTCGACTGCGTCCGGACACCGCCTGAGGAAGTGGAAAAGGCATTCCTGAAAAAGCTCAACCAAGAACCCCTGGACCCCGGTGAACAGAAGGCCCTGGAGGATCATCTTTTCTGGCACGCGGTGGACCGGGCGACCGAGGCGGGCTTGCCCGTTAAGCTCCATACAGGATATTATGTCGGCCATGGCCGGATGCCCCTGCGCAGAGTCCAGGGAAATCCGGCCTCCATCTGTGAACTGTGCCGGCAGTCCCCGGAGACTCGATTCGTGCTTTTCCACATTTGCTATCCCTATTACGAGGAGATGCTGTCCATCGCCAAGCACTATCCCAATGCCTATATGGACATGTGCTGGTCATGGATCATCAATCCCCTGGCGGCCAAGGATTTCCTGAAGAAGTTCCTGGTAACGGCGCCGGCCAACAAGATATTCACTTTCGGGGGAGACTATATCCCGGTGGAACTCATCCCGGGGCATGCGGCGATCGCCCGGCAAGGGATCGCCCAGGCTTTAGCGGAGTTGGCGGATGAAAGGTGGATGACTCTGGAAGAAGCCCTGAGCCTGACCGACGTGATCATGCACCAGAACGCCAGGACCCTGTACAAGCTCTAAAGATTTCTTAAATGCTTAGGCCGGCAAGGCCCCCGCTGAATATCCTTCGTTACTTTTTCTTGCTCCGGATGGTGAAGCCCGTCGGATTTCCGGCCCTTTTCTCCTTTCGGCAGCCTCCCTTTCCCCTACCGGCGGACCGGGTAGTGCATCGGGTCCGGCAGGGGCTTGCGGGGCAGCATCTCCTCGCACATGGCCGTGTTGTAGACGAAGGCGGCCATGACGACCGAGGCCTGCATCAGGTCCTCGACGCTGATGTGGTCAAAGACGTCCATGTTCGTATGATGGACGCGCGTCCCGTAGTCGAGCGGGTCCTGGATGAACTGGAAGGCGGGCAGGCCGACGTAGTCGAGGGCCCCGTGGTCCGAGCCGCCCGTGTCGCGCACCACGACATGGGTCGCCCCCAGGTCATGGAAGGGCTCGAGCCAGGCCTCAAAGATGGGCTTGACGGCGACATTGCTCTGAGCATAGATGCCGCGGATCCGGCCGCTGCCGTTGTCGAAGTTGAAGTAGCCGGCGAGCTTGGCGTGGCCGGGCTTGATCGTCATCGTCTCGGGATCGCCGAAGTGCTTTTCGACGTAGGCCCTGGAGCCGACCCAGCCCTTCTCCTCGGCGCTCCAGAGGACGACCCGGATGGTCCGGCGGGGCTGGATCCCGAGGGCCCGCAGGATTCGCGCCGCCTCTAGCGATACGGCGCAGCCGGCGGCGTTATCCGCCGCTCCCGTGCCCGGACTCCAGGAATCGATATGCCCGCCGAGCATGACCAACTCGTCAGCCTTGTCCGTGCCCGGGATCTCGCCGACGACGTTGTAGCCCCGCAGATCCTTGTCGTAAAACTCCGTGCGGACCTCGACCTCCATCTTGGCCGGCTCCTTGAACTCTTCGATGATCCGGTGGATACGGTTGTAGTGCTCGGCGGCCAGGATGACTTCAGGCAGGGGACGGGACCGCTTCGGGTCGCGGGCCTGGCGGACGCCCCGGGCCGTGACCGTGCCGTACTCGCGGCGGGCCGCCCCGCTCGACGAAACCAGCACTCCGACGCCCTCGGCCCGGAAGAAGTCCTCGAGGTCGTCGGCGAAACCGCGGACGTAGTCGGGATCGGGCCTCCTCGTCGCCCGGACGGGCGTCTCGGCCAGTGCGGCCAGGCTCTCAGCGTCGTGGCGGCGGGCATCCGGTGTGAAATGCGTCGGAACGGGCTTGGGCGGCTGGTATAGAACGATCCGGCCGGCCAGCTTGCCCTTGTATTTCGCGAAGTCGGCCTGAGATTGGATGTCAGCGTAGAGAGGCGCTCCGACGACTTTCCCCTTGGTACTCGATCCCCACTCGACCGAGATGGCGATGAGCGGCGCATAGTGCGGCTCGAGCAGGTGGGCCGAGAGGTAACGGACGGCCCAGCCGACACCGAAGTCCTCGTAGGGTTCGAGGGCCACGTTGGTCAGGCCCCATTCCTTCATTTTGGCCGCGGCCCACTTGTTGGCCCGGTCGATCTCGGGCGAGCCGGCCGGGCGGGGCCCGATGACGTCGGAGAGATAGGCGACGAGCTTGCCGACCTGGCTGTGATTCAATCCTTCGAATCGGATCCTGTTCATCATGTCCAGATCGGGCTTGTCCTGGGCGGCAAAAAGAACGATGGCCAAGGCGGCCAAGGCCGCTGCAAAAATTCCGTTTTTCCGGATGAACATCGGGTCTCCTTTCATCGGACGCTTCTCCCCCATTATCTTTGATAGGCTTGCATTTAACAAGCGCCGGCGGCCAGCTCCCGGGCGATCGCGAGCGTCCGGTCGATCTCTTCGGGGCTGTTGTAGATGTGCGTGGACTGCCGGACCCCGAACTGCTCGCCGCTCGAGCGGGGCCGTAGCCGGCCGCGATTCCACAGCTCGTCCTGGAGCTGCGGGCCGGTCATTCCCTCGATGTTCCAGACGGTGATCCCTGCGCACATGGCCGGGTCGGCGGGTGAAAAGAGCCGTGTCTTCGGGATCCTCCTCAAGCCGTCGCGGAGACGGTCTCCTAGCTCCTTGATCCGTTTGTGAACGCGGTCGGGCCCGATCGCGAAGTGAAAGTCGAGGGCGGCTTCGAGCCCCAAGAGCAGCGACAAGCTCCCCGTACCGCGCTGTGTGAAACGGTGGCCGTCGTCCTCGTAGTCGTCCCACGAGCCGCTGGCCAGAGTCACCCAAACGTCCTTGATGCGTTCTTTGCGGATGTACAGGAATCCCGTTCCGGCCGGGGCGAGCATCCACTTGTGAAAGCAGCCGATGTAGGCATCGCATCCGATGTTCTTGATGTCGACAGGGATGTGGCCGACGGCCTGGGCGCCGTCGATGACCGTGAAAATCCCTTTCGCCCGCGCCTCGGCGCATATCTCCTTGACGGGCAGGATGGCCCCGCTCCCCGTGATGAGATGCTGGATCATGAGAACCCTGGTCTCGGGCGCGATGGCTTTTCGGAAGATATCGATGATCTCGCCGGGGCTGTGGGCCGGCTTGGGGAGCGCGACCATGCGGACCGTTGTCTTCCATCGCCGGGCCTTCAGGTCCCAGGCGCCCTTGCCCCCGGAGTGCTCCTGGTCGGAGGTCAGGACTTCGTCGCCCGGGGCAAGGTCCAGGCCATTGGCAACGTAATGGCGCACGTGGCGTTCTCGGCGAGGGCGAATTCCTTGACGTCGGCGTTGATGAGCCTGGCCGCCTTGGCCCGTATGCCAGTCCACGGCTGGTAGCCCGCGATCCAATCCGCGCCGCGGTAGTCCCAGTCGGCGATATCAGTCGCGCACTTCAGGAGATGGTCATGGACCGCCTCGACGACGACGCGGGGCATCGCACCATGGGTCCCCGCGTTGAAGAAGACTTTGTCCTCAGCCAGGAGGAACTGGCCCCGGACCTTCTTCCAATAGGCCGGATCGCCGGGAGAAGGAAGGCCGCTATAATCAAGAGAGCGCGGCCGGGAGAAGCCGCAATGCGGCAGCACCGGAAAGGCCAGGGGTGAGACCGAAAGGGCTTTGAGGAAATCCCGGCGTGTCGACATCATGCCATCCCTCCTTGACCCGTCGATAGGCCTGAATATGTTCGAGGCCCCATTATAGGGGCTCGAAAGACCAAAATAAAGCACGATCCGGCCCTTCAACCGCCAGGGCCGGCGATTGTTTTGAAATAAACCCCGCGCCACCGGGCTTGATATCTTTTTTGCCATTATTTATACTCCGAAAAGCTCACCCCGGAAGAAGGAAATTGACGCCTCAACCTGAAGTCCCGCAGGCATTTCATGTCATGGCCAAGCCGACGGGGTCGGCCTGCAACCTGAACTGCGAATATTGCTTTTTTCTGAAAAAAGAAGCTCTTTATCCGGGAAGCCGCTTCCGGATGTCCGATGAGATCCATGAGTCCTATATCCGGCAGCTTATTGAAGCCCACCAGGTCCCGCAGGTGACGATCGCGTGGCAGGGAGGAGAGCCGACCCTCATGGGGCTCGATTTCTTCCGGCGATCGGTTGAGCTTCAAAAGAAATGTCAGAAGCCCGGCACTCGGATCGAGAACACTTTTCAGACGAACGGCATCCTCCTCGACGACGAGTGGTGCCGGTTCTTTCACGAAAACAATTTTCTCGTCGGGCTGAGCCTCGATGGTCCCAAGGAACTTCACGACGTCTATCGCAAAGACAAAGGAGGCCAGGGAAGCTTTGACCGGGTCTTGGCGGCGGCTCGACTGCTCCAGGCCCATCATGTGGAATTCAACATCTTATGCACGGTGAACTCGAAAAACTCCCATCATCCACTGGATGTCTACCGGTTTTTCCGGGACGAGCTGAAGGCGAATTACATCCAGTTCATCCCCATCGTCGAGCGCGACAATGAAACCGGCTACCAGGAAGGCAACAGGGTTACGGTCCGGTCCGTGGATCCCGGTCAGTTCGGCCGTTTCCTGATCGGGATCTTCGACGAGTGGGTGAAACGGGATGTGGGAAACACTTTCGTCCTCAACTTCGACGGCGCCCTTGCCGGGTGGCTCGGGATGGCGGGGACTGTCTGTATCTTCGGACCCACCTGCGGCCTGGGCGTCGCCCTCGAGCACAACGGAGACCTCTATTCCTGCGATCACTTCGTCGAGCCGGACTATTACCTCGGAAATATCCTGAGGACCCCCCTGATCGATCTCGTGGCTTCGGAAAAGCAGCACCGGTTCGGGCAGGACAAGAAGGACACGCTGCCCCGGTACTGCCGGGAGTGCGAATTCCTGCACATCTGCCATGGGGAATGTCCCAAGAACCGTTTTGTCGAGACGCCCGACGGGGAACCCGGACTGAATTATCTTTGCGCCGGCTATAAAGCCTTTTTCAAGCATGCGGACAAATCCATGCGGATCATGGCCGACCTGATTCGTCAAAACCGGCCGGCATCCGAGGTCATGGCCATCCTGGCGGGAGAGACCGCGGATATCGAAACCCAAGCGGCCAAGCCGGGAAGAAATGACCCCTGCCCCTGCGGCAGCGGAAAGAACTTCAAGAAATGTCACGGCAAGTAAAACATCAAATAATCAAGGTCGCCGTGGACGTCAGCGGCCGGGTGATCAAGGACGACGAACTGACCATGGGCAAGATCATGGCGGGCCCAACGTGCTGATCGTGTTAAGCGACAGGGCCGCACCTTCCGGTGCAAAACTCCCTGGTCTTTGCGAGAATAGGCCTCCCTATCATCCGGGAAGGAGAGGCCATGAACGGGATCGAAATCCGGAAGGTCCGGACGAACAAGGACCTCAAGAATTTCATCCGCTTCCCTTGGCGCGTCTACGAGAACGACCCGCATTGGGTCCCCCCGCTCATCATCGGGATGAAGGAAAAGCTCAACCGCCGGAGGCACCCCTTTTTCGAACACGGCGAGCCCGATTATTTCCTGGCCTGCCGGGGGGAGAAGATCGTCGGCCGCGTCGCCGCGATCCTCGAGGCGAACCACAACGAAGCCCACCAGGAGAAGCCCTGATCCGAATTCAATAATGAATGAGGAAGACAGAGCAGAGGAAATGCTGAGCGCAAATCCAAACGTTGAAAAAGATCGGATGGATATGTGCTAGTAAACTAAAACCTGAGTTTTCACCTCGTTCGAGTTGCCCATCCCCGCTCCGGAAACCCGGCCATTGACTGTAAACAGATCCCCGACTCCGTTTCTGACTTTATCAGTGACACGCAGAGTAAAGAGCATGATATGTCCGGACCCGATCGTTGTGGTTTTTTTCTTATAGAGACGTGCGCTGCCGTCTTTGGACATCATCTCCATTTCGACTTTAATGTTGGCACTCGAATTCGAATAATTGACAACAACGAAAACAATGTCCCAGACCTGGTTGCTGCTCCACTCACTCACAAAATCCAGAATGGCATACTCCGCGTGGCTTGGATAATAATTGGCCAGTCCGACGCACAGGGCACTCACGTAGGGATTGTGATCCGGAGATAGGATGCGGGGCAGAACCGGCACATATCCGATCACCTTCTCTCCGATTTCTGCGGCGACTGTTTCTTCGACTTCCTGATTCAAGAGAGGCATGGCGAGAACAAAAATCATGGCAGACGCGGCTAAAAGCTTCTTCATGGGCCTGCGTCATAGAAGTGGGGTAAATCACGCGGCTCGGGACTCCCAGTAGTCTTCCAGGCGGTTGGATTTCATCACACAGCGCAGGGCGAGGATGGC
>JBAUIH010000112.1:0-10821 GCA_049682755.1 Candidatus Aminicenantales bacterium | reverse complement strand
GGGAAGTGGTGAAACAATGAGATCGAATCGAATCCTGTGTCAAACCGGAACGGCCGTGCTCCTCGCCGCGAGTCTCATTCTGTTGGGCCGGGTCAAAAACTCCAAACGGGACTCATATATTGGCGCCGCCGCGGGCTCACGAGAGTCCGGATGAGCCGGTCCTGGCTTTCGCAACTCCGCATGAATGTCAGGCTCGGCCGCGTTGATGGGGAGACCGGCCCGTCCATTATTTTCCGTGTGATTTGTCAAACATTGATCCCTTGTTGCGTATACGTTAACGTATAAGCCCGTGTCCGTTCGGATAATGGATTGAACTGAAAAGGAAGGATGAAAAACATGCGCAGATCTTCTATCGTCCTGATCGTCCTGGCGGCGGCGGCGGCGAATGAGCTCAACCGAAAGGGGCGGTTGTTCGTCACCATCGGCCGGAGGACGTTCTCCTCGGCGATTTTCTCTCCCTGCGCGATCCTGTCCTCGAAGTCATCCTTGCCGAAGGCCGCGCCGGCGCACCGGAAAAACGAAATCCCTGTGATTTTTATTAAACTCGAGCAGTTTTATTTAGAGAGGGGATGATAGCTGCCGAGGAACTGAATTCGTTGACCTTTTCGTATTAAATATGATATGCTCATTTCGGAATGAAAGGGGATGAAACTTCATCGCCTCTTATAAGGGGAAAAAATGTCATTACCACCGGCTTTTGAAATGGGGATCTGGAATGCCTGGATCCTTGCGGCTTTATTTTTTCTGTCCATGTTCATCCCGGATATTTTCCTCGACAAAGAAGCAAGGAAAAAATCGAAAAGACTGAGCCAGTTCCCGCCTTTCAATAAGAGCAAGAAGATAATGGCCCTTTCCACCCACGCCGTCATCATGCCCTTGGTTTTTATTTACTCCATTTTTCTCCCGCTCATGACAGGCACAGCATGGCTCTTTGTAGGTCTCGCCTTTTTCGCCGCTGCCCTGGTTATTTCTGTCACAACTATTTTCAATATCGCTTCAGCCCCGGCTGAAAGACCCGTAACCAATGGTGTCTACAAGATCTCCCGGCATCCCATTTATCTCAGTGGTTTCCTGATGTTTGCCGGTGTGGGGATAGCCTGCGCTTCCTGGGTCGTACTGCTTCTCGCCGTTGCATGGATCGTGTTATGGCGAATTTTGGTCCCCACCGAGGAAAAATTACTAATCGAAAAGTATGGAGACGATTATCGAGATTATATGATGAGGACTCCCCGCTGGATCGGAATTCCCAAATCCCCAACTTGACTTTTTGAATTCTTTAACCCGCTTTTTACCATTTTTATGTAATCGCCGGACGTCCTCGTCGAGCTCACGCTCGACGATTTTCTCTCCCTCCGCGATCCCGTCCTCGAAGCTATCCTGGTCGGAGGCCGCGCCGGCGCACCAGCAAAACGAAATTCGCATGATTGATGATTCTCTGATTCCCAACTGAAACATTGCTGAAGAGGGGCGGATTTGATAAGATGAACAGGATGAAAAAGGCGGTCGGCCGCGACAGGGATCGGCTCGACGTCAATTATCTCGAGCGAGTCAAGAAGGCAAGAGGGAAATAGAATGGGCCGGCTGTCGATCAGGCCCGGCCGCGCAGGTAGGCGACCATCTTGGGCACGACGAGGGGCACCACGTCGGGGAGCATATGGGGCATCAGGTTGTCCATGACCTTGGGCATCATCTCGGGCATCTGCTCGGCCACATAGCGTCCATCAGGCCGGCGAAACCTTGAGGCGTCATCAAGGCGACCATACCCTCGAAGACTTTCCACTGGCGGCCGACCTCGGGGCTGGGGTCGGCGAACTTTTTGCCCAGCCCTTCGCAGGCGAAAGAGGCCAGGTCGCGGACCTCGATCGGAGTGTTCTTTTTCTCCTTGCTGACCCGGAGCCGGAACTCGCAGCAGGGGCAGAGCGCCAGGACGGTCTCATTGGGCACGTCCACGGACAGGACATCCTTCATCCGGAAGAAATCAACGACGACACCGCGCCGCACGGGGATGAGGCCTCCGTAACCCGAGGAGCCTTTGCCGCGGGGCACGAGGGCGATGCGTCTCCCATTCGCCCAGCGGACCAGTTCTCGGAGCTTCTCTTCCGTCTCCGGCTGAACGACGGCATCCGGCAGCGTCCGTCCGACCAGCGGCTTGAACAGGCTCGGCATTGCGGCGATATCGTGACTGTAGAGGACCCGCTCGGTCGGATCGAAATTGGCTCGCTCGCCGAATCTTTCCTCCAGCCATTTCCTGTCGTTTTTGTTCAACCGGCTCATGAGTTCACTCCTTTATCAGCTGTTCTCGAAAAAGCGCATCTTTCCGGGACAAACCCGGATAATGAGGATGAGGGGTGAATGATGAATAAGGGGCGCTTACTTCTGCCATCCCAAAAAACTACTAGTAAGCTGATATATTCTATATGTTTGCTATAAATTGGTCAAGAACTGATCGCCAAGCGGGGACGCAGGCGGGGATGTCCCCCTAAGTAAAGGATTCTTCCCGTAGAGTGGCCCGTTTGATCCGTTCTTCCACCGGATGGACACCGATCCCCGGTCCCTCCGGCACTTTGATCGTGCCGTCCCTCTCGAGCTCGATCGGCGGATCGATCAGGTCCTCCTTGTAGTACCGTTTGCTGGCCGAAAGATCGCTGGGCAGTTTGAAATTCGGGAGTGAGGCGATATGGAGGTTGTGGGCCCGGCCGATCCCCGATTCTAGCATCCCGCCGCACCAGACCGGTATGCCCTCCCGCCGGCAGAGATCGTGGATCTTGCGCGCCTCGACGAAGCCGCCGACGCGGCCGACCTTGATGTTGATCACCCGGCAGCTTCCCATCTCCAGCGCCTGGCGGGCCGTATCCTCGCCGATGATGCTCTCGTCCAGACAGATTGAGGTCTTCATCTCCTTCTGGAGCCGGCTGTGGTCCCAGAGATCATAGGGCGGGAACGGCTGTTCGAGAAGGAGAAGGTCGAAGGCATCGAGCATCAGAAGGGCACCCTTATCCTTGAGGTTGTAAGCGCCGTTGGCATCGGCTTGAAGCAGGATTTCAGGATAGTCCTCCCGGACCCTTTTGACGACCTCCACATCCCAGCCCGGCTTGATCTTGAGCTTGATCCTCCGATAGCCCTCGCCGATGAAATTTCCGACCTGCTCGAGGAGTTCGGGGATGGAGTTCTCGATTCCCAGGCTGACGCCGACATCGATATTCTCGCGCGTTCCTCCATACAGCCTGGCCAACGGGACCCCCGCCTTCTTTGCCTGGAGATCCCAAAGAGCGAGCTCCAGCCCCGCCTTGGCCATCGGGTGACCTCGGAATCGCCGCGCTTCCCAGGAGTAATCCTCCGGCCGCGAGATCCCCTGCTGGAAAACTAAGGGAATCAGGAACTTGCTCAGCACGTGCCAGGCGGTCGAGGTCGTCTCATAGCTGTAGAAGGGCGCTTCCGAAGCCACGACCTCGCCGTAACCGCAGAGTCCCTCCGAATAGGCTTTGACGATGATGAACTCACGGCCCTCTTCACGCCCGAGGCTCGTCTCAAAAAAGTGCACGTAGGGAAGATAGAGGAGGGCCAATTCCACCTTTTCGATCTTCATGCCGGATCTCCTTCCGTCAAACGAATCCCCTTTCTATGGGCGAATAGCTCATAAATGTCGATGACCTTCCAGGCCATGGCTTCAGCCGAGAATTTCTCATGAACGACCTCGAAACCCCGCTCCGCCAGCCGGCCGGCCAGCCCGCGGTCATGGTAAAGCGTCAGGATGGCCTGGGCCAGGGCGGCCGGGTCCCGGGGCGGGACGAGAAGACCCGTCTCCCCGTCGATGACCACCTCGGGGATCCCCCCCGCCCGCGTGGCGACGATGGGGAGCCGGCTGGCCATCGCATCGAGCAGTGAGCTCCCCATTCCCTCGAAATATGAGGACAGGACGAAAAGATCGAGCGAGGCCAGGATGCGCGGGACGTCTTCCCTGAACCCGAGGAAATGGACGATGTCCTCGACTCCCAGGTCATGAACTTGGCGGTCGAGATCCATCCTCAGAGAGCCCTTCCCGACGACGACGATCCTGATTTTTGGGGCCTGGGCTTTCAACATCTTGGAGGCCTGGATGAGATAGGTGTGGCCCTTGTGATACTCGAGGGCGGCGACGATGCCGACGAGAAAATCGTCCGGGGCAAAAGAAAATTCCCGGCACAGGAAATCCCGGGTCCACTTCTCCCGAAAGGGCGAAAAATCGATCCCCGAAGGGACGACCTGGACGAGCGGCGCGGGAACCCCGCAATCGAGGAGGACCTGTCGCACGCCCTCGGAGATGGCGATGATGGCATCCACGTCCCGGGTGTACTTGCGGCGCGAGAGGGCGTTGTCCTTCAACGGAAAATCGACCCGTCGCGAGATGAAGCGGAGCGGCACCTTGGCGCGCCGGGCTGCCGCCCCGCCGACCGAGACGGCATGGGCATCGTGGAAGTGAACGAGCCGGCAGCGCTGGCGTTTCATCGCCCAGCTCAGCCGGAGAGCGGCGCCGAAGTCGATCTCTCCTCTTATCCGGAGTGGAAGAACTGCAAGCCCGGCTTCCACGGCCTTGCGATGCAGGGGGCTTTCCGGCTGGACGACGAAATGGACCGGATAGCCCTTGCCCTTGAGTTCTTTGACCAGGAAGAAGGACTGCCGTTGGCCGCCCCGCCATTCCCGGCCGGAATCAATATGGAAAAGGCTCAATCCGCTCTCCTTTTTTCCAGATCTCCCTCAGCTTGGCGTAGCGGACAAAGACAGCGTAGCCGGTGAGGACGGAGATGACCAGCCCGGCAAACCCATCCAGGAATCCGCGCTTCCAGATATACGCCCGGAAGAACCGGAAAAAAGGCAGGAAGAAAAGGTGGTGCCAGCGGGCTTTCTTTTTTTGGGCATAGAGATTCTGGGCGCCAAGATCAGAGAAGGTGTTGATCCGGGCCAGATGCTCGTGGATGTTCCGATAGGTGAAGTGATGAATGCAACCAGTGAGTTTCACTATCCGGCCCGTGACGGTCAGCTTTTCGTGGACGTATTCCCCTTCCCAACGGGCTGCGCCTTTCCTGAACAGGCGCAGTTTCCGGTCGGGATACCAGCCCGAGTGGCGGATCCAGCGGCCGAGGTAATAGACCTTCCGCGGGATGGAAAAAGCAGCGATCTCGGGTTCCGTCTTCTTGAGCTCGAGCAGTTCCTCGCGGAGTTCGGGGGAAACGCGCTCGTCGGCGTCGAGAGAAAGGATCCAAGGATAGGAAGCCTCGCTGTCCCCGAAGTTCTTCTGGTCGGCGAAATTGGTCCAGTCCCGCTCGAACACCCGGTCGGTATACCGGCGCGCAATCTTGATTGTCTCATCGCCGCTCCGGCAGTCAACAACGACGATCTCCGAGGCGATGCCGGCGAGGCTCTTCAGGGCGCCCTCGAGACGGCGTTCTTCGTTGAAAGTGATGATGACCGCGGAAATCTCCATCGGATTCATCATAACACAGCTTGACAAGCAATGATAAATTCTATCATCATTCTCCGGATGAAAGGGAAATCGTTCTTCTTCTTTTTATTTCTGGTCTTCAGCCTCCTTATCAGTCTCTATCTCCTGCTCGTCCAGCAAGTTCCCCGTTTTACCTTCACGAACCGAGCCTTCCGTCCTTCTCCGCTGGCCGTTATCTTTATCACCAGCGTCGTCTTCGTCCTGCTCTTGGCGGTCTGGATCCTTACCTCCCGGCTCTCTTCGCGCCTCTTCGCCCGGAAAGAGCCCGACGTCTTGGGGCAGGACTTCCTGACCTTTCTGCCGCTCCTTTTTCTGAGCCTGGCTCCGCTGACGCTCCATCATTACACCGGGGCCGCCGACCTCCTGACGAGACTGAGGCTATTGGCCCTGGGAATCGCCGGCGCGTTCGTCTATCTCAAGATCGTCCAGGCCCGGCGCTGGGGTCAGACCACGGTTCTTTTCTGGAGGTCCTGGAGCCGGAGGTTCACCGCCTTATCTCTCAAGAAGCGGACCGCTCTCCTTTTTCTGGTTTCGCTCTTGGCCTTCAACGCCGGTTCATTTCTCCAAATATCCCGGGGAGTCACTTTCAGTGGAGACGAGCCCCATTATCTCCTCATCAGCCACAGTCTGCTTCGAGACGGGGATTTCGACCTGGCCAACAACTATGAGCGGCGGGACTACGGCGGCTTCATGATGTTCGAAGGCGAGATCGGAGCCCATGTGGTCCGGGGCGCCAAACCGGGCAACCTGTATTCCTTCCACTCCCCGGGAGTCGCTTTTCTGATGCTTCCTTTCTACGCCCTCAACGGCCTAATCAAAGGCAAAGCGCTCGTCTTTCTCCTACGCCTGGGGATGAGCCTATGGGGGGCGTTTTTCTCGATCCAGGTCTATCTCTACGCCCGAAGCGAGTGGCGCAAAGACAACCTGGCGCAGTGGCTCTGGTTCCTGACGAGCTTCACGACACCGGTGTTTTTCTACTCTGTCCACGTCTATCCGGAGATCGTCGTCGCCGCTCTGTCCCTCGCCGTCTTCCGCCTCCTTCGTTTTTCAGCAGCGCTCGATGCCTGGAAGGCGGTCGTCTGCGGGCTTGGCCTCGCCTCCTTTTTCTGGTTCCACGCCCTGAAATATCTCGCCTTATTCATCCCGCTCTTTTTCTATGCTTTCTGGACCCTGGCCAAAAGATCGAAGTCCCGATTGTCCCCCGCCCTCCTGACCCTGGTCACTGCGGCGGGCATCTTCCTTTACCTCCGGTTCCAGCACGCGCTCTACGGGAGCTATTCTCCCGCCACGGTCTCCTGGGCGGCTCCGATGACGGATTCGGGCGAAAAATTTCTCCGCTTCCTCAAGGACCTCCTTTTCCAGATTCCCTGGCGCGACCGCTGGCAGACATTCACCGGGTATTTCCTCGACCAGCGCGACGGTCTCTTTTTTTACGCTCCCATCTTTTTCTTTTCGCTCTTCGGCGCCATAGAGATGTTCCGGCAAAAGAGAAGGGAGTTCTTCCTGCTTCTGTGGTTAACGGCTCCCTATGTGCTCGTCTCCGCTTTCCTCACCCAGAGGACAGGCTACGCCCCTCAGGCCCGGCCTTTGGTGGCCGTGATCTGGGCGCTGGCCGTCGGGGTGGGGTATTTCATGATCAGAAACCGAGGGACCATTTTGTCTAACATTTTCAACCTGGCCGCCGGGCTGAGTTTCCTCTTTGGCGTCATTCTCTGTCTGACACCCCTCAACCTTTATCAGGAGACGACCCGCGGGCCGACGGAACGCGGCGCCGGGCTTTTCTATCTCTTGAGCAATCTTCATTTCCAGATCACCGACTTTCTTCCCTCCTACATCAAGTCCGGAGAGGGCCTTTGGCTCCCCAATATCATTTGGCCGGGGATTGTCGTGTTTCTTATTATCCTCTATGTGGTCACGACGAGGCGGCCTCTCCTCCTGCCTTTTTCTTCCCACCTTTTCGCCTCCTGCGCCGCGGTGCTTATCTTCTTCTTCCTGCTCGTCCTCTATCCCCGCCTGGCTTTGCGCAACCCGACCTTCACGGAGCTCGGCCCCGGCAAGAAAACGACCTTCTACTCGCTATCGCGCGTCGCCCGGATGGTCGGGCCGGGACGGTTCCGGCTGCGCGAGGACGGCCGCTCTTATCGGTTCTTTCTGACGACACGGCGGCCGGTTGAAGAGCTGCGGATTTCCCTAGGTTCGACGCAGGGGGATTATGAGTATGCAGTCAGTCTCTTCGATGAGGTCCTCGTCCAAGGCAAGACCGTTAGGGAGGTTCAGAGCTTCTCTCTTCCGGACCCCCCGTGTTACAAGCTGGGAAAAGAGAGTTTCTACACAATCATACTCGAACTGGGAAAGGACACGAGCGTCCGGCCCCACCTGAATCCCTATCACTTCGAAATCGCTTTCGATTGAGGTGCGCCTCAACCGAACTGCGCCGAGCGGACGATTTTCTTTTTATGAAGCTTGAATTTGACGAGCGTTTTGATGATCGAGAGACCATAGACGAGGCTCCGCAGAAGGCCGATCTTACTGGCCTCCTCGAAATACCGCGTCGTGATTGGGATCTCTTTGATCCGCATTTTGTGGACGACGCCCTGGGCGATGATCTCGGAGTCGAAGACGAAATCGTCGGAGTTGAGGTCGAACTTGACCGTTTCCAGATAGCGCCGAGAGTAGGCCCGGAGCCCCGAGTGGTATTCCGTCAGATACATATAGAAGGTGGCGTTCTCCAGGGCGGTCAGGAAGATATTTCCCAGGTATTTCCACTTGGGCATCCCGCCCTCGAGGGGCCGCCCGCCCAGCATCCGTGACCCGAAGACGGCGTCGCATTCTCCATCGAGGAGCGGCTTGATGAGCTGCGGGATGGCGGTTGGGTCGTACTGATGGTCGGGATGGACCATGACCATGATGTCCCCGCCCTGCCGCAGCGCCTCGCGGTAGCAGGTTTTCTGATTGGCGCCGTACCCTTTGTTGCGATCGTGAACGAAAACGCGGAGCCCGATACGGCGAGCGATCTCGACAGTCCGGTCGCGGCTGTGGTCATCGACAAGCATGATCTCGTCCACCCATTCCCGGGGGATGTCTTTAAGGGTCCGCGCCAACGTCTTCTCGGCGTTATACGCCGGCATGACGACGATCACTTTCTTGGAGCAGATGGACATCCGACGGCAGCCTCCGCTTCTCCCTTATACGATAAAAGGGTGACGATAACTTCAATCTTTAAGCGGACCGGACTCTTCCTTCAAGATCACATCGTAGATCTCGCGGACGGGCGGTTTGGTATAAAAAGGGATGAACTTGGCCACCTGTTCCTGGAAAAAACGGCTCTGTTCAGTGGCGATCATCGCCTCCCGGCTTTCCCAGAAGGTGATGGTGATGGATTCGCCGGTCTTCGGGTCACCCATGAAATACCCCCCCTCAAAACCCCGCTGTTTCCGGCATAGCGGGATGACGTCTTCTTCGAAGGTCCGGGCCGCATCGTCCATTTTATCGATCTTCATCCGGCTCCTGAGGACACGCGCAAACATAGCTCACTCCTTTTCTCTGCAGGAAGGATAACAACCCGCCGTCAAAAAGTCAAAAAGTTTCAGACTTCCAGCCGTTGACGGCTTCTCCCCGGGATGAAATTTTTTTGGCCTCAGCCCAGACGGCGTGTTTCTTCGGGCTGTGGGGTTTGCTCGTGAGACTAGAAATCAGGACCATCCTCGCTCTTCTCGGAGAAGAACCGGGGAGATCTTTTTCTCATCGGGCCCGGGGAATAGCGGACGGTCGTTTCCGGGAATTGCCACTCGGTGAAGATCCTGCCCGAATATGTCGATAGGCAGGACCTCAAAAATTATTATCTCTTCGACCTCAACAAGGATCCCCCGCAAAAAGAGAACCTGGTCCAGAGAAAGGACCACCGGCCCACATTTCAATCCTAGACCAATATCTCGTTGCACTCCCTGATTTTGTTCAGGCTGATCTCAGGATTGAAGGTCCAGGAGTACATATTGACGGACCGGAAATAGGGGAAGAAGCGGGCCCGGTAGAGAGGCCCCAGCGGATAATAACTCTTCGTCCACTCGATGGCGCCGATGCAATCCCGGGCTCGAATATAGCGCAGAAATGCCTGGATAAACAGGAACCTCTCGCGGGGATTGAGGCCGGGGTAAGCGACATGATGAATCCAGGCCCACCGTTCCTTGGTCTGACCGAGATGGTCATGGAAAATAAAGTTGAGCGCTCCTTTGATCCGTCCGTCCTCCTCGTAGACAAGTGTTTGGGCGACGTCCGGGCAGGCGAGTTCCCAGGCCAACTCCTCGCGCTCCCATAGTCTCGCCAGCTCGATCGTATCCCGGTAGGCGTTGAACAAGGACAGGCATTCGTCAAGATCATCCGGACGGTACTCCCGGACGACTTCTTCGCCGCCCCCGCGGGGACTTCGATCTCCGCCGATCAGCATGACGGCCGCTTTTTCCCAGGTCTTGAGACCTTCCGAGGCTTCCACCCGGCCCAGGTCGGTGATGCGGGCGATGACCCTCAGTCGCTTCATGAACTCCAGCCGGTTTCCCTCTCCTTGGAGCTTTTTGAGCATCAACGTGGAGCGGTGGCCGGTCTCGAACGTCGCCAAGGCAAAATCGTACCGGTACTTTCGGTTGAGCCGGAGAGCCTCGCGGATGATCGCCAGGGCGTGTCCCTGGCGCAACAGCTCCTTGCGGGTGACAAGGAGGCAGCTCCAAGTCCCCCGATACACCTGGTCGCGAAACTGACAGGCATGGGGGATATTCCCCATGAACGAGACGATTTCGTCCCCCCGATAAGCCGCGATGAGATGATCTTCGTACTTGATCCGGCCGAAGAGATAGCGGAGGAAAGCCGGGCGGTAAAAATTCGGAAAGGACGAAATCCCGTACTCATCCCGCCAGGACGAGTGGGCCATCTTCTCCAGGGCTTCGTAGTCCCCTCGGAACGGTTCCAAGGTGAGTTCGCTAGGGCCCGGCATCTCAACCCGATCTGGACTGGCCGTTATGGCCGGGCCTGAAGGTCTTGAACGCGACCGGCAGGGCGGTATTCCTGCGCCAGAATTTCAATTCCGTCACCTTGTAGATATTGCGCTTGCGGACACTCAGGATGCCGACGACACGGTCATTTTCCCAGTACCGGTAGTCGTGGCTGGAGATGGTCGGCGGAGCCTGGGGATGGGAGTGGATGGAGCCGATATAATCATAGTCGCTGGCGGCGACGATCTCGGCAATCTTATCATAATCGGGAATGACGTAATCGTAGGTCGCTTCGACCACCGGCGGGACTACGATTTCGGCGATCTTGAAGGTCCTGTTGGCCAAGCGCTTGCCCAACAG
>JBAUIH010000111.1:0-4788 GCA_049682755.1 Candidatus Aminicenantales bacterium | reverse complement strand
GAATAAGAGATCGGCACTTCATAGATGCGGCAGCGGAGTTTGGCCAGCTTGACCGTGATCTCGGGCTCGAACCCGAAGCGGGGGGATTTCAGCTTGATTTTCTTGAGAACATCGCGCCGGAAAACCTTATAGCAGGTCTCCATGTCCGTCAGGTTGAGGTTGGAGAGCATGTTGGAAAAGCTATAAATTATAGTTTATCTAGCTATATATAATTAATAAACTATAAATTTAAAATTTTGACAAATTTCTCATTTTATGGTATATAAGATTCAGCATCGTTAAGAAAAACCTAAAGGAAATTGGCCATGGAAAGAATTAATTTGGAACTCCTAAAAACCCATATCTGGAAATCTGCAGATATTCTACGAGGACATATCGACGTGGCCGATTATAAGAACTATATTTTCGGCCTTCTCTTCTTGAAGCGCATATCTGATGTTTTCGATGAAGAAGTTGAGAGAATCCTGCGCGAGACCGGCAATCGGAAAATCGCCTTAGAAGACCGCGATTATCATGACTTTTTTGTCCCGGAGAGAGCCCGGTGGAGTTACCTTCAGACGCTTACCCAAGATATTGGCGCAGCCATGAATGAGGCTAATGACTCACTCGAGGAGGAAAACCCGGAGAGTCTTGAGGGGGTTCTGTCCGCTGTCGATTTTAATGATAAAGACAAATTGCCTGACCATATACTTGCCCAACTCATCAGTCATTTTTCTCAGATCAGGCTGCGGAATCAAGATCTGGAAAAACCCGATATTCTCGGCGATGCTTATGAATACCTCATTTCCCAATTCGCCTCAAGCGCCGGGAAAAAAGGCGGTGAATTCTATACCCCTAAGGAGGTTGTCGAGCTGCTGGTCGATCTCCTCGATCCGCAAGAAGGGATGCGAATTTGCGACCCGGCCTGCGGCTCTGGGGGCATGCTCATCCAGTCGGTTTACCATCTTAAAGAAAATAAGCAAAATCCTCAAAACATCTCCCTCTATGGACAGGAAATCAATGTCGGCACCTGGGCTATCTGCAAGATGAATCTCCTCCTCCATGGCCTGCAAAGCGCGCAGGTCAAGAGGGGCGATACGCTCCGCGATCCGCAGTTTCTCGACAAAGGCATATTGAAGCAGTTCGATATTGTAATTGCCAACCCGCCTTTTTCGCTCAAGAACTGGGGATATGAGCGAGCCCAGAACGATCCCTACAAAAGATTCCGGTTCGGAATACCACCAAAGGGTTATGCTGACTATGCTTTTGTCCAGCACATGCTCGCTTCCGTCAAGCCCACCGGGAAAGCCGGTGTTGTCCTTCCACATGGCGCGCTTTTCCGGGGAGGGGCGGAAGGGAGAATAAGGAAAGGGATTCTTGAGGAAGATATCCTCGAAGCAATTATCGGTCTTCCACCAAAACTGTTTTATGGGACAGGCATTCCTGCTTGTCTCTTCATCCTCAATAGAAATAAAAAGCCGGATAGAAGAGGAAAGGTGTTCTTTCTTTACGGCGCCAATGACTTTCTTGAGGGGAAAAAGCAAAACAGGCTGCGCCGGGAAGATATCGCTAAGATCGTCAGCACGTTCCGGGACTTTCGGGATGTTCCAAAATATTGCCGTGCGGTTTCTTTGGCTGAGATTCGGGAGAATGATTATAACCTTAATATCACCCGGTATGTCGATATCTCTGAGGAGGAAGAGAAAATTGATATTCAAAAAACAATCGACGAGCTAAAAGAGCTGAAAAGGGAATACGCGAAACTCGAAGAAAAAGTCATGGGATATTTGAAGGATCTTAATTTCAAGGTTTAGCTATGTTTGAGGGCAAAGCAGAAATAGAGAAAGCTCTGGCCGCTTTTTCCGAGCAACTCGGGGCTCTTGGCGCTGGCATCGTCGAGATGGTTGTCTGCGGAGGCGCCGCATTGAATGTGCTCGGTTATGTCCACAGAACCACACAAGATGTTGATGTTGTTGCCTTGGTAGAAAAAAACGGGCAAGCGATTTCACTTGTCAAAGCAGACCCTTTTTCTCCTCTCATAGGGCAAGCTGCTGATAAGGTTCGGAGAGATTTCAACTTGCCGGAAAACTGGCTTAATCCAGGCCCCGCTTCGGTGCTGGATTTTGGCTTACCAAGAGGCTTGTTAGATCGCACAGAGATAAGATTTTATGGCAAAGCGCTGATTATTCATTACCTGGGCCGCTATGATCAGATTCATTTCAAACTCCATGCTGCTGTGGATCAAGGGGGAAAGCATTTCGATGACCTCCTTGCTCTTAAACCATCCTCCCAGGAATTAGAAAACGCTGCCCGCTGGAGTATGACTCACGACCCGTCAGAAGGATTCCGGTTGGTCCTCAGGGATTTTCTTCAAAAAATAGGACAAGGTGATGTCGCCACGAAGGTTTAGTAATGTCTTTCTTGAAAACGTGCTTGATTTTCTCTGGCGGCAGTGGTCTGCCCTCGGAATTGCTGGCGGCGCGCGGTCAGAAGACGTCTGGACGAATGATCCCGAGGCTCTTTTAATCTTCAGCCTGGAGATGGCCCGTTATGAGCCACGCCTCTTTGATGAGGTACTCGATTGGATGGTCGTGAACGGGAAGTGGATTGATAATCAACGGCTAAGGGGAATCATAAGACACAACAACCAAATCGCGGCACGGCTAATCAGCGCCGTTGCTTCTTTCGTATCAAACGAAGCCGGAACCTATGAGCGGAAATGGAAGGCTATTTCCTCTTTACATAAGTATTCCCAAAATAATGGACCGGAAGTCCTTTTTAGGACAAAGGAAGGACTGCCTTATCCGGAGCCAAGAAATCCGTCAACATTTTTTCTTGACTATGGCTTTCTGCATGAACAGGTATCGATTCGCAAATTGACCAGGCCAGTTCCCTTTGCCTCAAGAAGCAACATTCGCTTTCTATTAAGGGCTCTTTTTGGAATCGGCTCGCGGGCGGAATGCATTCTTTACCTTTTAACTCATGAGGCCGGTCATCCTTCCGAAATTGCCAAGGCCATAGGGATTTCTTTTATGGGAGCGCGTAATACTCTTGTCGATCTCTCTGATTCAGGATTGATTTTAACGAGGATAAAGGGAAAGCGCAGAATTGAGTATTGGATTTCTCAGAAAAGATGGTGGACGTTCCTTTCTGGAGTGAACTATGAAGAAGCCAGGATTCCCGTCTGGCTTGACTGGATCGCATTGTTTACTGCGCTTGGGAATGTCTGGGGCGTCCTGGGCGAGGTTGACAAAACGGAATCGGAATACATGAGGAGTTCGAAGCTAAGAGAGTCCATGGAGACAATCAGTCGCGAGTTTGCCAAAAGCGGACTTGATGTTCCTCCTGTCCCAGGCCCTGAAATCGCACCTGAAAATTATGAAAAAGAGTTTCAGAATTTCATCATGAGAGTGCTGGGAGCAAGAGATGTCTCCAGTCGATAGCCTTCGGACCGAAACCAAATTCAAAAAAACCGAAATCGGCGAAATCCCTGTCGATTGGCAAGTTGCGACTTTTGGCGAAGTCTCAGATGAGATTTATAGATATCCTACCTATGGCAATATCGCATATATGCAAACGGGCATTCCTGAGGTGAGAGAAGAGCTAATAAGAAGTAACGGTGCTCCGGAAAACGATATGTCAATTTATAGATATATATCAAAAGAAACCGCAGCAAGGTTCCCGAGAACCCGTTTAATTGAAGGAGATTTTGTTATTTCAGTTCGCGGCACGATGGGGAAAATAGCTATGATCCCAAGAAATTTGGAGGGCGCAAATATTGCCGCGAATCTTCTCAGAATTTCTCCGAAAAGAAAAATAATTCATTCTCCGTGGCTATATCAGGTTTTTTTAAGTAACAAGTTTCAACATGAGCTTAGTAATACTTCTTCAAGCACAACAATCAAAGCAATCAAGGCGCCTGAAATTAGAGCTCTTAAGCTTGTTCTTCCTCCGATCGCTGAGCAAAGAAAAATCGCTGATATATTATCATCGGTCGATGAGACAATCGAGAAAAAGCAGGCAATTATCGAAAAAACTAAAGAGTTAAAAAAAGGAATAATGCTGGAGCTACTCATCAATTGGAGTTCGGTTCCTTTACCGTCCATGTTCGAACAGGAACGAATTGCCAATATCATGTCTAATATCGACAAAAAATTAGAAAGGGAGCTTTATAAAGAATCAATTTTGGCGAATATTAAAAAGGGACTAATGGAAAGATTGCTGACAGGGAAAATAAGAGTCAACATAAAGTGAGTGCGCTGTATCTGTTCGTAAATGAATCAGGAAATTTGGATTTTAGCCCTACTGGAACTGAAGTGGTAGCCGTCCCTGAATTGATGTTAGTGGGGAGACGGATTACGTTCTCTGTTAATAAAGACATGCCTGAGAAAGAAAGAAAAGAGATCATAAAGGAAGTCCAGTTTCAATAATTGATTATGTTGTCGTTCATGAAATGTGTCATTTAAAGGAAAAAAATCATTCCAGCGGTTTTTGGAGGCAGGTGGCCCTTGCGCTCCCAGATTATAACAAGCGCCGCCAGTGGCTTAAGGGTAATTCTGCTGGAATGGAGATCTAAAAGAAATACCGCAGCTCAGTCAAAGAAGCGGAAGCGGATGAGATGAAAAAGGGCCGCCAGTCCGTCCTTCCAGCCGATCTTCTTTCCCTCGGCGTAATCCCGGCCGGAATAAGAGATCGGCACTTCATAGATGCGGCAGCGGAGTTTGGCCAGCTTGACCGTGATCTCGGGCTCGAACCCGAAGCGGGGGGATTTCAGCTTGATTTTCTTGAGAACATCGCGCCGGAAAACCT
>JBAUIH010000110.1:0-9472 GCA_049682755.1 Candidatus Aminicenantales bacterium | reverse complement strand
GACTACTAACCGGAGAGACCGGCTGGCCGGTCGGCGTCGGCGGAACCTGGGAGCTGACGGAAATCCCCAAACGGGTGCTGCTCCGGGACAGGGCCCTGAGCGGGTCGGGGACCGAGGTCAAAGGGCGGCATCTCCTCGATCCCAGGACGGGCCGCCCGGCCGAAGACCATGTTGCGGCCTGGGTGTCCCACCCATCGGCGGCCACGGCCGATGCCCTGTCCACGGCCTTCATGGCTATGAACTCCAAGGAAGCGCGCCGCTACTGCCGGGATCACCCCGACGTCTGGGCCCTCTTGATCACGCCTAAAAGAAAGGGCCTACTGTTCAACCCGGAAGTCCCCGAATAGAATTTCTCCTCGCCTGAAATGGGCGAATAAGCTAAAATAGTCCCCGAGGAGTCACCAAGATGAACAAGATCATTTCATTGGCTATCGCCCTGGGATTCATGGCCGGAATACTAGCGGCCCCGGCATCCGCCCCGGCGCAGGAGCAGGAAAAAGTCGAGCTTAAGCTCCAGCTTCCCAAGCCGATGTTCATCGGCACGCCGCGGAACATCACCAGCGCGAACCTGGAGAGGATCACCGGCAAGCCGCGCGGCGCCTTCTTCGTTCCGGCGGGGACAACGCTCGTTTCCCTGAACAAGCCGGTCACGGCCAGCGACATGCAGCCGGTCATCGGCGAGGTGGGATATGTCACCGACAGCGAGAAGTCGGGCGAGGACGGTTATTTCGTCGAATTCGGCCCGGGCAAGCAGTCCGTCCAGATCGACCTCAAAGCGCCCGCAGAGCTCCAGGCCATCCTGGTCTGGCATTATCACAGCCAGGCGCGTGTCTACCGGGATGTCATCGTTCAGGTCTCGGACGACAGGGACTTTATCAGCGGCGTCACCACGATCTTCAACAACGACCACGACAATTCTTCGGGTCTGGGCATCGGCAAAGACAAGGAGTACATCGAAACCTACGAGGGCAAGCTCTTCGAAACGCGGGGCGTCAAGGCGAGGTACGTCCGCCTCTGGTCGAACGGCAACACGTCCAACGACATGAACCACTACGTCGAGGTGGAGGTTTACGCGACACCCCCGAAATGAATAAAAAAGCCTTTGCCGGGCTTTTCCTGCTGATAGCGCTCGGCGCGGCCGGTTTCCGGCTGGCCGACCCCGGGCGTCGGCCCGTCCACCACGACGAGGCCAACCAGGCCCTCAAGTTCGGCGCTCTGCTGGAGAAGGGGGAGTACCGCTACGACAGGACCGACCATCACGGCCCCAGTCTGTACTATCTGACCCTTCCGTTCGCCCGGATTTGCGGCCAAAGCTCTCTGGCCGAGTTGGACGAGAGAACGCTCCGCTTGGTGCCCGCCTCTTTTGGCATTGGGACGATCTTGCTGCTTCTCCTGTTTGTCCCGATGATCGGGAGGAAGGCTGTGCTCTGGTGCACTCTCGGACTGGCCGTCTCACCGGTCATGGTCTATTTCAGCCGTTTCTACATCCAGGAAACGCTTCTCCTTTTTTTCCTGGCCGCGGCGGCCGCCTCTCTCTGGCGCTATTTCTTGAAGCCTTCCTGGGCATGGGCGGCGGCGACCGGCCTTTTTTGCGGGATGATGTATGCTACCAAGGAGACTGCGGTCATCGCCTTCGGCTCGATCGCGGCTGCACTCTTGTTGACTCGCCTGACAATGGGACCGGGAGAGAAGGAAGCCGTTCAAAAGAGAAAAGCGGGAATTGGAAAAAAAGAGAGGTTGGCAGAAGAACAAGGTTCGGGAAGCGACCGCCGGCCAGGAAAGCTGCCTTCCGGCTTTCGCTGGGCGCATCTTGTCCTGGGCCTCGGCTGCACTCTTCTCGTCTCCCTTCTCCTCTTCACCTCCTTTTTCCAAAATCCACGGGGTTTCTTCGATTCCCTGATTTCTTTCAGAGTCTATTTCGTCCGGGCGGGAGAGGGCGGCTTCCACGTCCAGCCCTGGCACTATTACCTGAAGATGCTCGCCTTCTCGAAAACGGGAGCCGGGCCGGTGTGGAGCGAAGCGTTCATTCTGCTCCTGGCTTTGGCCGGAGGTGTCGCGGCCTTCCGCCGGGAGCCTCCGGCTGATGGATATGTTTTCTTCCGAAAGTTCATCCTGTTCTTCACCCTGTTCTCAACGGCCGTTTATTCGCTCATCCCCTACAAGACGCCCTGGAACATCCTTCCTTTTTATATCGGGTTCATCCTGCTCGCCGGGTGCGGCGCGGCCGTTCTTCTGGATTCCTGTCGCAAAAATTTCTGCTGGGCGATTGTTTCCGTCCTTCTCGCGGCCGGCTTTCTCCATCTTGGGTTGCAGGCCCGGCGCAGCAGTTTCACCGAACCGGCCGAACCGCGCAATCCTTATGTCTATGCCCAGACGAGCCCGGACCTGCTCAAACTCGTCCATAGGGTGGAAGACCTGGCGGCGCTCCATCCCGACGGGGACGGGATGCTGATCAAGGTCGTCGCCGGCCCCTATGAGACCTGGCCGTTGCCCTGGTATCTCCGCCGCTTCAGCCGGGTCGGATACTGGACCGACGCCGCCGCGGCCGGCGGACCCGGGGAGGCCGCCGTCGTCGTCACCAACACGGAGCAGGCGGGCCGGCTCGAATCTTTACTTAACGAATCGTTTTTATCGGAATATTATGGATTGAGGCCGAACGTCTTTCTCGTCCTTCACATCCGCTCCGGCCTCTGGGAGGAATTCTTGAAGTCGAGGGCGGGCAGAAATTAGTATCATGGACGTCTCCATCGTCATCCCTGCTTTCAACGAGGCCCCCAAGATCGGCCGGGACATGGAAGCGGCCGCCTCGTTTCTTGAGGCGAACGGGTTCGAGGGCGAGATCATCGTCGTCGACGACGGCAGCACCGACGGCACGGCCGCTGAAGCCGGCGGGGCGGAAATCCCTCCATCCATCCGCAAGATCGTGCTCCGCCTGGACCGCAATTCCGGGAAGGGCGCCGCCGTCCGCCGCGGCATCCTGGAAACCCGGGGAAACGTCGTCCTCTACGCCGACAGCGGCAACTGCATTCCTTATGCCAACGCCCTGCCGGTGATCAAAAGGGTCGCGGCCGGCGACCTGGACGCCGGCCTGGCTTCCCGCCGCCTCCGGAATACGGTCATCCTCCGGAACCGCCCTCTCCGGCGCCGCCTTCTCTCCCGCTTTTTTCACTGGGCCGCCGTCATCGTCGCCGGCCTGCCGCGTCGGATCACGGATTCCCAGTGCGGCTTCAAAGTCTACCGCGGGCACGCCGCCCGGGAGCTTTTCGCCGGCCTGGTCACCACCGGCTTCCTGTTCGAGCTCGAGATTATCCTCAAGGCCCTGCGCCGCGGTCTCCGGCTCGAGGAGTTCCCTGTGGAGTGGACCTGCGACCTCGACACCCGCCTCCGCCCCGCCTCCCAGGCCGGCTCAGTGTTCAAAGAGCTTTTCAAAGTCCGCTCCCTCGCCAAGAAATAGTCGACTCAACCCGCGGCGACGGCCAGCTTTCCTTTCATCGAAGAAATTGATAGACTCCCGGCAAATGACCACCGGGAGGTTTTCATGAAACAGAGACTCTTAAATTCATGCGCTGTTCTTATCCTTGCGGTTGCGGTTTTGCTGTCCTCGACGCTGACGGCGGGGACGTTGCTCTTCGACAAGGCCGAGTACGCCGCCCGCCGCGCCAAGTTCATGGAGAGGATTCCCGACGGGGTGGCCGTCATCCTCGGCGCCCAGCCGCTGACCAGCTACCATTACTATTATCAGAACAACGATTTCTTCTATCTCTGCGGCGTCGAAATACCGAACGCCGTCCTGGTCATCGACGGGCTCCAAAAAGAAACCAGCCTCTTTTTCACGGCCACCGAGCGCTCCCTCCGCAACGAAGGCCTGAGCACGGATATCCTCAAGGATCCCGTGGGGGTGACGGGAGTCGACCGGGTCCTGACGATCGAGGAGCTGGAAACCGCTCTCGCCGCGCTGGCCGCGAAGACCAAGGTCTTCTACACCCCCTTCTCTCCGGAAGAGCTGATGCGGGAGTGCAGCCGGGAGAAGATGAGGACGCTCCAGCGGATCATGGTCGACAATCCCTGGGACGGCCGGAAGACCCGGGAGATGCAGTTCGCGGCCCGGCTCCAGGAGAAGTTCCCCGGACTGGACGTCCGCGACTGTTCGTCTTTCATCTGGGGCCTCCGCGTGATCAAGTCGCCGGCCGAGATCGAGGTGCTGCGCCGGGCCGCCCGGATCGGCGTCAAGGCCATCTCCGAGGTCATGAAAGCGACTCGCCCAGGAATGTACGAATACGAGCTTTCGGCCCTCTACAATTTCATCGCCGAGAAGGAAGGCGCCCAGGACCTCGCCTACTACATGGTCATCAGTTCGGGCGAGAACCATCCCTACGTCCATTATTATAAGCACGACCGGCTGCTCAAGGACGGGGATTTCATCGTCATGGACATCGGCCCCGACGTCGACTACTATGACACGGATATCACTATCTCCTACCCGGTCAACGGCAAGTTCACTCCGCGGCAGAAGGAGATCTACGAGGCCTCCCTGGCGGTCCACGAGGCCAACATCTCTGTCTATCGGCCCGGCCTGACTTCGGAGGAAGTGGTCAAGGAAGTCGAAGAGATTCTAAAAAAGAAGGGCTTCGACCTCAGCCGGGACGTTTTCAGGAGGATGCGCGGCGGGTTCGGCCATTACGTCGGCCTGGCGGTGCACGATGTCGGTGGTTTTCCCAAGGTCCTCGAACCCGGGATGGTCTTCGCCAACGAGCCGATGGACATCTTTCCGGAGGAGAATCTGGGCGTCCGGGTGGAAAACACGGTATTGATCACCGAGACCGGATGCGAGGTCCTGAGCGACGGGATCCCGCGGACGGTCAAGGAGATCGAGAAATTCATGAAAAAGAACGGCATCCCCCAGGTTCTGAAGAAAGCCAAGCTCTACTGACCCAATAAGGGACTTCCAGTCAATGGCCGTCCATCCGGCTGTGTCTTCCGGGCCGACACCTGTCCCTTCAGGGGGACAGCAAGAGCGGCCGGGCCCTCTCTTTCTCCCCCTGTATTAGCTGGCACGGAATTCGCATTACTATTGTTGTCATGAATCCTTGAACAGGGAGAACAGCCATGAAGCGAAAGGCTTTCCCGCTGGTTGCATGGCTTGTCTTTTTCGCCGTCGCCTCCGCTTCTGCCTCCGAGTACAAGCTGGTCAACGGGCAGAAGGACTTCTATTACGGCCATATCAGCTACGCCGAGGTCAAGAATGATGGTCAAGATCCGATGGTTTTCCGGGAGGGACGTATCACCCCGGAGATCGCCATCCTCAACCTTCCCCTCGGCCCCGGAGACGTCATCCAGACCTCGGGCGAACGGCGCACGGAGGTTCAGTTCGACAACGGAACCACCCTCCGGCTCGACCTCAACTCGCGGCTGAAGATTGAAACCATCCTGGCCCAGAGCCTGAGCACGGCCAAGAAAATCTCCAACCTCGTCCTGGAAAGAGGGCAGCTCTATGTGATGTACAAAAAATACAGCGGTCTGGAAGTCTTCCAGGTCGTTGCGCCCGGAGCGGCCGTGAAATTCGACCACAATTCCGTCGCTTTAATCCGGCTGACCGAGGACGGGAAAACCGACGTTCAGGTGGAAAGAGGCAAGGCCTTTCTGCTCTATGGCGCTGACAAGACACATCTCTCCCAGAAACGCCTCAATGCCGGGCAGCGCGGCATCGTCTCGGCCGGTCACCAGGCCGAGCTGGCCGAGTACGTGGTGCTGTCCGATTTCAAGGCCTGGAACGAGTCGATGAACTCGCATTTCCAGGAGCTCCATGAAGGAAACCTCCTCCCCCAGCCGGTGCGAAACCTTCCCAAGGCTGTCTTCGAATTCGCTCAAAAGTTCGGCAATATGCACGGAGAATGGCTCTGGCACGACCTCTACGGCTATGTCTGGCGGCCCTATCTCAACGATCGCCGTTACCCCTGGGGAACCTGGCAGCCCTACATCAACGGAAGCTGGTCGAGCTACGACGGAGAGATGTTCTGGGTTCCCGCGGAGCCCTGGGGATGGGTGCCTTATCATCTCGGCATCTGGATGTGGGACAAGAGCAAGGGCTGGGTGTGGCTTCCCGGGTCGATGTTCGCTCCAGCCTGGGCGGTCTGGGAATTCTACCATGGTATGTACGCCTGGCGGCCCTTCTATCTCTATGACTGGATGGGCGGGTTCGACAGCTTCTGGGGTTCGTCCTTCTGGGCTGGATACTATGGTCCCGGCATTCCTCGGGGACAAAACGCACCCTCCCCTCAATCACCCCAGGAAGTCATCGACAGCATCCGGAAGGACCAACTGAAAAAGAACGATTCGCCTTCGCTCCCCATGCCGAAGGAGATGAAGAAAGCCTTCGGAGCGACCCTGGCGGCGTTGAAGCGGGGAGACCAGGTTCTCTTGAGCTCGGTCGCAGGCCTGCCCCAATATACAGTCATTATCAAAAAGCAGGATTTTCTTTCGCCGCAATGGCAAGATAAGGTCATTTCTTTTGAGCGGCTGGCCAAGGAGACCCAGGCGGCCCCTCAGGCCGCCCGGCCGGCTTCCTCCCGCCTATCGCCCGATGCTTCCCGTGACGCACTGCTGACGATCGAGCGCAGCCGGGCCATCGCAGATCTCAAGACACAGGTGGCGATAGGGCCAGGACATCCCCGGACGACCGCTCCTTCTGCTTTCCGGTTCCGGGACTGGAATCCCGATGTCAGGGCGGCGATCAGGGTCGGGGTAGAGATTTTTTATTCCAGCCGGACCAACGAGGTCGCCTGCCCCCAGCTCGGCCTGTCATCGCGCCGGATCAGCCCAGCCAGGCAGACGATGATGGGAGGGCAGGCCGCCTTTGCGCCGTCGAGCGGCTCGCAGTCCTCTTCCGGGAACACAGCCGCGACGGGACAGACGTCCCGTTCTTCAGGACAACCCCGCTCCTCGGGATCCTCGGGCAGCCAGAAACAAAAAAATTGAGACTCTAGCCGGCGTGGGAAAACGATTTCGAGAGGGCAGAACAGGAAATCGATTTTCTATTCCACGACGACCTTGATTTTTGTCATGGCGGGGCGGCCGCCCCTTTGCGCGGATGCGGTAACGATGTAGATCCCCGCCTCAGCCATAATTTCTCCTCATGGAATCAACAAGTGAGGCCGCGCACCGAAAAATGATCGCCCCGGCTGAGGATGGTTGTCAAAGAATTGGCATCCGGGATCTCATGCGGATGTTGTCTCCAAGTAGTCTTTGTGCGAGGATATCCTCGATGTCCAAGAAGACGATTCTCCTTCTTGCCGCGGGTCTTATTTTGTCTTTCTGCACCTCGACGCAGAAGAAGCCCTCTCTCAACCCGGATAAGGACCCTCAATACCAGTATGAAAAAGCGGTCATCTCCGTGCGCTACGGCCTGGAGGGCGAGGCCCTCAAATACCTGAACGAGGCTCTCGCCTTCGATCCTGCCCACGCCCCGTCCCTGAAGCTTCTCGGCACCGTCCAGTTCAAAAAAAATAATTTCCAGGAGGCGGCCGCGGCGCTGGAACGATACCTGGCGCTCCAGCCTGATGATTCGGAAGCACACACCAGCCTCGGGATCACCTATGATAAGCTGGGTCAAGCGGCCCGGGCGGAATCTGAATATCAGAGAGCGATCGCCCTCGACGGAAACCCCGAGGCGGGCTTCGGCCTGGCCAAGCTGTACTATGACCAGAACAAGCTCGAGGCGGCCCTCGAAATCATCCATGGGGCAATCCAAAAGAATCCCCGCTCGGCCGCCTACTACAACCTCCAGGGCGTCATACTGAACCAGATGGGGAGATACGGCGAGGCCCTGACCAGCTTCCAGAACGCCCTCCGGAATGCTCCCGACGACATCTATCTCATGGTCAACCTGGGCATCGCCTACATCAACAACAGGCAGCCCGATAAGGCCCGCGAGCTCCTGGAGAAAGCGCTGCCGTCCGTTCAAGACGAAGGGCTGAAGGCCAAGATCAACGAATACTTGAAATTGATCAAAGACAACCAGTGATTTTTTTCAGCCGCAGGAGGGGACTTCCCTGCGCCTGATCCCCGAGAGCAGGATCGCCCAGGCGCAGCCGACGCCGGGCCGGACCGAGATGGCGGCGAAAGGACAATTCCTGGCGCAGGCTCCGCACTCCATGCAGAGGTCGCGGTCTCTTATTTGGGCCTTGCCGCCGCCCATGAAGAAGACGGCGTGCGGACAGACCTCGGCGCACCTCCCGCAGCCGGTGCATTTGTCCGGGTCGTAGGCCAGCGTCGTCACATTTCTGAGGTGGCGGTGCTCTTTCATTTTTTGTTCCTCACAATGCCCTGACGAGAACTGTGACCAACAGGATGATCCCGACGGAAGCGGAAGCGAGGATCGCCGGCACCGCATACCGCATCTCCTTGAGCACGCCGGAAAGAGACGTGTAGGTGGAAGACCCAGTGAAGCCCATGGCCAGGAAAGCCGAGATGGCCGGAAGCAGCAGGAAGTGAACCATCGCCGGCGGCCAGGATTCCGGCGTCAGCGGGATGAGCCCCTGCCGGACGTTGACGAACGCCGCCCAGAGAAACCCCAACAGCCAGCCTTTGCAGGCGAAGGCCCGGCCGGGAATCCAGGGGAGGAGGACTGGCACAAGGAATCCGCCGGTCAGGACGGCCCCGAGATACGGATACCACGCCTTCCAGGAGAGCAGCCGCAGTCCCAGGAGGCTGAGGAGCCAGAGAGCGGCGGTGACGATGACGAGATACTTGAACGGATTGGCCAACTCCAGGGCGGTCAGCACGAACCGATCCTTGACGCCGAACTTGACGCGGCGCATTTCAGAGGTGGCTGACATTCCGGCCGCGAGGAAATCCCTAAGGTCGGCTGCCCTGACGGGGCCGTAAATCACTTTGAAATGAGTCCGCCTAGTGACCTCGTGGGCGGCGACGCCGGGGGCTCCGAGCTGCGGAAGAATGAGGGTCCGGTGAGAGACGATTCGGGCAAGGCCCATTTCCCCGATCCGGCGAACGAGCTCGTCCGTGCCGAACGTCCCCTTCCCCGCCGCGCACCAGACGTTAATCCCCTTGGTGTCGAGGACGAGGATCCAGGCGTCAAGCCCGGCAAGCTCGCCGCGCAGCGCGTCGAAGCTCAACTTGTAGTTGGCCGAGACGAGCACGGGCGACCCGGAGTCCGGATGCCCCGCGGCGTAAAGGCCCGGCTTCACCCGGTAGTGCATCCGCCCGATCCCCAAACGGGCCTTGATTTTTCCCAGCGTGTCCTTCAGGCCGAGTTTTGTCCGGACGACCGGTATGGCGCCGGAGGCCGTATCGATGCGCCGCTCGATCCAGCGCGCTGATTCCTTATAATAGGGTCTGCTGAAAAAAAGCATTTTGCTTTTTTCGACTGAAGACCCGTTCTCATTTCCTTCTACAATATCTTAATCTCGGCCCCGGCCGAATTCGTTTCTTATGCTCTCTTCAACGCCGTCTTCAA
>JBAUIH010000109.1:0-12859 GCA_049682755.1 Candidatus Aminicenantales bacterium | reverse complement strand
CCCCTCCCCTTCATCCCCTCCCACCAGGGGAGGGGAGAATCTTTGTTGGGATGCCTCCATTAGGGACTTGGGAAACTATAAGAAAATTCTGGGGACACGATACTCAATTCAGAAATTGAGTTCATGTCCCCGAATTTCTCTCTTCGATCTCCCAATAGCGCAGGGGGGAAAAGGGGATGCCCGCTTATAAGCCTCCCACAGGCGGAGAGAGCGATACTTTGAGCTTTAGTAGGGCCGGCCGACGGCGGTCATGTAGAGGATGCTTTCATCCTCTCCGTCAACGCCCAGGATGGCGTTCACTTCGTCGTCGTAAAGAGCAGCGATCTGACATGACCCGAGTCCCAGGGCGACGGCCGCCAGGGCCACATTCTGGGCGATATGCCCGGCGTCGAGATAGACATAACGGTAAGCCCGCTCCCTGTATTTCCACTTGGACCGGGGGAAAACCGCCGTCCAGGCGAAAACAGCAGCGGCCTCAGCCAGAAAGCCCTGGTCCAAAGCCGCTTCGGCCACCGCTACCCGAAAATCGCCGCCCTGCCACAGTTCGAGCCGGTGTCCCCGCACATCGTAATGGTATATTCCCGGTTCGATACCTTCCACCATCTGGGCCGAGAGATAGGTTTCGACCGGATAGAGGGCCCCGGCCGAAGGCGCCGAGCGCAGCGCATAATCTCCAACCAGCTTGGTCACTCCCTGGGAAGCCCAGAGGAGCTGCGACAGCTCGCCGGCGCTCAGCGCTGTGCCCCTATAATCCCGGACACTTCGTCGCCTCCCGATCGCTTCCCATATGGCCATTCCGCCTGTATCCAGCGGAGGCGGGAGGTCGACCTTCGGCGCGGTCAGATAATCCTTATAGGTGCCCGGCTTTCTCCTCCAGTCCAGGTAGCCGCCGGGGAGTTTGTCCCGTGCATACTTGGTTTCGCTCTGGAAGCGGTCTCCGATCCCGTCCGCCATGAGTGGCCTCCCTATTTCTTAATGGACTTGAGCCGGGTTATGGCTCCTTCGAACTCCGGGTCGATCCTCAATGCCCTGTTGAGATATTCGACCGCCTTGTCCTTTTGGCCCATCCGTAAGCTCAGCTCGCCGAGAGCCGTGGGAAGGTTCGGGTCCTTGGGATTGAGCCCGGCTCCCATCGCTCCAAGCGCCTCCGCTTCGCGCAGCTTCCGCGCCTCGACCAGGCGTCGCATCGAGGCAATGATCTGGTCCGGACGCAGGACGGGATCCATGGGATCGAGGTCATAAGCCTCTTGGAGAAGCTGACGGCCCGAGTCGATATCCCCCAGCCAGAGCCGGCTGAACGCCAGGGAAGCCGCCAGCAGCGGCGCGCCGGGATACAGATTCCGGCCCAGCGTGAGGATCATGATGTTGCTGGCGATCTCGCCCTTTTCGAGATAATGGCGGGCGGCGTCGGCCAGGTCGGAGGTGAGGTCCGGACAGACGGCTGCTCCGGCAAACACATCCTGAAGACGCGGGATGAGCTCCCCGAAGTCGGTCCCCGGGGTAATGACCAGCCGGCTCACTTCCTCTCCGGATGTTTTGCCCCAATCGAGGGACCAGGCCGCGATAAGCTCTTTGAATTCGTTCCTGAAATGGGGATACCTCTTCGGTGAGGCCTCGGCCAGCCGGATGTAATCATTGAAGAAGGCGAACGGCCCGCGCCGGCGGTAGGCGGCGAGCTCGTCCCGGCTTCTTTCTTCTTCTAAAACCTTGGCCATATAGGAGCCGATCCTAGTGAAAGCCTGTTTGGCGACCGGGTGAATGCCTGACTGGATCTTTCTCTTCGTCCTTTCGTAATCCCGGCGCAGAGACTCCATGTCGACACAACCGTTGAAATAATCGAAGGCGTCCTTGAGGCCGTCCCGGCTGTCGAGGTCGGGCGCGACCGCCGAATCGTGAACGCTCATCCCGTGGCCAAAGACCTGGTAGAGCGCCTCGCAGATCGACCGCCGCTCTTTGTCCGGAGCGTAGGCCCCGCCCTCGACATCCTCTTCCAGGATCGCGGCGATGAGCCGGCGGACATAGGGCTGAAGGTTTGTATCCTCAAGGTTGCAGGCGATCGCCAGGGCGAAATGCTCCCTTGGGAAAATGAGAAGACAGGTCCGCGTTTCCGGCTGAGAACCGGTGTGGTGGAGCGTGAAATGGCCGTTCCACGGCTCCACCCGCCAGCCCATCCCGTACCCGGTCAGGAGGTCGTTGCGGAGGATCATCGAGGCCGACATCTCCCGCCAGGTCGCTTCCCGGAGAAGCCTCCGGTCGATGATTCCGCGGGCGAATTTGAGAAGGTCGAGCACCGTCGATCTCAAACCTCCCCCGGCGAACCGGCTGGAGATGTCCACGTATTCGGAATTCTTCAACTCTCCATTGATAAGCTGATAACCCCGGACACGGTTGGGGATGATCTGGAGGGGATGATCCAGGCGGGTGTCGGACATCTCCAGCGGATCCAATAAGCGCGCTTGGATGACCTCACCGAAGGGCCGGCCCAAGGCGCCCTCGATCGCCGCGCCCAGGAGATTATAGCCATAGGTTGAATAATTGTACCGCGTGCCGGGCTCGGCGATGAGATCAGAATCCTGGAAAATGGCGATGGCCTCCCGCGTGTTCTTGGGCTCCTTGATGTGGTTTTCAGCGGAGTCATCTTTGTAGTGCCTGAGGCCGCCGATGTGTCCGAGGAGCTGCCGGACGGTCATCGGCCATTTCTTCCGGGGGAAATAAGGAACATACTTCTGGATCGGGGCGTCGAGGTCGATCTTCCCTTCCTCGACGAGCCCGAGAACAGCCGCTGCTGTGATGGTCTTCGAGACCGAGGCCAGGCGATAGGCGCTCTCCGCTTTGGCAGGCACGTTGTTTTCGACGTCGGCCCAACCGAAACCCCTGGCCCAGCTGAAGCCGTCCTTGATGAACCCGGCCGAGAGTCCGGGAATGCGGTCGTAGGCCATCCGCTCGGCGACGAAGCGCTCAAAAGCCTGGACGGTGTCCGCATAGGGCGACCGGGCTTCCTCTTGGCGCGGACCGGCGGGGCCGGGAAACGCCAGGCCTGCGCTGAGGAAAAGAACGGCCAACACGAGGCGGCTTCCCCGCCTGAGATCCGAAAATGGGGAATAGGAAACAGTCCTCATGAATTTCTATATGGATTCGACCGGCTTTCGATTGTGCTTATAGCACAGACGGAAAAATGGAGTCAAATATTGAATGGTTTGGTTGCTTCTCATCCAGGGAATATTTTGATGTCTCTTATGCGGAATAATATAAATGGAACTGACCAGGGACGGTCAACCTCAAGAACGGTTCGGTCCTGATCGCCTATTACGAGGAGGGCGAGGGGTCGGACATCCGCGCCTGCCGCTTCCGGGCGACGAAAGCGGGGATCGAGAGGCTTAAGTTTGATGCGGGCCGAGATGGGCCCGCAGGTAACGGGCCGTGATCGACTTCTTGGACTTGGCCACCTCTTCTGGAGTCCCCTGGGCCACGATCCTGCCGCCGCCCTCGCCGCCCTCCGGTCCGAGGTCGATGACCTTGTCGGCGCACTTGATGACGTCGAGGTTGTGCTCGATGACCAGCACTGAGTGGCCCTCGTCGACAAGCCTCTGGAACGAGCGGAGCAGCACGGCCACGTCGTCGGCATGGAGGCCGATGGTCGGCTCGTCGAAAAGATAAAGGATCCTTTTTTCCCGCTCGTGGACGAGGTGGTAGGCGAGCTTGATGCGCTGGAGCTCGCCACCCGAGAGGGTTGTCGTGGGCTGCCCCAATCGCAGATAACCGAGTCCGACCTCATCCAGGGGAGAGAGCTTCTTGAGGATGTCGGCCCGGTCGAAAAAGAAGTCGAGCGCCTCGCTGACGCTCAGGTTGAGGACCTCGTCGATATTCTTTCCGTCGTACTTGACCTCGAGGATGTCGCTGCGGAAGCGCTTCCCCTTGCAGGCTTCACAGGTCAGGACGACGTCCGACAGGAACTGCATCTCGATGATCTGTTGTCCGGCTCCCTTGCACTCCTCGCAGCGCCCGCCCGCCGTGTTGAAGGAGAAGAATCCCGGACCGTACCCCAGGGCCCTGGCCTCGCGCGTCTGGCTGAAGAGGTCGCGGATGCCGTCCATGGCCTTGGTGTAGGTGGCGGGGATGGAGCGGGGCGATGTGCTCAGCGGCGACTGGTCCACCATGATCATCTTGTCGATGAGCTCGAAGCCGCGGATTTCCTTGAACCCGTTCGTGGATTCGCCGGTCCAGCCGAGGTAGAGGACATCGTGGAGCAACGTGCTCTTTCCCGAGCCCGAGACCCCGGTGATGCAGGTGAAGGTCCCGAGGGGGATCCGGACGTCGATATTTTTCAGGTTGTGTTTGGAGGCGCCGTAAACGGCGATATAGCCGGCGCCCCGGCGCCGCCCCGAGGGGACGGCGACCTCTCTTTCCCCCCTGAGATATTCCGCGGTCAGGGAGTCCTTCTTTTCGAGAAACTCGGCCAGCGGGCCGCAGAACAGGATCTCGCCTCCGTGCTCGCCGGCCCTGGGTCCGAGGTCGATGATCTCTTCGGCCGAGCGGATGATCTCCGGGTCGTGCTCGACCACCAGGACGGTGTTGCCGATTTCTTTCAAGGACTTGAGGATCTCGATCAGCCGGCGGTTGTCGCGGGCGTGGAGGCCGATCGACGGTTCGTCCAGGACGAAAAGCGTCCCGACGAGCGAGGCGCTCAGGGCGGCGGCCAGATTGATGCGTTGGGCCTCGCCGCCGCTCAGCGTGAAGGTCATCCGGTCCAGGGTGATGTAGTCAAGGCCGACCTCGAGGAGAAACTTCAGCCGGCCGCGGATCTCGGCCACTAATTTCTCGGCGACGTGGCGTTCGTAGGCCGTGAGTTGGAGGCCGCGGAAGAAGGCGGCGGTTTCTTTGACCGTCAGGCGGGTGACGTCGCCGATGGAGAGCCCGCCGACCTTGACGCTAAGGGCGCGGGCATTGAGCCGGTTCCCGCCGCAGGAAGGGCAGGGGACATATTTCCGGTAGCGGCTCAGGAAGACCCGGACCTGGACCTTGTAGTTCTTGGCCTTCAGCCAGTCGAAAAATCCCTTGACTCCCTCATACCTCCCGCCGCCCTCCATGACGAAACGCTGTTGGTCTGGTTGGAGCGCCCGATAAGGAACATGCGTCGGGATCCGTCTCCGCCTGGCTTCCCGCAGCAGCCCTTTCATCCACCAGCTGGACACGGGTTTCGTCCAGGGCTCGATGGCGCCGTCCTCGAGGCTCCTGTTTTTATTCGGGATGATCTTGTCCTCGTCCAGCACGGCCAGGTCGCCGAAGCCGTGGCATTCCGGGCAGGCCCCCTGGGGGCTGTTGAAGGAGAAGAGGTTGGGGAAAGGCTCTTCGTAGACGATCCCGTCGGTCTTGCATTCGAGCTTGTCCGAGAACAGAAATTCCCGTCCGCCTTCGGCCCGGACCCTAATCCGGCCGGCGCCCTTTTTGAAGGCCATTTCCAGGGAATCGACCAGCCGCTCCCGGTCGTCCGGGTCGAGGGCGAGTCCGTCGACGAAGACGTCGAGGTTGCCTTTCTTAGGGAGCCGGACATTCTCGAGCTCGACGACCGTGCCGTTCTTGATGATCCGGAAAAATCCCTCCTTCTGAAGGAGGGCCGTCCCCTTTTCCAGCGGCCAGGAGAAGGAGATCGTCACCCGGCTGCGGGGGGGTAGCCGGAACAGGGTCTCGACGATCGCATCGATGGTATCCCGGCGGACGGGCTGTCCGCACTTCAGGCAATGGACCGTGCCGATGCGGGCGAAGAGGACGCGCAGGAAATCATGGATCTCGGTGACCGTGGCCACGGTCGAGCGGGGGTTCTTCGTGGCCGCCTTCTGCTGGATGGCGATGGCCGGGGTGATCCCCTCGATCAGGTCGGCGTCGGGCTTGTCCATGCGCTCCAGGAACTGGCGGGCGTAGGCGGAGAGCGATTCGATATAGCGGCGCTGGCCCTCGGCGTAGAGAGTGTCGAAAGCGAGAGAGGACTTACCGGAGCCGCTGACCCCGGTGACGACGATGAACTTGTAGAGCGGGATGTCGAGGTCGACGTTTTTCAGGTTATGGACCCGCACGCCGCGGAGGGTGATTCTCTCGTCCATGGATCGCCTGATACAATCCCCTATTATACCCCAATCGGGCCGGTTTGCGCATGCTTCCGGCGCGGATGCAGTCAGCACTATTTCTCTTAATTGCACTTGGGGCGCTATCAGGGATTCGGATTTTCATTAAGGTTGTGAAGCGGGCCGGTTTGGCCTAGAATAGCGGCTTCAAACATGGACGCGCCGGAAGGAGAAACGGAGTGAGCCTATGGCTGGTCCTGGGGATCGCCCTGGCCCTGGCCATGGATGCCTTTGCCGTCTCCCTCGGCCTCGGGTTGAGCCTGAGGCCGGCGACGGGCGGCCAAACTCTCCGCCTGGCCTTCTCCTTCGGGTTCTTCCAGTTCCTGATGTCGGTCCTCGGCTGGGCGGCCGGAGAGAAGCTCATCCAGCATATCGCCAGGTACGACCACTGGTTGGCTTTTGGGCTCCTCCTCGCCGTCGGGGGGAAGATGATCTTCGAGTCGCTGAGGCCGGGAAAAGACTCTCCGGACCGGCGGAATGACCCGACGCGCGGTCTATCGCTCCTCGTGCTCTCGGTGGCGACCAGCCTGGATGCCCTGGCCGTCGGGCTGAGCCTGGCGGCGTTACGGGTGGCCATCCTCTTCCCGGCCGTGGTGATCGGGGTTGTGGCCTTCATCGTGACGGTCCTGGGTATGAAGATCGGACCGGCCCTGAGGAAGGTCATCGGCCGGAGAGCGGAGCTTCTCGGAGGAATGATCCTGATCCTGATCGGCATCAAGATCCTGGCCGACCACCTCTGAGCGATAAGCGGCTTTGTTGACAAAATGCCCGAGTCCGTATAAATCTTATCCTGATCTTATTCACCGGATGTTTCCGGAGGCGCTTGACTCGAAGGGCGGCACCTCGGGGAGCATCCCCCAGGAGGAATGATGAAAAACATAACACGACGGGAATTCATGGGGAAGTCGGCCGCCGCCGCGGCCGGGCTGATGATTGTTCCCCGGCATATCCTCGGCGGCAAGGGCTATAAGGCACCGAGCGACACTCTGAACATCGGCTGTGTTGGGGTCATGGGCAAAGGCCAGTCCGACATCGCCAGCTGCAGCACCGAGAACATCGTGGCGGTCTGCGATGTCGATGACGAGATGATGGCCAGGTTCCTGAAGAGCGAGGACAACACGCCCGAGCAGCAGGAGAAGTACTACCGGGCCGCCAAGTACCGCGACTTCCGCGAGATGCTGGAAAAAGAAAAGGACGTCGACGCCGTCACGGTCACCACGCCGGACCACACCCACGCCGTGATCGCCCTGATGGCCATCAGAATGGGCAAGCACGTCTTCGTCCAGAAGCCCCTGACCCATACGATCAAGGAGGCCCGGGTGCTGGCCGAAGAAGCGAAGAAGGCCGGGATCGTTTCCCAGATGGGCAACCAGGGCCATTCCAAGGAAGGCGCCCGGTTGATCAACGAGTGGATCTGGGACGGCGCCATCGGGCCGGTGCATGAGGTCCACGTCTGGACCAACCGGCCGATCTGGCCCCAGGGCATCGACGCGCCGGAGGAGATGCCCTCCTGCCCGCCGACCTTGGACTGGAACCTCTGGATCGGGCCGGCGCCGTGGCGCTATTTCCACCCGGCCTATCATCCCTTTTCCTGGCGCGGCTGGTGGGATTTCGGGACGGGCGCACTGGGCGACATGGGCGCGCACCTGATGGACCAGCCCTTCTGGGCGCTCAAGCTGGGCCATCCGAAAACGATCCAGGCCGTCTCGACCAAGTTCACCAAGGACTCCTACCCGGTGGCCGAGATCGTCACCTACGAGTTCCCCGCGCGCGGCGACATGCCGCCGGCGAAATTGACCTGGTATGACGGGGGACTGATGCCGCTGCGGCCCAAGGAGCTCGAGAGCGGCCGGATGATGGGCGACGATGGAGGGGGATGCCTGTTCGTCGGGACGAAGGGGATGTTGATGTGCGGCACGTACGGAGAGAATCCGCGGCTTCTCCCGGAGAAACTGATGAAAGAATACAAGCGTCCCGAGAAGAGCATCCCCCGGTCTCCGGGCATCCACGAGGAATGGATCGCCGCCATCAAAGAGGGCAAAAAATCGACAACGGATTTTTCCTATTCGGGCACTCTGACCGAGGTGATGCTGCTCGGAAACATCGCCATGAGGATGGCGGAGGCCAAAACCGTTCTGGAGTGGGACCCTGTGAAGATGGAATTCCCCAACCTGCCCGAGGCCAACCAGTATCTTCACAAAGAATACCGGCAGGGCTGGTCGCTGTAAGGCCGGGAGGAATAGCCGATGAAAGAGATACTGGTGCTCGCCGTCGTCCTGCTAGTCATGCCGGGCTTGCTAGCGGCCTGCGCCTCCCGGGAGTCAACCAGCGCGGCCGCTCAGAAGGTGGACCTGGAGAGATGGGCCATTCATGATCTGAGCAGGCCAGTGCCGCCGGTCGTCGACCCGGGACCGGCGGGGCTGCCCGCGCCTCCGCCAGCGGACGCCATCGTCCTTTTTGACGGGAAGGACCTGAGCCAGTGGGAGGACGGGAAGGGCGGTCCGGCCGGGTGGAAGGTCGAGAACGGCTATGTCGAGGTCGTGGCCAAGACGGGGACTATACGGACTAAGAAGGAGTTTGGGAATTGCCAAGTCCACGTCGAGTGGGCCGCGCCGGTCGAGGTGAAAGGCGAAGGCCAGGAGCGCGGGAACAGCGGTGTCTTCCTGATGGACATGTACGAAGTCCAGGTGCTCGATTCCTACAGCAACCGGACCTATGCCGACGGGCAGGCGGCGGCCATCTACGGTCAATACCCGCCTCTGGTCAATGCCTGCCGGAAGCCGGGCGAATGGCAAAGCTTTGACATCATCTTTCGCCGGCCGAGGTTCGACGCGGCCGGGGAACTTCTCCAGCCGGCGCGGATGACCGTGCTTCACAACGGCGTCCTGGTGCACGACACCGTCGAGCTGACGGGACCGACGGTTCACAAAGCGCGGCCACCCTACAAACCCCACGACATCAGGCTGCCGCTTTCACTCCAAGACCATGAGAATCCCGTCCGCTACCGGAATATCTGGCTCCGCGAACTTCAATAATTCCGGCGGGTGTTTGGCCGGCGTTCTTGAGAAGGCGCTGTTTCGGGGATGCCATAAAATTTATAAATGTGGCCCGAACGACAAGACCGCAAAATTAGCCGACCGATAGACTGACCTGAATAAAACAGATAATGCCTCTCCCATGACGGCAGAGGGGAGGGAGAGGGTGAAGAGAAGCATTAATAATTGGGGACAGTATATGATGTTCCCGATTTGTCTAAAGTGAAGGGGTCATTAAAGAAAGGAAAATGATATACTGTCCCCAATAAAGGAGGCGACTATGAAATCGACTTGTTTTGATGCGATATTCGGCGGCGGCGCCAAAACCATTCTTGCTGTCGCTTTTATCTTTTGTCTGGCGGCAACGGTGAATGCCGGCCCGGCGCCCAAGAAGAAAGCCCTTTTCGTCTGGGGAGGCTGGGAAGGGCATGAGCCCAAACAATGCGTTGACATATTCGCGCCCTGGCTCGAAAAGCAGGGGTTCGAGGTCGAAATCTCGCCTTCGCTCGACAGCTATCTGGATGGCGAGAAGCTCAAATCCCTCGACCTCATCGTCCACATCTTCACCATGTCAGAGATCAAGCCCGAGCAGGAAAAAGGTCTGGAGGAGGCGATCAAGAGCGGCGTCGGGCTGGCTGGCTGGCACGGCGGTCTGGGCGACGCCCACCGGAGCAACGTCGAGTACCAGTTCATGGTCGGCGGGCAGTGGGTTTCCCACCCCGGCGGCGTCATCCCTTACCGGGTCAACATCATCGATCACGACGACCCCATTACCAAGGGGCTGTCCGACTTCGACATGAACTCCGAGCAGTATTACATGCACGTTGACCCGATCAATGAGGTGCTGGCGACGACCACTTTCTCCGGGGAGCACGCCTACTGGATCGAGGGGGTGGTCATGCCGGTCGTCTGGAAGAAGATGTACGGGAAAGGCCGTGTCTTCTACACCTCGCTCGGCCACGTGGCCAAGGACTTCGACGTGCCGGAGGCGCGCAAGATCGTCAAGCGGGGGCTCCTCTGGGCGGCCCGCGTCAGCGGCGAGGACGCCAAGTCACCGGTCGGGAAGAAGTAGACCGGCCGTGCGAACCATCGGTGGTGCCGGAAAATCTGGAGCGCTTGAGTAAATAGAAATCAACGCGCAGGGGGGACCTTTTCGGCTTCTCACTCCCGACGGTTGGCCGATTTCATCACTTTGCCGGCCGCGCCATCCCTGGCAGGGCCTGAATTCCCCCTGCGACCGGTGAGACATATCAGCTTTCGCCTCCCGACGAGAGGCTCTCTAGTGGTGCGTCTCACAAGTAACTTGGCGAAGGCAAAATCAGCGGAAGACGCGCCGCCGCGGGGGAGTTTGAGGGGGACGGCGTCGGTCCCCTCAGGGGGTCAGCGACGCGCCGAGGGGGGAGCTTGACTCCCCCCTGGAAGTGTCCCGTCTAAGCAGAAGACTTAGGCGAGGAATTTACGAGACGGGACACTAGGGCATGCCAACGGGCCTTCTCGTCAACCATAATTAGAAAGATACTCCATGTCGCCCGCAATCTCGCTTACGAAGGGAAGCGTAAGGTGAACGACAAGAGAAGCCGAGGGGATTTTTCCGGAAAGAAGTTCAGACTTGACATATAAAATGATTGTATATTACAATTATTGTGGAATGAAATAATATTTGCTTACCTGATAAGGTTATCCAATGGACATCCAAAAAATTCGCTTTCTCCGGGAGAAACTGCGACAGCTCGAACGCGAAATCACCAGCCCCTTCAAACCGGATACGGGATGCTGCGGCCTGACGCTCGCCCAATGCCATACCCTTCTCGAGGTCGGATGCAGACAAGAGGTTTCGCTCGTCGAGCTCTCCGCCTCGATCGGTCTTGACACCAGCACGTTAAGCCGGACGATCCAGGGGCTGGTGACGGTCGGGCTGGTCAGCCGCCTGGCCAACGAAAAAGATAGGCGGTGCGTCGCCATCTCGCTGACCGAGCAGGGTCGCAGGGTGTTTTCCGACCTAGAGGCCACGTTCAACGATTATTTCGGCCGGGTCCTGGAGCTTGTGCCGCTCGAAAAAAGAGAGGCGGTGATTGACGGCATCGGCCTGTTCTCAGACGCGGTCAGGAAGCACAACGAGTCCTCCGGCTGTTGCGAGGACGCAGGGGATGCTGCCGGGAAGTGAGAATCCTCGATAAGGGAGCAGTCATCATGCAGGAAAGGGAAGAGGAGAGGACGGGAACGCCCAAGCCGGCGGAATCAAAGAACAATCCCCAGCCCCCCTGTGAGTGCGATCCGGACTGTTGCGGCTGGAGTTCGCGCCGGGGCCGCAACGAGAGCTATTATAGGGTCTGCTGAAAAAGCTCTTGACTTTGCGTAAACTCTTGATTTCACGATAGATTCATGCTATATTGCGGGCATCTTTCATGCCTCAAATGCACGTTTTTCACGTTAGACCCCCAAAAAAGCGTGCACTTTCCGAAGGAGCTCGCCGACATGTATCGAGCCAAAGACCGCAAGACCCAAGCCCTTTTTCCTGAGCTTTTTCCGTTTGGTGGGAGTTTGGACGAAGGAAACCGCTGGCTGCGGATCGCGGCGCTCATTCCCTGGGAGGAACTCGAGGCCGAGTATGGCAAATATTTTTCCGATGTGGGCCGTCCGGCAAAAGACGCGCAGTTGGTGCTGGGGCTTCTTTTGCTCAAGCATATGACGAAGCTCAGCGACCGGGAGGTTGTGGCCGAAGTGCTGGAGAATCCGTACATGCAGGCGTTTTGCGGTTTTCATTCGATGGCCACCGAGGAGACGCTCGACCCGAGTACGCTGGCGCGGGTGCGCAAGCGCCTGGGACCGAAGTTTTTCAAGGAGTTGGAGAAGAAGACGTATTCGGTCTTGATCGAGCGCGGGATCATTCGGGCGAGAGGGATGCTGGTGGACGCGACGGTGTTTCCGGAGGAAATAAAATATCCGACGGATGTCGGGTTGTTGAACGACGTGAGGCGGTGGTTGGTCCGGACGATCCGGAAGCTGGGCGGGAGGATGCGGACGCGACGGCGAAAGGCGGAACAGGAATACTTGAAGTTTGCGAAGAACAAGAGGAAGACGAAAAAAGTCATTGCCAAGGCGAAGAAGGCGATGTTGCAGTACGTGAGAAGGAAACTGAAACAACTGGGGCAAGTTCTTCAAAAAGCGAGAGATGCGGGGAAGGCGATCCGCCTCCGGTATCGGGTGGCGAAGGAGATTTTCCGCCAGCAGTGGGAGATGTACAAGGCAAAGACGAACCGGATCGCGAACCGGATTGTGAGTTTGTACAGGCCGTATGTGAGGCCGGTGAAGACGGGGAAGCAGGCGAAGGAGACGGAGTTTGGAGCGAAGGGGGCGCTGGTGCAGGTGGACGGGTTTTTGTTTATGGATCATTGGAAGCATGAGGCGTTCAACGAATCAGGGTACGCCGTCGATCATGTGGCCGCCTATGTGGAGCGCTTCGGGAAACTCCCGCCGTATTTTGTGGCCGACGCGAAGTATGGGACGCGTGCCAACCGTGCCGATTTGGAGCAACTGAGAGTTAGGCCCTCGTTTAAACCCTTGGGCCGGAAGGCGAGAGAACAGGCGAAAGATCCTTGGTATCGGAAGAAGCAGAAGGAGAGGAATCGGATCGAGGGGGCGTTTGGGAATGGGAAAGAGCACTACGGGTTAGGGCGGGTGCGGTACAAGAGCGAGGAAATGTCG